>JBNKNN010000188.1:0-14354 GCA_050293865.1 Hydrogenophaga sp. | reverse complement strand
GCGCACCACATTCAGCGCCTCATGGTCACCGGCCTGTACGCCTTGCTGCTCGGCGTGAAGCCGCAAGCCTTGCACGAGTGGTACCTCAGTGTGTACGTGGACGCGGTGGAATGGGTGGAGCTGCCCAACACCCTGGGCATGAGCCAGTTTGGCGACGGCGGCCTGCTGGGCAGCAAGCCCTACGCAGCCAGCGGCAAATATGTGCAGCGAATGAGCAACTACTGCCAGGGCTGCCGCTACGACCCGGCCGAATCCACTGGCGACACGGCGTGCCCCTACACCACCTTGTATTGGGACTTTCTGCAGCGGCACGAAGCCACACTACAAGACAACCCGCGCATGCGCATGCAGCTCAAGAACCTGGCACGCCTGTCTGACGAGAAGCTGGACGCCATCCGCGCCCGCGCGCAGGCGCTGCGCGAACAGGCATAGCCTTCACACCAGCGTCAACACGTAGCGCTGCTCCGTGACCTGCGTGCCCCACTGAGAGCCTGTGTGCTGTTCCGCCAGCTCAAACCCGTGCTTCAGGTAAAGGTGCCGGGCTGCCTCCAGACCCTGGAAGGTCCACAGATACACGCTGGCAAAACCGGTCTGCCGGCAAAAGTCCAGCGCCTCACACATCAAGGCATTCCCCGCGCCATTGCCTCTGAGTGTGTCCGAGACAATGAACCAGCGGAGGTGTGCTGTGCGATCACCGTGGCCCGGCTCACTGCCATCAATGGAGACCGTGGCTTGCACCTGCCCGTTCCGCTGGATGGACCAGATGCCGTCCCGCACGGTGTCGTAACGCTGCAGAAACGCCGTCAGCTCCGTGGCCACTTTGGCCTCAAAGAAATGCCCGAAGTTCCACTCCCGCGCATAGTAGGTGGCGTGCAACTCGGCCACGCGCTCGGTCAAGCCCGGCAGGTAGCCCTTGACGATTCCACTCTCGGCCGGCGAAACCCATGCTTCCATCTTTGATCTGTGTCTTCGGCCTTGCGCCAGCTTCAAGCATCAGCCGCGATCTCCCGCAAGGCTTGCTCGAACACGGCTGCCGGCTGCCCCCCGGAAATCAGGTGCCGCTGGTTGATGATCACGGCAGGAACCGACTGTATGCCGTTGCGCGCAAAAAACTGCTCGCGCTCGCGCACCTCCTCAGCAAAGTCGTCGCTGGCCAGCACGGCCTGCGCCCGGTCCACGTTCAAGCCTGCCGCTGCTGCCGCGCGCAGGAGCACCTCGTCGTCCGCCGGGCTCTCGCCACGGCCATGGTAGGCCTCCAGCAAGGCCCGCTTGAGCGAATGCTGCTGCCCGGGCTCGCCCTCTGCTTCTGCCCAGCACAGCAGACGATGGGCGTTGAAAGTGTTCCAGAGCCGGCCACGGCCCTCGGGCTTGAAGCTGAAACCCACTTCAGCGCCGCGTTGACGAATGGTCTCGCGAATCTGCGTTTGCTGCTCCGGCGTGCTGCCATATTTCCGCGTCAAGTGTTCTGCCACATCTTCGCCTTCTGGCCCCATCTGAGGGTTGAGCTCAAACGGCTGGAAATGCAGCTCTGCCTCGACCTCACCTTCCAGAGCTACCAGCGCCTCCTGAAGGGAAGCCAGACCGATGGCACACCAGGGGCACGACACATCAGACACAAAGTCGATCTTCATGACAGCGGGACGGAGGGAGCCAGAAGAGGTGTTACCGGAGGAGTCCATGAGAGATAGCCGATGAAGTGAACAGGATCGAAACGAGACACTGCTTGGCAACGGCGATCACAGAGATCGCTGCGCAAACACCAAGCCGTCATCGTAGCGACTTTGATTTTTCCTCTCCCCATTTGTGGTCATCATGGCAGGCATTGCATCGATACGCGGAGCATCACCCGGCTGGCGGCAGGCACAACTTTGCTTCTTTGAACGCGGACGACAAGAAGCCTTGCGATCCCCGATCCTCGATCCTACAAATGGAATCGGCCCACATATGCCAGCAGGGGGAGCAACGCCACCAAGAGGGAGATGAAAATGCCCGCCCAACCTGCAACGATGAGATAGCTCTTCTGAGGCTTTTTCGGATCGTAATGAACCACAACCCTTTCGCCTGAAAGCCTCTCTACCTTGGCCAGTTGCATCTCAAGAATTTTCCTGGCGTTGTGATTGGTCACGAAAACCCAGGGCGATATTCTGGAACCCTCATATGCCTGACCGTCTACAGTGTAGGTATACAGCGCCTTGCTGCGGTACTTGCGTTCGTTCGAATCAGCATTGGCTCCGAAAGGGCGAACGCTGAGATTGATCATTACGCCCTCCGTCGCTCTCCAGAACCGGGTGCGTATCTGAAACCATGCGGAAACCGAGCACAACAAAAAAAGGTACAGCGAAGCCCAGAACCAAAACCCTTGAAGCTCTCCTTCAACAGCCAACTCAAACATTTCTCGAACGTAACTCGCGATATCCATATTGGCTCCAAACACTGCCGTCAAGAAGGTCTCCTGCCCCTCACCCGACACCTCTCATTGTTCATCCGCGCACGCCTTCAAAGCGCCCACATCGCCTGAGACGATCTTATCCAGGTGCGCCGTGATCTTCTCGGGCGGCCAGTTCCACCAGGCAATGGCGTTCAGCGCATCAACCTCTGCGTCTGAGAAACGCTGCTTCAACGGCACAGCAGGATTGCCGCCCACCACCGAATACGGCGGCACGTCGGAGACCACCACGGAGCGCGAGGAGATGATGGCCCCATTGCCAATGCGCACTCCGGGCATGATCAAAGCCTCATAGCCAATCCAAACGTCATGGCCAATGACCGTGTCCCCCTTGTATGGCAAATCGCCCTGCGCAGGCATCACCTTCTCCCAGCCACTGCCGAAGATCTGGAACGGATAGGTCGACACGCCAGAAAGCTTGTGGTTGGCGCCGTTCATGATGAACCTGACGCCTCGCGCAATGGCGCAGAACTTTCCGATGATCAGCTTGTCGCCAATGAACGGGAAGTGATAGAGCACATTCCGCTCGAAATTCTCAGAATCCTCAGGGTCATCGTAGTAGGTGTAGTCGCCAATCTCGATGTTAGGGTTCGTTACCGTGTTCTTGATGAAACACACCTGTGGAAACCCTGCCATGGGGTGCTTGTTCTCTGGGCTGGGACCGTGCATGTTTCTCTATCTCTCTGCGGAAATCGGTGCAAATAGGCGGTGCCGGTGCAAATGGTGGACGGCGCGTTCAACACGATCGAGCCACCACCATCTCAACCTGCCGTACTTTGCCTTGGCAAGGCTGTCTTGACAACCAAGTCCGATCAGACGAGACGAGACGAGACAAAACAAGACTAGACAAGAGCAAACGGGATGTGCCTGCCTATACTGCCAGAAGGCGACTCATGACTCGCATGCCATGCAGTGCGAGAAGTGAACCGACACAACGAGGACGGGAAAGACGTGGACAAACTTTCGGTGATGAAGGCGTTTTGCCGGATCGTGGAACGCGGCAGCTTTGCCAGGGCGGCTGATGATCTGGGGGTGTCACCCGCACTGCTCAGTGCCGATTTGAAGCGCCTGGAAGAAAGCCTCGGTTGCTCCCTGCTGGCACGCACCACGCGGCGCATGTCCCTGACCGAGCATGGGAGGCTCTACTACGAAGAGGTGCGGCGTATCCTGGCCGACATTGAGCGTTCGGAAGCGGTGGTTCGCGAGGCCGCGGGTCAGATACGCGGGCGGCTCAGTGTCAATGCGCCACACTCGTTTGGCGTGACGGTGCTGTCAGGCCTGCTGCCAGCGTTCGTCAAGCGTCACCCCGAGGTGGAGTTGAGCCTGAGCTTTGATGACCGGGTGGTGGACATGATCGAAGGGGGCTATGACCTCACGATCCGGATTCGAGCGACGCTGCCGGATTCGGCGCTGGTAGCCCGTGCAATTGCGCCGGTACAGCAAGCACTTTTTGCGTCGCCAACCTATCTGGCCCGGCGCGGAACACCATCGTCACCTTCCGCGCTGATCGATCACGACACCATTGGCTACCTGCATGCGGACGACACCGCGACGTGGACACTTCATCATGGCCTTGATGGTTCGGCTTCGATACCGGCTACGGTATCGCACCCGGCGCGCCTGAAGGTGGGCAGCAGCCTGGTGCTGCGCGACCTCCTGGTCGCAGGTCAGGGCATTGGCGCCCTGCCAGATTTTCTTTCAGGCCCCGCCGAGCATGACGGCCTTCTGGTGCGAGTCTTGCCGCGCTTCGCCTTACCCACGCGACACCTGTTTGTGATGACGGCTTCGCGGCGAAGCACCGATGCCAAAGCCCTGGCCTTCATCGACCACCTCCATAGCGCGCTGTCGCCACCTTCGCCGCCATCGCCAGACTGATTCTTCAGTTTGCGTAAAGAATGAATGTACGGCGGGCCACTGTTTCTCCAAGGGGCTCTGCTTCATCCTTCGTGACCTGTTCATCTTCTTCACGGAAAGAAAGAAAGGAAAGGTCACCATGACACGCGTTCTAGTTGTCTACTACTCCAGCTACGGCCATTTGCGCGACATGGCGCAGGCCGAGGCCGCAGGCGCACGCAGCGTCGACGGCGTTCAGGTCGACATTCGCCGCATCCCAGAGACAGTGCCGCCAGCGGTCCGCGAGCAAGCTGGCTTCATACCGGATGACACTCCAGACATCGAGGTGTCCCAGCTCCCACAGTATGACGCCATCATTCTGGGCACACCCACACACTTCGGCACCATGGCAGGGCCAGTCAAGCAATTCATCGACCAGGCCGGAGGACTTTGGGCGCGCAACGCCCTGGCAGGCAAGGTGGGCGCAGTGTTCACCTCCACCGGCAGCCAGCACGGCGGCCACGAAGTCACGGTGCTGACCACACACATACCACTGTTTCATTTCGGGATGGTTGTCGTCGGCATGCCCTACACCTTCGCGGACCAGACCCGTCAGGACGAAATCGTGGGAGGCTCCCCCTATGGAGCAGGAACCATCGCCGGGCCCGACGGCTCGCGCCGCCCAACTGAAACCGATCTGGCTGGCGCACGCTTTCAAGGCCGGCACGTCGCTCGTGTGGCTGCTGCGCTCAAGGCTGGTATGGCTGCTGACGATGCCACCGAAGCAGATACCGAACTGAAAAGCGACTCGGACCTTGAAGTGGGAGAGCCCGCATGAAGCCCGGCACCTGCGCTCTCACCCTGACCTTCTTTCATGATGTCGTCTGCGCCTGGTGCTTCAACCTGTCGCCGCGGCTGCGCGCCCTGTCCACCGAGTTCAACCTCGATATCCGGCACCGGACCTTTGTATTGCAAGACAGCCCAACGCGCATGGCGGAAACGTTTGGTTCGGCCGCCGAAGCCAAATCGACCATCCTTGAGCATTGGGCGGCATGCGCAGCGGCCAGTGACACCCCCGAACGCTTCTCCATCGACCGCATGCGCAACGCTCTGTTCGACTACCCTCATGGCCTCGTAGCAGCCATGGCTTGCCAGGTCGCTCAGACGCTTGGCGGACCCGAGGGCCATTGGCGGCTTTTTGATGCGCTGCAGCGGGCGCACATCAGCGAGTCTCGAAACGTGGCAGATACCGATGTCGTTCTCAGCGTGGCCCGCAAAGCGGGCTTCGACATGACGGTCTTCGCCCAAGGAATGAAGGCCGCAGCTACGCGCCATGCCGTCGAAGCCGATCGAGCATTGGCTCGGCAGCTGGGTGTGCGGTCGGTACCGACCGTGATCGTTGAACAGTCCGGCGCGCGGCTTCGCAACGGCACTCTGGAAGATCTGCGAGCTCAGTTGGACATGCAGTTGAGCCTCGTCACTGCCACGGAGGTCACACCATGAACCGCACGGCCCAATTGTTGTTGACTGGTCTTGCTCCCGCCGTCTGGGGCAGTACCTATTTCGTGACCACCGAATGGCTGCCCTCAGGGCACCCAATGACACTGGCCATGCTGCGCGCGCTGCCTGCCGGTCTGTTGTTGCTGGCTGTTGTGCGGCAACTGCCACAGCGCAAGCAGCTCGGCCAGGTGTTCGCGCTGGGCGCACTCAATTTCGCGACGTTCTGGACACTGCTGTTCGTCGCCGCTCAGCGACTGCCCGGCGGCGTGGCTGCAACGCTGGGGTCCGCACAGGCGCTGTTGGTGCTGCTGCTGGCACGGGGATGGCTGGGCACCCCCATCCGGGCGGCTTCGGTGGTTGCCGCCATCATGGGAGCGTCAGGCGTGGCACTGCTGGTGTTGACGCCAGCTGCAGCGCTGGACCCGCTCGGGCTGGCCGCAGGCCTGGGCAGTGCGGTCGCCATGGCCGCTGGCACCGTGCTCAGCCGAAAATGGCAGGCTGGCACGGCCCCGCTGCCATTCACGGCCTGGCAGCTATCGGCCGGCGGGTTGATGCTCTTGCCCATTGCATGGCTGTCTGAGCCTCCCTTGCCCGCACTGAACGCAGCCAACGTGGGTGGTCTCATCTACCTGGGACTGATCGGCGCGGCACTCACCTATTTCCTGTGGTTCAGGGGGTTGGAACGCCTCGGGCCTGCCACGGTTTCCTTGCTTGCCCTGTTGAGCCCGGTGACCGCCGTGATCATTGGCTGGCTGGCCCTGCACCAGACCCTTTCGATGGCGCAAGGCATGGGCGTCCTCATCGTCCTGATCTCGGTAGCGTGGGGGCAACGGGCGGCGGCGCCTCTCGCATCGCGCCCTGACTCAGCGACCACCTCTGCAGCCCATCTGCGTTCGGGCCATTCGGGCGCCCAATCGTTGGCCAAAGTTTCAAGTTGAAGGCCTGATGGTGCGCAAGCATGACGGCCAAAGCTCCATGGGAGTTCTCACAGTGCAGTCCGCCAACCAGCGCTCAAAAACACCTGGACGCACAACGCAGAAATAACAGAAGAACCATGACGACCTCTACACCGATGCTTCATGCCGTTGACCCCGAAGGGCATTTCCAACGCCGCGCTGCCACTGCCTGGGCGGGGGCTCTCTATCTGCTCATCATCATTGCAGGCGTCTGGAGCGAAGCCGCCGTGCGCGCGCCCCTGCTCTTGGAAAATGACCCCGCGGGGACGCTCGACAACCTCCGGGCTTCGCTGCCATGGGTGCGCGCCAGCATCGCCGCAGATTGCGTGATGCTGCTGGCAGACGCGGCGCTGGCCCTGTTGCTGTACCGTTTGCTCTACGCGCATGGCCCATTGCTGGCCCTCTCTGCCATGATCTTGCGGCTGCTGCAGGCAGCTGTGCTAGGTGCCAACCTGCTGAAACTGCAGAGTGTCGCGTTGCTGGCCAGCGGTACAGCAGCCTCCACCATGCTAGGCGATGGCGTCGCCGCCCTCGCGACACATCAACTACAGGCCCATGCCCAGGGCTACGACCTTGGCTTGGTGTTCTTTGGCGTCAACTCGGTGCTCACCGGGTGGCTGCTGGTGCGCACAACCTGGGCGCCTAGCATGATGGGCCCTCTACTGATGGCCGCGGGCCTCGTCTACCTGGCGGGCAGCAGCATTCGCATGCTGACACCCGCTTTTTCCGAAGCATTTGCTCCCGCCTATGCGGTGCCGCTGTTGGCCGAATCTCTGTTTTGTCTGTGGTTGCTTTGGACAGGCCTTGGCCGCAAAAAGCTCACACCGCAGCAGACGCCGAGTTGACTGAACAACGCAGCGCCAATCCTTTCACCACAGGTGACTCGCCAGCAGAGTGTCTCCGGGTCGCAAGGTCGCAAGCAATCCACTCTGCCAAAAGACCCCGGCTGCACACCTGGTTGGCGTTGGCCCGCAGAACATTCACTTCCACACGGCGCGCACGGCGCAGGTTGTGCAGAGGTCCCCTAGAAGAAAAAATAGGCAGCCACAACGCCAGCAACGACGGCGACCGCAAACCACAAGAGGCCGGAGGAGCGCTGAACTTCGCCAGGAGCCAGGGCCGAGGTCGAGTCTTGCTGATCGGCCAACATGGCCTCGACGGCCTTTTTAGCGTCTTTCAGCCCGACACCGTTCTGCTCCCGGTACAAGCGAATGGCCTCGATCTTGTTGCCTTGCAGAAGAAGACTTGCGATTCCTGCGCTCCCCGCCCCTTTGAAGACCTTGTGCGGCATGTTCAGAGAGCCACCTGCTTCAACGCGCTCGACCGCTTCTTTGGCTTCTTTGAGGCCCAACCCGGTCACATGTCGCAACAGCTTGATCGCCTCGATCTTGTTCCCGCGATCAAGCGCCGCTTTGACTTCGGGCGGGAGAGACTCTTGTGTGGGTTGCATGTCTTGTCTGCTGACGTCAGCGTGTGTGTAAAAGCGATTCTGAGCAGGCTCATCGACTGAACGCAGCGTCAACCGCCGCCAGTGCCCTTGGCGCAGGCCCATTGCAACAACCGATTTGCGCCTGGCCAGCAAACGCTGGCCCTGGCGGCGTCTTACATTTTCGAGAAGCCTCAAAGGAGCCGGGTTGCCAAGCGGGCGTTCAGCGAAGCCGGCCGCTTCGCTTTCCCCGCCACACCTACTTCGTCGGGCGGTGCATGGCACAGAGCTTGTGTCCGTCCGGGTCGCGGACGTAGGAGAGGTGCAAAGGCCCCAGACTTCCCTCTCGCAATCCTGGCGGTTCTTCGATGGATTCGCCTCCGTTGGAAACGGCCACGTCATGGAACTGCTTTACCTGCTCAGGCGAACTGCACTTGAAACCGATGGTGCCACCATTGGCAAACGTTGCAGAATCCCCGTTGATAGGCTCGCTCACGCAGAAGGTCCCGTGGTCATGGCGGTAGAACAGCCTTGTAGCCCAGTTGCGTTGACGTTGCGGTGAGGCTCACCGACGCCAAGTACGCCGAGAACGGCGTCATAAAAGCGCTTGGAGCGCTCAAGGTCATTGGTACCTACCATCACATGGCTGAACATGCCGTATCTCCTGTTTCTTGAGTATCTATTGACGGACGCTTGAATGGCTCGCGCCCGGCTTGCCGGAGCGAATCCGCTCCAATGGTGGGATGGGCTCCCCTGTCGGTTTGCGCCATCACAGCGCAATGGTCTTCATCGGCGCGCGGATCAGGGTCATAAGCAAACGAAAGGAGTCCGACATGCATGCTACTACCTTGGCCGTCGATCTGACCAAATCCGCTCTCCAAACCCCTCAGCCGACGATCAATGGCCCGCGCAGTGTGCTCAGATCCTCCAAAGTGGCCGAGAGCGCCGGCAAAGTTTCGCCATGCCGGCCTGATCCTACGACTCTTCCTCCCTTCCCCCCATTGACCGCTTCACGCCATCTCACCTGCCGGCGGGTTTGATCGGCCATCATGGCCAACCGGGATCCACCCAATCCGCTTTGCGCCGACAGCTCTTCCGTCTCCTTCTTCGCGGCCGTTTGCAGCGTACAGCGGTTCGGTGACGGAGATTCCATATCGGCACAAAACTTTGCCGATCCCACCAGAGATGCCGAATAAACGGCGACAGGCGCTTTACCTCAAGGTCAACAATAGGTCATAGTCCCTTGCTGTTGAAGGAGAGTCCATATACGGCGGTCTATCAGGACACACTGTCGGTGGGGACTCGATCTGCGTGCGAAGTCTGCTCAGACCCGGGCGGATAGTGATACCAAGCCTCGTGCGGCGAGAAGTCACCACATGCAAGGCACTGAGTGTGGGGCCAGCGAACTGCACATCCAGGGCATACGCCACGGGTCCAGAACGTGTGCCACACCTAGCCACACGACGGAGTGCAGACCCAACGGTCTTCGAACGAAGGGCGCCACTCACACTTGGGGCAATAGATTTCGGCGCGATCCTGCATGGGCTACTTCTTGCGCTTGCCGAACTCTAGCCAAGGAAACAGAATGAACGTAACGAGAAAGGCAACTGCACTCACGAGGCCGCGTGCAGGTTGATGCTCTACTGTGGACCAGGCAAGGAATGCTGTGCCGAACCCCGCGGCCACGTCAAGCCAGCCCCAAACCGATGTGCCGAGGACGAGCAACGCATCGAGCAGATCGGCAAAGATGGTGAACGTGCGGCTTACCGCGTGATTTCAGCGAGCAACCGAAGGCGGTCCGATGGAAAGAACTGTTAAGCATCATGCGACTCGACAGCGAACTCAAATCGATCGAAAGCATGGCCGTTGAGACTAATCTGGCTATGGTTCCGAAAGCCGAAGCTCTCATAGACCATTCGCAGTTTCGGTCGCCCACGTTTGCAGTCTAGGCGAAGAAAGCCAAATCCCTTCTCGCGGGTGAGTTCGACTGCATGACCCAGGAGCGAGTGCGCATACCGTTGGCCTTGCTTCGCAGGGAGTACAGCGAGTTTGTGCAAATACGCTGAGGTCCCTTCGGAAATCTCAGGCCAGAACATCGGATCACTGGTCTGGAGCCTAAAGACGCCCACAGCTTCCAAGCCATCGAAGCCAATGTGATACAGACCTTCGTTGACATGTGCCGAGATCGCCGATTCGCTGACCTCCGACGACGACCACAAGCCCAAACCTTTTGCGCGCAAATGCGTTGCGGCTGCGGTCAGCACTCCGGCGACGACCGGTAAATCTTGTCGCGTTGCTACTCGGAACTGCATTTGTTGATGCTTAATTTGCTGATACTTAAGAAAGCTGTGCAAAGACCTCATCCGCAAATGCACATGTCTACTCACGAGATCGGATGTGTGGGGATGTCACGGCTGCATTCCACCTGGTCGCTTTGTGGTTTGCAACGCCGCTGTCGACCTCCATCGACCCTGCGCCTTTTGAGTGGCGCTTTGATGGGCCATAGCTGACCGATTTTGAGTCAGCCTCTGCTCTTCAATTTACCCCATTGCCACTACCCGCCAACTCTGGTCTGTCTCCCGCGTAAATCAGCATAGCGCCAGTCCTGGAAAGCTCGACGCGACCGGTGCGAGCCGGCCCGCACAGCGCTCCACCCTTGGCCGCGAAGAACATGATTCGCGTTGTTATGGTGCTTGACGCTTCTGCGCTCGCAACGCCGCGGGCGGACGAAGGTGGCGACGACTCGTGGAAGTGGTCGCCAGCAGTTAGATTGACAGCCCCTTCACTTCGAAGGTACCTTGGCCAATTCCCCCTTCAAAGCTTCTGCCACCACTGTGGCAAGCAATGCTTGAGACTTTGCTTGCATGGCTGCCCCAGCTTGATTCCGCAGAGACATGAACTTTGCAAAGTGAGGAGATCCCCGCTTCTTTGTCGCTACCGACTCTAGCTCCTCAGCTGTCAGCAACGGCGCCCAAGCCTGAGCGAGATTCCTGTCCCACCGATCTTGATACTTTGGCACGGTAGCGATCAACTCTTCCCGAAGCCATTGATCTGCCTTTTGCGGGCCGACTTTTGATGCAACACCGAGGTGCGTCTGCGAGACCTTGGCAACCTTATAGCTCATTGCTTCCAGATTCTTTCCGAGCCCTAAAGCCTGAACCATCTGCAGCGCTCTCGCTTCGGTCTGCGCCAAGGCCGGCCCGACAGCAAACGCAGTTGCCAGAGCGAAGAAGAGACTAAGGAACGCGTGATGCACGCGAGTTCTTTGCATAGCTTAAAAAATCAGTTGTTGGGCGCGGTGGCGTTCTGTTGCTGTCCCCACCGCACAAGGACTAGGTCTTTGGCGACGCTACTGAGCATTGAGGCTGGCACAGTTCCGGAAGAAAGTTCTCGGTTGAAGTCTCCTCGATTTCCTGTGCCAGTCAAAAGTAGAGGTTTGGAAATTGTTTCACACGATACTCGACAGGCGGGATTCGGCCCAGTGATTCGTGTGGTCGGTGATGGTTGTAGCGCTGAATCCAGTCTTCGGTCATGGCTCTGACCTCGGTCAGGGAATCGAAGGCGTAGCAGTCCAGCACCTCTGTTCGGTAGGTCTTGTTGAATCGCTCCACGAAGGCATTCTGAGTGGGCTGGCCCGGTTGGATGTGGCGCAGCTCAATCCCTTTTGCCTTGGCCCAGTCCGCCAAGGCCTGTGCGATGAACTCCGGGCCGTTGTCCAGGCGAAGTGACAGTGGCGCTCCACGCACTTCCACCAGCTCATTGAGGGCGCGTACAACCCGAGTCGCTGGCAGGCTCGTGTCGATCTCGATTCGCAGTGCTTCACGGTTGAATTCATCGATGACGTTGAAGGTTCTGAACCGCCTGCCCGACCACAGTGCATCCGACATGAAATCGCAGCTCCAGTGCTGATTGGGCGACGTTGCTTGATCCAGCGGTTGTTTCACGCGTGCGGGCAGGCGTTTCTTGCCTCGCCGGGGCAGATTCAGCTTGAGATCGCAGTACACGCGCCAGAGGATCGTCTTGCCCCACGGCTGCTTCTGATGCCTGGCACTGTCGTACAGCAGACCAAAGCCATGGCGGGGATTGACCGCTATGTGCCGGTCAATGAAATCGATCACCCCGGAGTCGTCGCGAGCGACAGGTTTGTAGCGCACTGTTGAACGAGCAATGCCACTGGCCTTGCAGGCCCTTCTCTGGCTCATGCCGTGTTCAAGCATCAGTGACTTCACCACCAGCTCCCGACGCTCCGGGGTCAGAGCTTTCGTTCGACAACATCCTTCAAGGCCGTGTGCATCAACGCCAGATCAGCGTACATCCGCTTGAACCTGGCGTTTTCTTCCTGCAGCTCTCGCAGCTGCGACAGGCTCGAGACGCTCATGCCAGCGAACTGGCTCTTCCACTTGTAGTACGTGGGCTCGCTGATACCGTGCTTGCGGCACGTCTCGTCAACCTTGGCACCAAGCTCGACCTCCCGCAGGATGCCATCGATCTGGCTGTCAGTGAATCGGGACTTCTTCATCTAGAGACTCCATTTGCTAGGATTCTCTACTACCAACTGGATCAGGTTTTCGAGGAGGCTTCAAGGGCACCAACATGGGCCATGACAATGGCGAAGCCATGGCCCATGTTGGCGTACGCGTTGAACGCCGACGTTAGACTGATGGCAGTAGAAGAAGTGGTTGAGTTGGATATGCCCGAATTAAATCGTTTTACGCTTTGATACCCAACAGCTATTACACAAAACCCTCCGTTGATAGATTGAGCGCTTCTTTCGCTCGTATGTGTCTTGCTGTTCTTCTGCGGTGAAGACCGCAGCACAGCCACAGCTTCGGCACCAGTAATGCTCGTCGGCGTAGCTAGCTGGATGATCCAAGCTGAAGCCGCGGGAGCGCTTGCTTGATTCCGACCATTCTGAAGGGTTGGCGGGGATCCGATGGTGGGAAGAGTAGTGGCGCCACTTCAATGCGCAAAGAAGGCAGTGTCCGCCACTAAGCAGGGTGAAGCCTTTGAATGCTGCATCCTTGCAGTTTGAGCAATGGGTGAATGCAGACCACTTCATAAGCCCTAGGGTTTGACATGAACGGTGACCGACCGGTGCACCCGGTTGGGCCTCCGCTCGATGGAATGGTTAGGCGTCAGTTTCGACACCTTCATTGGGGTTATCAGTAGGAGCAAAGACATCAGTCAAGAGCGACTCCAGCGTGTCGAGGCTGGGCGGATCTGTCGGCCAGGACACCGGCATCGTGTCATGCCGGAACTCCCCAGCTCGAGCATCAGACATCCACCTTCTGACTTCCGACATGTACGCCCGCACTGCTCCGTCTGGATCTTTGGCTCTGTCCAGGACTAAATAGGCCGGAGGAACGTCGCCCCAGACAACCCAGAGCTGCCTGTCTATTCCTTTGGACCGAGGAAGGATCTCAAAAAGAAAAACCGCTGCTTGGTAAGGATAGATGCGCCCCACCAAGATGTTCTTGATTCTCGCAACCCACGGCTGAGACACCATGAACTCACGGGAGCCATGAAAAAGCCGAAGGAATCCAGGTGCCGCGACGTCATGCGAGCGCGAGTACTCATTCAGATCGCTCAGCTTCGTGCGGTCAACTTGCGGCGAAGACAATCCCACAGCAGTCCTCTAGCAAGTTGCCTGGCAGCCGGTCTACGCCTGACGCCGAACGATTGAGGCCAGCGGAGGCCGTAGGCCATCCGCTCTGGTGCGATTTGATAGGTTTACCTTGGTTCAATGACATAACTTCGCTCCCTGCCTTCGCCGTTGGCGAAGACTCGGTACAGGCTTAGATTGACTCGCCCAGAAAGCAGTGGCGGTAGCCTCTCGATCTCCCTGCCTGGAAACCGCGCAGGAAACTCCGTGCCGTTCGGGTTCTCGGTGTGAACGTAGATCGCATCGCTTCCAGCATTAGCGACGTGAACAATAGCAAACAGTTGGTAGGGCTGGCTCGACTCGGACAGCTCAACGCGTGCCTTCGAGAGTGCGACCAAGAGCGCAGAGACATGTCGACGGCGATGAAGCCAACCCCTATCACCGAAGCCTTGTATTGACCCACTGAATTCCTGCACAGGTGTTATCGTGAAAGGAAATGACGATGAGCACCCTTATGGAAGACGAGATCAAACGTTGGACAGCCAAGCGCAAAACGGCGCTGATTCTGGAGATCATTCAAGGCAAGACGAC
>JBNKNN010000187.1:0-11259 GCA_050293865.1 Hydrogenophaga sp. | reverse complement strand
TCGTCTTCTGGCTTGCCGGTGCCGGGCAAACGGTTTGTCATTGGCGTGCCCTTTGTCTGGCTGCTGGTGTTCTTCCTGTTGCCGTTTCTCATCCTCGTCTACATCAGCTTTGTGGACATGGGCAACGACATTCACCCGTTCAAGCCCTTGTGGGATCCCGAAACGGGGGTTTTGCACCTCAAGTACGAAAACTACTGGAGCATTTTTCGTAACGGGGCGGATGGCAATCTGTTTGAAACCCTGTACATCGAAGCCTATGTGCGCTCGATCTGGTACGCGCTGTGCACGGCGGTGATCTGTCTGGCTGTGGGTTACCCGTTTGCCTACTTCCTGGCGCGTTCGCCGGCGTCGGTGCGTCCCGCTTTGCTGATGATGGTCATGCTGCCATTTTGGACCTCGTTCCTTCTTCGCGTGTATGCGTGGAAAGGGATCCTGGCGGACTACGGCGTGATCAACCGCATGCTGATGGCGCTGGGCATCATCGACGAACCCATACTCATGCTCTACACCACGACATCCATGCTCGTGGGCATGACCTATGTCTATCTGCCCTTCATGGTGCTGCCACTGTATGCCAATCTGGTGAAGATGGACTTCCGTTTGCTGGAGGCCGCTGCCGATCTGGGCACATCGCCGTTCAAGGCCTTCTGGTTGATCACGGTGCCGCTGTCCAGGGCCGGCATCATCGCTGGTTTCATGCTGGTGTTCATTCCCTGTGTGGGCGAGTTCGTGATTCCGTCTTTGCTGGGCGGTCCGGAGAATCTGATGATCGGCCGTGTGGTTTGGGACGAGATGTTCGCCAGCAACAACTGGCCACGAGCCACGGCATTGGCGGTGGTGATGATCGGGCTGATCGTGGTGCCGCTGGCCATCTACTACCGCTATGCAGGAGAAGAACAGTGACCCCCCTGCGCCGCTTTGCGGCTTCCCCCCGGAGGGGGGACGAACCCTTGGACCGGCGGAGCCGGATCTTCGGGTTCCTGGGGGTTGGGTTGTTGATGCGCCAAGGTTCGGGCGTCGGCATGGTGCCCATGGTTTGGTCCTGGCACGCTGGGCGTCGTTAGGGGTGAAAGGGGTTTGAGATGAAGGCATTTATCGAGAAGCACTTTGGCAAGCTGTGGCTGGGGCTGGTGTTCCTGTTCCTGTATTTGCCGCTGGGCTACATGATCCTTTTCAGCTTCAACAGCACGCGCCAAGACGCTCGATTCACCGGCTTTTCCTGGCGTTGGTATGAAGCGCTCACGCGCGACAGTCGCATCGTCGATGGTTTCTGGTTGTCGGTGAAGATTGCGGCCACCAGTGGTGTGCTTTCCGCGGTGCTGGGGACCTTTGCCGCCTTTGTGCTGGTTCGCTATCGACGCTTCATCGGCCGCACCATCTTCTCGGGCATGGTCAACGCGCCGCTGGTGATGCCGGAGGTGATCATCGGCTTGTCCCTCCTGCTGCTCATGGTGGGCGTCCAGCGTTTGTTTGGCTGGCCGGAGCGCGGTATGTTCACCATCATCCTCGGTCATACCTTGCTGGGCATGGCCTACGCCATGGTGGTGGTGCAAAGCCGCTTGATGGAGATGAACCGCAGCATCGAGGAAGCTGCCATGGATCTGGGGGCCAAGCCCTACCAGGTGTTTTTCCTGGTCACGCTGCCCAACATTTTTCAGGCCTTGCTCGCTGCGTTTCTGCTGGCGTTCACGCTGTCCTTTGACGATGTGGTGATTGCCGAGTTCCTCTCCGGCCCTGGCGTGAATACCTTGCCACAAGTGGTGTTCGGCTATGCGCGGCGCGGCATCAATCCAACCATTTTTGCTGCCGCCTCCATCCTGATCGTGACCGTGACCATTGTGATCGTGGGCTACAGCATCTGGGTCGCACGCGCCACGCGCAAGCGTGAGCGTGAGATGGCGGCAGCGGCGCGTGCCGAGCAAGTGGCGTTGTCAGCGTAGCGATGCGGGGTGGTGGGCTTCAGTTCGGGACAGGATCAAGGGATAATGATTTTTTTGGCCGCATTGCTTGCCGGCCAATGCCTCAATCGCAATTGATCCTGGAACCTTGTTTTGATGCGTCGCTCACTTTGTTTGCTGATGACACTGGCTGCCGCCGCCGTGATGGCGGGCTGCGCTGGCAAGGACTTTTTGCGAGCAGACAATGGCGCTCTGCGTGTGGGGAGTTCCACCTATTCGGAAGTGGTCGAGCTCATGGGCGAGCCGCAGCGTACCGGACAAGTCATCAAGAATGCCCAGCCGCTGCGCAGCATCGTCTATGTGTACGCCGTATCGGGCGGTGAGCCCTACGAAGACGGCGTGATTCCCGCGAGGGCCCAGACTTTCTGGTTCCATCACGGGGTCCTGGTGGGTCAGGAGTTCATCTCATCCTTCAAGAGTGACGCGACCTACTTCAACACCGAAAAGGTTGGTGAAGTGACCCAGGGCAAGTCGACGCGGGCCGATGTGGAGGGGCTTTTCGGGCCGCCCACAGGCAGTTTCGTGGCACCCGTGGTCGAGGGCGGTCATGGGCTCTCGTATGGCTACCGCTACCAGACCACGCGTGGTGGCGTCTTCAGCGGGGTCTTCAACAGCTTCAAGTTCCACAACCGATCGGTCGTGTTCCGCTTCAATCGCGAAGGCGTGGTGGACCTCATTGACCTCGAGGTCTCCGACAGCGACTGACAAACAGACGTGTTTCCCCAGGCCATCCCATGCAAGATGTTGCATAGGTTGTCGCCGATTTGTCTGTCATTGCGTACTTTGATGCTTGTTTCGTCGTAGCATGGAGGATTGTTGACATCCTTTGTGAGGGAGAACTTCGGCATGAGTGAGACAAGCACGATTCAATGCGACGGTCGCGCCTTTATCAATGGCGAGCGCGTTGGCGCCAAGAGCGGCAAGACGTTCGACTGCATTTCGCCTGTTGACGGCAGCGTGCTGACGCAGGTCGCCCAGTGTGAGGCGGCGGATGTGGACGCGGCGGTGGCTGCGGCACGGACAGCATTTGAGGATCGTCGTTGGGCCGGCAAGTCGCCCGCGCAGCGCAAGAAGGTGATGCACAAGTTTGCGGACCTGCTGCTGGCCAAGGCCGACGAATTGGCGCTGACTGAAACCATGGACATGGGCAAGCCAGTCAAGTTTGCCAAAGTTGTGGATGTCAATGCGACCGCCAACTGCATACGCTGGTATGGCGAGGCAGTTGACAAGATTTACGACGAGATCGCACCAACGCCAGACACGGCATTGGCTCTCATTACCCGCGAGCCAGTGGGCGTGGTGGGTGTGATCGTGCCCTGGAACTACCCCATGATCATGGCGGCGTGGAAGATCGCCCCTGCATTGGCCGCTGGCAACTCGGTGGTGCTCAAGCCCAGCGAAAAGTCGCCCCTCACGGCGCTGCGCCTGGCGGAGATTGCCGTGGAAGCCGGGATTCCGGCTGGTGTGTTCAACGTTGTCACGGGTACGGGTCCCGAAGCGGGCAGCCCTTTGGCCTTGCACATGGATGTGGATGCCATCGGCTTCACCGGCAGCACCCGTGTGGGCAAACAAATCCATGTCATGGCTGGCCAGAGCAATCTGAAGCGCGCCTGGACGGAACTGGGCGGCAAGTCGCCCAATATCGTGTTTGCCGATTGTCCGGACCTGGACGTTGCAGTGCAAAAGTCGGTGGGCAGCATCTTCTTCAACCAGGGTGAGAGCTGCAATGCGCCTTCACGGCTGTTTGTCGAGAAGTCGATCAAGGACGCGTTCATTGAGAAAGCCCTGGCCATGGTGCCAAATTTCCAGCCCGGCGATCCGCGCGAGAAGGGCACGGTGATGGGTGCCATCGTTGACAACATCCAGATGTCGACCGTGATGCGCTACATCGAGTCGGGCAAGAGCGAAGGAGCGAAACTGGTGGCCGGTGGTGAAGCTGTGCAGCCGGTAGCCGGTGGTTACTACGTTCAGCCCACCATCTTCGATGGCGTGAAGAACGACATGACGATTGCCCGTGAAGAGATCTTTGGTCCGGTGCTGTCGGTTCTGAGTTTTGAAGACGCTGCAGATGCAGTTCGGCAGGCCAACGATAACGTCTACGGACTGCAGGCAGCGGTGTGGACGCGCGACATCAACAAGGCCCATGGCGTCGCCCGTGCGTTGCGTGCTGGAACGGTGCACGTGAACCAGTACGACGAAGACGACATCACGGTTCCATTCGGTGGTTTCAAGCAAAGTGGTGTGGGGCGAGACAAGTCCTTGCACGCGTTTGACAAATACACCGAAACCAAGACCACCTGGATTCGCATCGACAGCCCGATCTGATGGGCGTTCAAGCCCTCATCAAAAAAGGGTGGCCAGACTGTGGCCACCCTTTTTTTCGTTCATTGACGGAACGATGGCTCTGCGTCAACTGCAGTAGGTCGGGTCCATTCGGTCCAGTTTGCGCAGCAGGGCGGGCCAGGCGATGTTGGCGCCTTGGCCGGCCGTGGCGACCCGCATGACCTCGCCCATGTTCGCCAGGATGGAGGGATTCACTTGCGTGAGCTCGCTGCCTGCGGCCATGGCGTCGATCTGAATCTTGCAGGTGCTCTCGAATGTGTACATGGAGAGGAAGGCGTCGGCGATGGTCTTGCCCACGGTCAGCAGGCCGTGGTTGCGCAGCATGAGGAAGTTGGCCTTGCCCAGATCTGCTTGCAGGCGTGGTTTCTCGTCTGGTCTGAACGCGACCCCTTCGTAGTCATGGTAGGCCAGTGATGCCAGCACAAAGGTGCTTTGCTGGCTGATGGGCAGGATGCCGGCTTTCTGAGCGCTCACGGCGACGCCAGCTCGGGTATGGGTGTGCAGCACGCAGCCTGCATCCGGGCGAGCCTCGTGCACGGCGCTGTGAATCACAAAGCCGGCCGGGTTCACCGGGAAATTTGTCTCCTGCAACTTATTGCACTGCATGTCGACTTTGACCAGACTGGACGCCGTGATCTCATCGAACATCAGGCCGTAGGGGTTGATGAGGAATTGCTCTTCACCGCCCGTGAGTTCGGGTGGCAGCTTGGCAGTGATGTGGGTAAACACCAGATCGCTCCAGCCATAGGCGGCAACGAGCCGATAGCAGGCGGCCAGGTCGCAGCGCAGTTGCCATTCTTCGGCGCTGACAACTTCTTTGAGAGAAGGAATGTGCATGGTGGTCTGTCTCCTGTCCTGCCTCTTGTTGGAGTGGTGAGGCGAGAAGTCCACTGTAGACGCGGGCGTACAAGGCAGACAAGACCAGACAAGACCAAACCTGTCGCCACGCGGACAGGTGGTGTGGGGGTGCAGATCTCCTCTCTCCTCTCGTCCCCCTGCTCGAGTCGCGCTGCGTGTGGATGGTTCTGAAGACGTTGCCGGCGGGTTGCGCACCGGCGGTCAACCTCCGAGTGCGTACTGCGCTTTGGCGTAGGCGCCAAGAAGTTCGTAGCGGCTTTGAAGCACGTGCTCGCCAGACTCCAGCAGCGCCATTTGCGCTTGTAGCAGCTCGGCACGGCTAAGCAGGCCCGCTGCCAGTTGGGCTCGCGCGCTCTCTTGTTCAGCCATGCAACGCCGCTGCTCGGCTTCGGCGGATGCTACTCGCTCGCGCTGGGTTTGTGTTGTGCTCAGCGCCATCTCGGCCTCTGCCAGCGCCGACACCACGGTCTTTCGATACATGGCGTGCCGCTCGTCCATTTCTGCAACTGCGTGGTGCAGTCGGGCTTCGTTCATCCCACCATCGAACAATGGCCCGTGCACCGCTGCCTGAAGCAACCAGTCGAGTGCTGTCGCCGTCAGCCAGCGGCCCAGCGATTCACTGACGAAACCGCTTCTGCCTGTCAGGGCTAGCGAGGGAAATCGCTCCAACCGAGTGGCCCCGGCCTGCAGATAGGCTGACTGAACGCGCTGCCAGGCTGCGGCCACGTCGGATCTGCGCCCTATGACCTCGGCAGGCAATCTGGCTGGTAGCACGCCCGTCATGTCGAGCTGTTCAAAGTACCGCGCACGTTTGGCCAGTTCGGTGGCGTCAGGTGCCTGATCTAACAAGACGGCCAGCCGGACCTGCGTGTCCTGCCGCTGCGAATGCACGTCGCGCAAATGATCGCGGGCGCGCTCAAGCTGGCGTTCGGCTCCCAGCCATTCGTCTTGCCCTATCAGGCCTGCGCTGAGCTTCTCACCTTGCATTTTCAGCGCTTGGGTCAGCAGGGCTTCGCTGCGGCGAGCCAGTGTCACCCTTTCTTCATGCAGCCGGTACTCTGCATAAGCCAGCAAGGTTTCATGCACCAGCCATTGCCGCAGCCCGAGCCTATCGGCCTCGCTTGCGTGCTGCTCGGCCTGCGCGGCCCCAGCCTCCAGGCCAAGCCGGCCCAGCCAGTCGACTTCATAGCGCGCTTCGAGTGCCACGCCGTAGCGGCTGTTTCGCTCAGGCGGCAGTTTCACGGACCTCCCCTTGGCGTCTTCGACAGTCGACCCGGGTGCTCGTTCGCGTGCCGCGCTCGCGCCTGCATCCAGCTGCCATTGCCGGCCAGCTTGCGAGGTCCTCACCATGGCGCGCGCTTGGCGTAGACGGGCTTCGGCTGCATGCAAGTCGGCATTGCGCGTGAGCACAGCTTCAATGATGCGATTGAGGTCCTCGTCGTTCAGCGCGCGCCACCATCGCTCATCCATCGGTCCATGGGTGGGACCGGTTGGCTGCTGGGTGGTATCCGGGGCGAATGACCAGGTCTCGGGTGGCTCGGTCGGTTCAGGGGGAGGCACCTGGGACGCGGCACAGCCCAGGACAAGTACCGGAAGAGCCAGGGACATCAACCATGTTCGCATGCGCATGCCGTCGTTCCTTCTTTTGGAGTGAGGGTTTGGAAATCTGGGGTCGAACCGACGCTCACGCGCCGGCGAAACGGACGATGACACGCTGTCCGATCAGCAGCGCGTCTCCTCCCTCCAGCGTGAGGACGACTTCCAGCACCCGGTTGTCCTGTCGTTCCGCTGGATCATCGCTGGGGGTACGCTCTCCCACCACGTGGCCGATGCGGGTGACCTTTCCGTGCCAGGTTTTGTCGGGCTGGGCTTCCAGTGTGATGTCAGCGTCTTGCCCCAACGTCACTGCGTCGAGGTATTGCTCCTCAAGTTCCGCCCTGACGATTCTGGGCGCGTCGGGGACGAAGAGAAACAATGGGGTGACGTTCAGGGTGCTGACACCATTGCCGGGCCTGGCATTGCGTTGAATGATTCTGCCCGCCAGGGGAGCGACGATCTTGCGCTCTTCCATGGCTTGCTCGGCGAGGTTTTGTCTCGCGCGCGCGGTTTCGATGGCTGCCTCCGCGGCTTGCAATGAGGCCTTGGCATGAGCATGTGTGTCGCGGGCGTGGTCGAGTTCTTGCCGGGGCACCAGTTGTTTCGCTGCCAGAGGTTCGAGGCGGGTGACTTCGCGCGCTGCTGCGCGCAGGGACACTCGTGCCGCTTTGGCCTGCATTTCGATTTCTCGGGTCTCGTGGTTTGCCAGGGTCAGGCTGCGACGTGTCAGCTCGTTGTCGAGGGTCGCCAGCACTTGCTGGGCCTGAACTATTTCTCCCTCTTCGACCAGTACTTTTTCGATGACGCCGTCATGTCTTGCTGCCAGTCGGATGACGCCGCCCTCAACGTCGACCCTGCCTTTTGCGCTGGCCGTGTATGTTGGGCCGGTGGGAGCTTGCGTCTTGGGCGATGGGGCGGCTTCGCGCTCGCTGCATCCCTGGAGCGCAAAGGCAAGCGAAAGCAGCGATGCGGCAAAGAAGAGCTTGTTGGCGGGCCTCGAAGTCGGGTTATGACGTGGCATGTGGGTTGTCCTTTGTTGGGTAGGTGGTTGCCGTTGCTGCGTTGTCCCGCACGACTTCGCCGTCTTCTAGTTCGATGACGCGGTCGGCGTGGGATAGCAGGCGGGGGTCGTGAGTGACGCCCAGCACGGTGGCCCCGTGGTCGCGGGTAATGCGCTTGAGCAGTTCGATGACGATCTCGCCATTCACTTTGTCGAGGGCGGATGTGGGCTCGTCTGCGAAGATCATTTCAGGGTCTTTGACGAGGGCTCGTGCGATGGCGACACGCTGCTTTTCGCCGCCCGACAGTTCGGCGGGGCGTAAGTGGCTTCGCGTTTCGAGATCCACCTCTTTCAGGGCTTTTTCGGCGCGCCGAGAGGCTTCCGCGCTGCTTACGCCCAGGTATTGCAGGGGGAGGGCGACGTTGTCGTGTGCCGTGAGTGCGTTGAAGAGGTTGAAGCCCTGAAAGACGAATCCGCAGTGTTCGAGGCGGAAGCGGTCTAGCGCGTTCTCGTTGAGTGCCCACAAGTCGACGCCGAGGGCTCGCACCTGCCCTTGGTCCGGGCGAAGGAGTCCCGACAGCATGGACAGCATGGTGCTTTTGCCCGATCCCGATGGTCCGACGATCAGCGTCAGTTTGCCGGGTACGACCTCGATGGTGCTGCTCTTGATGACTTGCTGGCGTATTTTTCCGCTGACAAAGGCCTTGGAGATGCCGTGTGCGACCAATGTGGGTGACTGCATTTGGTGTGCCCTTTCAGCGCAACAGGGAAGCGGGCTGCGCGCGCAGCAACGGGCGCAGAGAGATCAGACCGGAGATGGCCGAGATGATGAGGAGCAGGACTGCTACGCTGGCCAACATCCACCAAGGAAAGCTCATGGAAATGCGCCAGGTATGCCCCAGCCAGGCGGTCAGTCCGGTCAGAGCTGCTGTGATGGCCAGTCCCATGACACCGACCCAAAGTGCTTGTTCGATGACGATGGCCCGCAATGAACGCAGCGGTACGCCCAATGCCCGCATTGCCGCGTACTCCTTGATGGATGCCAAGATGGCTCCTGACAAGGTCTGGCTGGTGATGACGATGCCGACGATCAGGGCCAGCAGCGAAGCGAAGCCCGTGCCAATACCGGAGCCGGACTCTAGCAACCAGTACGCCTGCGATTGCACTGAAAGCTCATCCGCCAGCCATACGCTGTAGTGCGGGGTCTGGCGCTTGTCGGCGATGTCTCGCGCCACGGTGGCTGCGTCGTATCCAGGTCGTACGCTGATCAGGTAGAAGGTCACGTGATCACCTTCGGACGGTGATAGCGAGCGTGCTGTGGCGAAAGAGGTGACAACGTTGGCGCCGCCGATGGCACGCAGTCCTTCCACTATGCCGGCGATGCGCGCGCGCTTGCCATTGATCTCCACCACCGTGCCGATGCTGGCGTCCAGTTTTCCGAGGTCGGCAGCGTCTATCAGCATGGCGTCGGGCTCCCGCAGCAGCCTGCGCTGTTCCGGTGTGAGCAGCTTGCTCAGCGCCAGGGTTTGATCGGACGTGTCGATGGCGTTGATCAAAACCGATACCGGGACGCCGTCGTCGCGGCGCAGGTCGCCATAGGCATAGAGATACGGCTCCACCCGGCTGACGCCCGGGTGCATCCATGCGCGAGATGCGCTGGAGGGATTGACGGGGCGCCCGAGGTCGACGCTCTGCGTGTTGCGAAAGCCCAGCCAAAGGTCTGCCGACGATTTGTCGATGATGACTGAAACTGTGCCGAACATACCGAGCAGCAAGGCCAGTTGCACGGTCAGCAGCAGTCCTGCGAAGGTCACCGCCAGTACCGCAGCCAGATAGCGCCGCCATTCATGAACCAGACTGGCCCGGGCAACAGAAATCATGACTCGCCTCCGGCGATGGTCAGGGCGGATTGTTCGAGGGAAAACGGAGTAGTTCGTCTAAAAAAGGGCGAAGTCATTGTCATGCAGAGGTGTGTTTGCTAGGCCAGAATGAAGGTCTTGAAGAGGTCGGCGACGGCGCGCGCAGTCGGGCTTGGCTCGGTCAGGACGCCAATTTCGCTGTCGAAACTCAGCCCCGAAAACATGGCCAGGATGACGTCGGCGGTACCTGCCGGGTCCAGTCCCTTGCGGACCCAGCCCTCCGCTTGCCCTTGAGCGAGCTCTCGGGCCAGGGTGGTGCGCAGTTCGGCGTCCAAGGCCAGGAGCCGTTCCTTTCCCTTTGGATCGCGCGCCAGTTCCAGCCAACTGTCGGTGCCCAGCCCGAAGGCGCTGGTCTGAAGCATGCTTGAGAGTTCGCCCGCTCGCACGCGCGCCATCCATTGAAGTCCTTGCTTGGTGGCGAGCGAGTGCACTTGCTGGCGGTAGTTGGCGAACTCGATCTCGGCAATTGCCGAGATCATGGCGCGTTTGTCGGGGAAGTACCGAAACACCGTGCCTGCGCTCATGGACGCTTCGGCGCAAATGTCTTCGGTGCGCGCCAGATGGAAGCCCTTGAGCCGGAACACGCGCGCCGCAGCCTGCAGGATCTCTTCCCTTCTTCGCTCTCGCAAGGCGTCGTCTTTTTTGCGCATGGCTTCGATATTTATAAACGGAGTAGTTAGTCGATTATAGATTCCTCTCCGACGCTGCGTCAATTCTCAGATTCGGGGCCGCGTTGGAATCGCCGAGGAGCGGAGGCGAGCGCCGCCAATAGTCAGGTGCAGCCAGACATACAAGGACAAGGCCAGACACGCAAGGGGAAACAGTCGCATCCGGTTGGGGTGTATCTGTACAGAGCCAAAGCACACGCGGAACCCGTCATCAATGGCCAGTTGCACGCTGTCCCAAACCGCGTGCTGGGCTAGGTGCTTGGGGCCGACCGTGTCACGATGACCCGGCGTGCGATTCGGCCCAACGTCTCTCTTGGCGTTTCGTGCCGGGAGGAAATGCAGACCTTCGCTTGGCGTTGCATCCGTTTGGGCTGCGGTTGCGTGGGCGGTGCTCTTGGATCTTGGATTCACCTACTGGCTAGCCAGCCACGCCGCCCGGGCAATCGTGCTTCACGCCTCAACCCGCAAAGCACCTGGTGCGAACGGTGCAGGCCTTGCGGGGCAGTCCCCCGGCGAGGGTCTGCATGGCCGGGGGAGCGGAAGTTTCACTCTTGCTTCATGGGGCAAGTGTTGAAGCCGAGCAGGGCGTAGGGAGGGCACCAGCCCATCAGACCCGTAAGAAGAGGCACTACGCCGATGTAACCCCAGACACCTACCGTTTGGGTGGCTGCTGCACCAATCAGGGCTGCGCCCACCACAATGCGCAGGATGCGGTCAATGCCGCCAACGTTCTGTTTCATGATCAAGACTCCTTCGGATGGCGTTGCGCCGTCTGCGCAACTGGTTTGCTCGGTACGTCAGCCGCAGGCCAAACCCTGGGCGTGAACTGATTGGACGCCCAGCCGTTGGATAAGTATGTGACCTGAGTCACATAGTGTTCAACTCGCCTGGTCGGGCAGTGGCGATCTGGCGCAAGG
>JBNKNN010000186.1:0-33742 GCA_050293865.1 Hydrogenophaga sp. | reverse complement strand
CTAGGTGCGCAAATGGGAGCAAAAGCCGAAAGACTCTGGAAACGGCCTGGGTTGCGCAGCGCCAGAGTCAGCGCACCGTGGCCGCCCATGGAGTGGCCACAAATGCCCAGCTTGTCCGCCTTGAGCTTGAATTCGGTCACCACGCCAGGCACCAGTTCCTTGATCAGGTAACTCTCCATGCACCAGTGCCCAGCCCATGGGTGCTCGGTGGCGTCCAGATAGAAGCCCGCACCCACCCCAAAGTCCCAATGGTGGTCTTCGCCTTCGATACCCGTATGACGCGGGCTCGTGTCTGGCATCAGCAGAGCCAAACCTAGCTCGGATGCCAGGCGCTGCATGCCAGCCTTCATGGTGGCAGTTTCTTCGGTGCACGTCAGACCTGCCAGATAGGTCAGCAACGGGACCTGCTGGCCAGCGACAGCTTGTGGCGGCAGGTACAGTGCGAACCGCATCGGCAAGCCGATTTCTTCGGACATGTGTTTGTAAAAGCGTTGGACGCCGTTGTAGCAGCCGTGCTCGGAGAGGAGTTCGAGGCGATTGAGGTTGTTTTCTTCAGACATGAAATGGTTGTCCTTTCATTGAACGCATGAAACGCATTTTGGGCCGTACTAACGCCACTGGGGAGGAGCTGTGGAGGCCAACTGCGTTTCGTTGCCAAGACGTATCTTCTCTATCTCTTCTATTTTCTCCCCCCCTATCCCCCCCGCCCCTTTCCACCCCCGCCGGGGCGGAAAGGGGGGCCTTTAAACATTCGGCTTCTGCTTGTTGGTCGGGTGGCTACTGGCGGGAGGTTGCCACCGCACTTTGCTCACCACGGTTTCTCCACCGCTGTCGTAGACGCCTCGCCTGCTCTTGGTAAGCCCACGGCAGTCAACCGACATTGCCGCTGCGCGGCTCGCCGGTTGCCTGCGAGCGTGACACTTAGAGCCGACGAGGCTGGCACGCGCCCATCTGACAAGCCGCAAAGCGGCACAGTCGGCTGGGCGCCGTGGGAGCGAAGACCCAACCCGAGGGTCCTACGACAGTCTCAGAGAAATCGCTGTACCCCAGGCCACGGTGGCGACGCCCCGAGTCGTAGAAGTCCAGCCAGAAACCAGAAGCCAAATGAAATCCCCCCTTTCCGCCCCGGCGGGGGTGGAAAGGGGGTTAGGGGGATAGGGGGGGGGAAGAAAAAGATGAACTGAGTAGAAATCTGTCAAAGAGCAAGGCTCTTGTGCAACAGAGACAGGTCTGCCCCCGCAGGGGCAACCCCTAAATCAAAACTCAATCACCGACCGAATCGACTCACCCTTCTTCATCAAGGCAAACCCCTCATTGATGTCCTCAAGCTTGAGCTTGTGGGTAATCAGGTCATCAATGTTGATCTTGCCGTCCATATACCAGTCGACGATCTTGGGTACATCGGTGCGGCCGCGAGCGCCACCAAACGCCGAGCCTTCCCATTTGCGGCCGGTCACCAGCTGGAACGGGCGGGTGCTGATTTCCGCTCCCGCTTCGGCCACGCCGATAATGATGCTGCGGCCCCAGCCCTTGTGGGTGCACTCCAGCGCCTGACGCATCACGTTCGTGTTGCCGATGCACTCAAAGCTGAAATCCGCACCGCCATCGGTCAGCTGAACAATCGCGTCGACGATGTTCTCGTGGTCCTTGGGGTTGAGGAAGTGGGTCATGCCGAACTTCCGAGCCATCGCTTCGCGCTCGGGGTTGAGGTCGATGCCAATGATCTTGTCAGCACCCACCATCTTCGCGCCCTGAATCACGTTCAAGCCAATACCACCCAGGCCAAACACGACCACGTTGGCGCCGGCTTCCACCTTGGCAGTGAACACGACGGCGCCAATGCCTGTGGTCACGCCGCAGCCGATATAGCAAACCTTGTCGAAGGGCGCATCCTCGCGGATCTTGGCCAGTGCAATCTCAGGCACCACGGTGTAGTTGCTGAAGGTACTGGTGCCCATGTAGTGAAGAATGGGTTTGCCGTCCAGGCTGAAGCGGCTGCTCTTGTCGGGCATCAGGCCCTGGCCTTGCGTGCCGCGGATCAGCTGGCACAAGTTGGTCTTGCGGCTCAGACAGAACTTGCACTGGCGACACTCAGGCGTGTAGAGCGGAATGACGTGGTCACCCTTCTTCAGGCTGGTCACCCCAGGCCCGACATCCACCACCACGCCGGCGCCTTCATGGCCCAGGATGGCCGGGAAAAGGCCTTCAGGGTCAGCGCCAGAGAGAGTGTAGTAGTCGGTGTGGCAAATACCGGTGGCTTTGATTTCCACCAAAACTTCGCCCAGTTTCGGACCTTCCAGGTCCACGGTTTCGATGGTCAGGGGTTCCCCTGCCTTCCAGGCAACGGCTGCGCGGGTCTTCATGAAGCGATCTCCTCGATGCGGATTTTCTGGCGGCGGCCCCTGCAGTCGTTGCATGGAAGAAGGAGCCGACGGCAGCACAACAGGTCAGTCGTGTGCACGTTCATCATAAATCCATGGCGCTAGGGGCCCTCTGCGTCGCCTCCGTCGCGCGTGTTCGAGGTCAAAACAGGCAGGATGGCTACCTGCTTATCGCGTCGTGGGCCCGGCGGCCACTGCCAAATCAAGAGGCGCGAGAGGCGCATGCTTTGGCCCGAGCCCTAAACAGGCCGTGACTTTGCAGGCGTTGCGTCCAGGCTTGCCTTGGTCCTTGGTGTTCGCGCCTCACGCCTCCGGAAACTCCCAAGGCGCACGGCGCAGGCGATGCATGATGTCCCTAAAGATCTGACCAAGCGCCCCCACCGATACTGATACCGAAAGCCGAAAGCGCTCAGAAGCCCAGGCTAAGAACGACATCAAACGGTGGAGGTGACAAGCGCCCCAAAAGCGTCGCACAGACCCATTTGCGGCATCGGCCGACAGAGCCTGAAGGAACGGACGCCTCCCAGATCAAGCACTCGTGGGCGACTGCGCGTCCTCGACAGCCTTCCACTCTACCAGCCTGCAATCCTCCAGGCGGGACCGCGCGGCAGAAGGGTCACGCACTTCGTCAAACGTGGGTTTTCCCTGCACCAGGCCAACATCGAGTTTGACGTCCAGCAGAACCATCTGGCCAGCATCCAACTCAACCGAATGGGTCTGGGCAGACCCTTTGGTTCCGCTCGACATCTGCACCACCACGTCATGCTTGCCTGGCGGCAAGTCCGCCATCAGGAAATACTTGGACCGAATCTGGCTATTAAGAAGGCCATCGTCGATGGTGACGTCCATCCCTTGCTGGCCTCCGACAAAGCCCTTGCGCATGACGTAAATGCGGCACTGGTCTTGCGGTATGTTCATTTCCATGGCGTCTGCCGTGGCCTCGCTGCTGGCGAGCTTGCCGCTCTTGTTGCGCAGCAAAATGAAGGTCACGAACACCAGGCTGATGCCAAGCCCCAGAAACCCGATCATTGACCATTGAAAGCCGGCAAGGACGCCCACAATCAACGCCACTATCATCAACGCAATGTTGCGCGGAGTCATTTTCATGTCTGTCTTTCTTCCCGGTGCCCCATATCTGCGGACATCATTGAATGGTTCATCAACCAGCAAAAACCTTTGATTTTAGGTCCAATCAGAGACGCTCCACGATCGTCACATTGGCCATGCCACCTCCCTCGCACATGGTCTGCAGGCCGTAGCGACCGCCGCGCTGTTGCAGCACGTGAACCAAGGTGGTCATGAGCTTGGTACCTGACGCACCCAAGGGGTGGCCCAAGGCTATGGCCCCGCCGTTGATGTTGAGCTTGTCCGGATCGCCCTCCAACGCCTGCAGCCATGCCAGCGGCACCGAAGCAAAGGCTTCATTCACTTCGTAGGCATCAACATCCTGAAGGCGCAAGCCCGCCTTTTTCAACGCTGCCTGAGTGGCTGGAATGGGCGCTTCCAACATGATCACCGGGTCATGGCCGAACACAGAGATGTGATGCACGCGTGCCAACGGCGTCATGCCGAAGGTCTTGAGCGCTCGCTCGCTCACCACCATCACGCCGGTTGCGCCGTCAGCGATCTGACTGGCATTGGCTGCCGTGATGACGCCACCCTCATTCAACAGCTTCACAGCGGCAATCGACTCCAGCGTCGCATCGAAGCGAATGCCTTCATCAACGGTATGAAGATCGCCGCTGGTCACGCCATCAGCGCATCTGACTTCCAGCGGCAGGATTTCGTCTTCAAACTTTCCTGTCTGAGTGGCGGCAATCGCACGCAGATGACTTTGAAGGGCAAACCGGTCAAGTTGCTCTTTGCCCAAACCGTACTTCGCAGCCATCATTTCTGCGCCCGCGAACTGGCTGAACACGACGGAGGGGTAGTGCTGCGCCAAACCAGGGCTGGTGTAGACACCCATGTCGGCCTTGCGTGCCAGCTCGCCCGGCGAGAACATCGGCACTCGAGACATGCTCTCCACCCCCGCCGCAATCACGCAATCAGCTGTACCAGACATCACAGCCTGTGCTGCGAAATGCAACGCCTGCTGAGACGATCCGCACTGCCGATCGATAGAACTGGCCGGCACGGATTCGGGGAGATTGGAGGCCAGCACTGCGTTGCGTGCCACATTGAAGGACTGCTCACCCACCTGGCTCACGCAGCCCATGAGCACGTCGTCAACAGCCGTCGGATCCATGCCGGTGTCTTCGATCAAGGCATCGAGCACGGCAGCGGCCATGTCTACCGGGTGCCATCCTGACAATCGGCCATTACGCCGGCCCGCAGCCGTCCGCCTGGCTGCAACGATGAAAGCTTCTCCTGCCATGGCATGTCTCCTTCGGCGCCGTCGGCCTGAGCAATTGCTCAAAGTGCCCGCTCTTCAAGCCACCGCGCATAGGCGCCATGTTACCCACGCCGCAGCGGCCGTGTGCACAAAAGGTCGCCAGGAGGCGCACAAACTTGTCCAGCAGGTCACACGCCAAGAGCCCACTTCAAGCCGAACGGCAAGCTTGCGGGGCCATACACAAAGTGCAACACGCGCCTGCGACGCTCACCCAGTGCCTTGGACGAGGCATGAAGCAAAAGGGGGCGCATCAACAACACGCCGCCTGCGGGCACCGAGCAGATCGTCTCGCCCTCATGTCTGCGCGCGCTTGCTGCATCTACAGCCGAGATCACCCCCTTGCGATGGCTGCCCGGCACCACACGCAGTGGACCATCGGCTTCGCCGCACTCCTCCAGATGCAGGCGTACCGCCACCATGGCCTCCAGCACCTCAAGCGGCGCTTGCACAAAAGGCACCCCACCCTTGATCGACCATCCCGACAACGCCGGGCTCTCCACACGCTCGGCCACCGCAATGCTCAGGTCCTGATGCACTGGAACGAGCCAGTTGCATGAAGCCGACTTCTCGAAGAAAGTGCATTGCACCGCCAAATGCGCGGGCGGAATCATGGGCGCCAGCGCCGGATGCTCGCGCAGCGTCTTTGCCAACTCGGCGCACCAGGCTTCGTCGAGCTGATCGCGGGAGCCCGCTCCCAGAGATTCTCCAGCCCCCCTCGGAGACGAAGCCAGCCGGAGCAACCGGTCGCACTCGCTCTGCGGCAAGACGTCTGCCACGACCGCACAACCATGAGCGGCAAACTGCTCGAGTGAAAGACTGTCCATGCTGTTGTAACCTCGGCATAGGCGTTCGGCGCCTGCATCAGCATAACCATTGAACCTGCAAAAGGCCTGGTCAAACGACCTTGATGATCACCCTGGCCTATGCACTATGACGCCAATTTTCGACGCTTTCTCACCCTCCCAGCTTGCCACCTTGGCTGCTGCCTATTTCGTCGCAGCTTTGGTCAAGGGCATCACGGGGGTAGGCTACTCCTCCACTTGCCTGCCCATCCTGACGCTGGCTTTCGGCCTGAAGGATGCGTTGCCCATGGTACTGGTGCCGTCGATGGCCTCCAACATCGTGGTCATGGCCAGCACCGAAGGCTTCATGGACACCGCCAAGCGCTTCTGGCCGATGCTGCTGTCGGCAGCGGCGTTTGTGTTTTTGGGTCTGTGGGCACTGACAGCCATGAATGGTGAAACAGCAGCAGCGGCGCTAGGCTTGGTACTGGTGCTGTACGTCGCGTTTGCATTGTCCTCTTCCAGCGCAAGGCGACAGGTCTCGGAAGCAAAGTCGCGCCGATTTGAACCACTGCTGGGTGCTGCCACGGGGTTCCTGAACGGACTTACAGGCTCACAAGTGATGCCCGTGGTTCCCTACCTGCTGTCCATCAAAGGTCTTGCCCGCGAGCGCTTTGTCCAAGCCAGCAACCAGTCGTTCACCTTGTCTAGCGTGATGATGCTCCTCGGACTCGGCACGCATGGGCTGCTGACCGCGCCAGCGGTGGTGGCGTCTGTCCTGGGTCTGCTACCGGTGGCACTGGGGGTGCGCATTGGTCAGCGCATCAGCCGCCACCTCGCACCCGAATCGTTTCGCACGGCGGTGCTTGTCGTGCTGGCATTGCTGGGGCTAGGCCTCGTGATTCGTGCCGTCGTCTGAACCACAACATGTCCCTTGGTCACGCCCGCTCTCGCCTACATTGTCACGCCAAGGGCAAGCTCGCCTTCTTGGCCTGGCAAGCATCGTCGTGCAGCCGAACCACAGCATTGACATCGACGTGTATGCGATCAGGTCCATACGTGGTGAGATAGCGGCACGACGCATATCCTTCGGCTTTCCGCTCGTACTCAATCACCCAGGCCTGCCGTCTCTTGAGCTTCTCCGAATCGGTCACAGGCCAGGAGCCACGATGAGGAACAATGTGGTTGCTCAAGCCCATGCGCCACGGTTTGGGACTGATCCGCGCACGAAAGCACCTCTGGTTCTGACACATCCGGACGTAGATAGGGTCTGCGCCAACCGCATCGAAGAATGTCTGCACCTCTTCCTCATCCGGGGCGAACGTACGGTGCGTCACCAACAGGCGCAGCCCCTTGGGCGTGCGGTAGATGCGAACAGTCCATTCTGCATGCCGTTCCACAAAGGTTTTCACCTTGGCCTTGGCCAGCGCTTCTGGCGTCTTGTCGGCATTGACGAGCATGGGCTGCAAAGCCCTTGCCAGAGGACGTGCCACCAAGGCCGCCACAAAGACCAAAATCCCTGCAACCAAGGACAAGGTCAGCCATGCGCCCACCAGCAAAGCGAGCAGCGCCAGTGCGAGAAAAACTGTCCATGACATCCAGGCGGGAGTGCCTTCCTCAAGGTCAACATCGGCAAACAGCACATTCGGCGTGTTCAGACACTGCGCACCAAAGCTATTGCGCGTCACCACGACGCCAGCATCGTGTCTGGACAATACTTCTTCCCGGATGGGCAGTCCTTCAGCGCCGTTGTAGGCAGCGCGACGCTCCCGCCGCTCCAGAGGATCCCCTGCCAGCACTCGCCGAAACGCCTCTTGAGCACGCTGCTCGGCCATGGCCTGTGCATCAGCCTGCGAGTCATTTGACCAGCCAAAGCGTCGCACAGTGACCTGGTTTCTCTCTCGCCCTCTGCGGGGCTGATGACAGGTGGCTTCCGCCCAGAAATCAGGGACAAGCATAGGCATTCCTTCTCTAAGGTTTTCAGCAGATTCGGGGTGAGGCACACATGTATAGCATGCGCCGCACGCACCCTGATCTTTGCGCGATGTGGCAGGAATGTGGCGCTTGCTCAAGCGCCTGACGCCGGGCGAGACGACAGGCGCGGCACCGGATCACCCGATGGCGAAATGACCAGACAGCGCCGACGCATGTCGTTTAAGTTAGCGACATCCGGTTGGTATCAGTGACAATCGAACGTGCCGCGAGCCATTTCCTGCGGCAACAACCAGCGATTTTGCGCCTCTACGATGCGTCCTCCCCTCTCCGCCCTGGACACCAAACCCTTCTCCCCCTGGCTCGGCTGGTTGCTGCTGGGCTTGTTGCTTGTCGCGGTGCAGGTCGTCCGCCCGCTGCTACCGGTGGACGAAACGCGCTACGTGTCCGTGGCCTGGGAAATGTGGACCCGCGGCGACTTCCTGGTGCCCTTCAAAAATGGCGTCCCCTACAGCCACAAACCCCCGGTGCTGATGTGGAGCATGCAGCTGGGCTGGGCCGTCTTTGGCGTCAACGAATGGTGGCCCCGGTCGGTGGCGTTCCTGTACTCGGGCGGAGCACTCGTCATGTTGCGCCTCCTGGCATTGCGCTTGTGGCCCGGGGAGAAGGGCTTGGCCAACGCTGCGGCCTACGTGTTGGCAACGCTGTTGTGGTGGATGCTGTTTTCCACCGCCACCATGTTCGACGTGCTGCTGTCCTTCTGGGTTGTGCTGGCCATGTGGGCGACCATGGTGGCCACCACCTCACCTCGAAAAGGCTTCATCTGGCTTGGGCTGGCCATGGGCGCGGGCGTGCTCACCAAGGGTCCGGTCATGTTGTTGCATGTGCTGCCTTTGGCGCTGCTCATGCCTTGGTGGCGCCCCGGCACCCCGTGGAAGCCCTGGCTGGGCGGCGTGCTGGCTGCACTGGTGCTGGCCGTCATGGTGGTGCTCGCCTGGGCAATACCCGCTGGCATCTCCGGCGGCGAGGCCTACCAGCAGGCCATCTTCTGGGGCCAGACCGCCAACCGCATGGTGCAGTCCTTCGCACACCGCCACCCCGCGTGGTGGTACCTGCCCTGGGTGCCCTTGATGCTCAGCCCCTGGCTCCTGTGGCCAGCGGTCTGGCGCGGATGGTGGCAGTTGCGAAAGGGCCCTGTGGACCACGGCGTGCGCTTTTGCCTGGCCTGGGCTGTGCCGGTGTTTCTGGCGTTCTGCTTCATCAGTGGCAAGCAGCCGCACTACCTGATGCCTTTGCTTCCTGCCGTTGCGCTGCTCGTCGCACGAGGCCTGCACCAGCCCACCACCATCGTGGGGCGTCTGTGGTTGCCCGCCTTGCTCGTCGCTCTGACCGGCGCGGCAGCGCTGCTCATCGCCTTGGGTGTTGTGAGCATTGGCAGCAGCGCGCAAACCATCCCCGCTTGGCCGGGCGTGGCCATCTTGCTCGGCGCAATCGTCGCCATGGCGTGGAGCTGGCGTGCGCCGCAAGCCCGAGCCCCCATGGCACTGGGCATCATGGGCTGGTGGACGGTCATCAACCTGCTCATCCTGGTGGGCCCCGTGCTGACCGAACGCCACGACATGCGCCCCATTGCGCAACGCGTACACGCGCTGCAAAGCCAAGGCTACAAGGTGGCTCACCAAGGCGCCTACCATGGTCAGCTGCACTTTCTGGGCAGGCTGACCCAGGCACTCGACATCATTGACGAACGCCCCGGCCGCACCGTTCCCTGGCTCAAGGCCCACCCTGACGTATTGGCCCTGATGTTCATCAAACACCCGGAAGACCTGCAAGGCACCGAGCCGCTGCTGCGTCACCCGTACAGAGGCCGCATCGCCGTCATCCTGCCGCCAAACGAAGCGCTCATGGTGGCGCAGCGCCTGGCCAAGCGTGGGGAGAAGACGTCCGCGGAGGAGCCCCCTGGAGACGAGGAGTAGGCCCGTCAGCGGGGTCGACGGCTGGACTCGGGTATATTGGCTTGCAGCAATTGGATTGCCCGTTTTGGCACGCTCACCAACCCCACAAATACGCCTCATACATGCCAGCCAACCAAACCTCATCACTGCGCAAGGCTTTGCTTGCCATGACCTTCACCACCTTGCTCGCTGCCTGCGTCCACACGCCGCTGCACCCTGGCGAGCCGCGCGCCAACAAGCCAGCGGAATACGACGGAGTTGTCATGCCCGTGACCGACCCGGTGAGTGGCGAGGCCAAGCATGAGTTGGTGCTGGACAAGCCGGTTGCGCTGAACGACCAGGGCCTGTGCGGCCCCAAGACCGTCACGCGCATGGTGGTGGACACCCACGACCTTGACGCCCTGGACAAACAACGCGTTCGCGTGCGTGCTACAGCGTTCTGCAAAGCGGATGGCACGGCCGACTACCGGCTGCGCAACATTTCTGTAATTCGCTCGCGCCCCTGACGCGCCAAGCGGCTGCGAGGCCTTGCCTGTCCGGGCAAGCGCCTCTCTTCCCCCTGTGTCGGCCACGCGAGCCGCGTGCCGAACCCATTTGTGTGTGACATGTTGTTCTGTCTGGAGCAAGGCGTCCGGCCAACGCTTCGTGGCGATGACTTCTGTCCCTGACCTCGCTCCTCGTGTGTGCGATTATCACGCGAGGATGGCGTGCGCGGCTCTCGCTCATCCACAAAACAGAGGAACACTCCGTGAGCTCCTCGCGACAAACAGCCGCTACACGTGTGAAAGGCGGCTGCCCTGTAGCAGGAAACGGTCGCGCCCTGGGCGCAGGGAGGCACTCACACCAAAAGGCAAAAGGCGCCCGGCTCGCCAAAGAGCTCGTCAGCCCCCAAATCCCTCTGGCAGAGAGCAAAGACCGGCCTGATTGACTTGGCAAGACGCTAAGACGCCCTCGCCGCGTCCGAGACCGACTCCACCATCAGCCCATGCTTTCGGATCTTGTCCACCAAGGTCGTCTTGGGAATATTCAAGGCTTTCGCCGCCTGGGTTCTGTTGCCGCCATGCCGCTCCAAGGCCTGTGCGATCAGGCCTCGCTCGAAGCGATCGACGCAGGCCTGTAGTCCCTGGTTCAGCTCAGTGCCAGCGCCAACGTCGCCCAAAGACAACTCGTCTTCCTGTGAAAAGCAATCAGACCGAACGCCAAGCACCATTGCTTCTGCCACGTTGCGCAGCTCACGAACGTTGCCAGGCCACTGTCTGGACTTCATTCTCTGAACCAGCTCCATGGACAGTTGCGGGACCGGACGACCATAGCGGCTGGCCGCCAGCATCATGAAATGCTCGGCCAGCAAGGGGATGTCATCCGCGCGCTTTCTCAGAGGAGGCAGATCCAGGGTGACGACGTTGAGCCGGTAAACCAGGTCGAGGCGGAAGTCGCCCTGCTGGGCTCGCTCGAGCAAATTGTCCTTGGTGGCAGCGACGATGCGCACGTCGACCGGCACCAATTGATTTGAGCCCAGCCGCTCAATGCAGCGCTCTTGCAGAACACGCAGCAACCGAACCTGCACACCCATGGGCATGCTTTCCAGCTCGTCTAGGAACAGCGTCCCGCCGTTGGCATGCTCGATGCGTCCGATGCGTCGCTTCTGCGCACCGGTAAACGCCCCGGGTTCGTGTCCAAACAACTCGCTGTCGAGCAAGGTATCGGGCAAGGCGCCGCAATTGATCGCCACGAACGGCTTGCTGCGGCGATCAGAATGCTCATGGAGTGCCCGCGCCACCACTTCTTTGCCGGTTCCCGTCTCGCCATGGATCAGCACATCCACTGGAGAGTTCGCCACCTCCATCACCAGTTGCCTCACCCGGCTGATTGCAGCAGAGCCACCGACCAGCTTTCCTTCCAAGCCTTCACTGCGACTCAATGCCTGGCGCAACTGCAGCACTTCAAGGGTGAGGCGCCGCTTCTCCAGGGCACGCAGAACCACCTCGACCAGGTGATCAGGAGAGAACGGCTTGAGAATGAAATCGTAGGCACCATTGCGCATGGCTTCTACGGCGAGACTGACATCGCCGTGACCCGTGACCATGATCACAGGCAAGTCGGAGTCCACGTCGTTGGCCTGCATGATGAGCGCCATGCCGTCTTCCCCTGGAAGACGCATATCGGTGACAAGAACCCCCGGAAGCCCTTTTCTGAGCTCCGGGAGAAAAGCCTCTGCCGACTCAAATGCTCGAACCGACAAGCCTGCGAGCTCCAACGCCTGCACGCAGCCCAACTGAAGGTCAAGATCGTCTTCGACAAGGTAAACAGTCAGAGGAGCATTCATGAGACAGGATCCGTTCCTTTCAACGGTCAATCAAACCAACCAGGAAAATTCACTTGACAGAGCAACAACCAATGCGCGACTCTCCGGTTCACCATTTCGCCACCTATCGACGAGTCTGCGATCATTCCCGCTCTTCAGGACACGCAGGAATCCTCAACACGAATCGGGCGCCCCCTTCCCGCGGGCGCTCTGCTCTCAGTTCCCCTTTGAACTCGGCCACGAGATCCCGCGATATCGCAAGGCCCAGTCCAATGCCGGTGCTGGCCGTCTTGGTGGTGTAGAACGGTTCGAACATGCGCTCAAGATCGATATCCGTCAAGCCTTTGCCTGAATCCTGCACGCTCAGCTCCACCATGGCATTGACTCCCTCGCCCTCCTGCGTGGCTTCTATCGAGAGCTGACGAAGCGGCTGATCCCGCATCGCGTCCAGTGCGTTGCCAACGAGGTTGATCAACACCTGCTCGAGGCGCCCTGCATCACACCAGGCGAAGAACGCCAGAGGCGCGCAACGATTGATCAACGTGACCTTCTCATTTCGCATGCGCACCTGAAACAGGAACAATGCTTGAGCCAACGCTCGCCCCACGTCTGTGCACCCTGGGTTGGAGCTTGACTTGCGAGAGAAGCCCTTGAGCTGGTTGACCAACGTGGCCATCTGATCGACCAGGCGGGCCACGATGGAAAGGTTGTTTTCGGCGGAAACCAGGTTCCCACGTCTCATGAACTCCGCGGCATTGCCGGCCAGCGTTCGAATGCCCCCCAGCGGTTGGGCCAGTTCGTGGGTCACACTGGCGGCCATTTGTCCCAGCACAGCCATCTTTCCCGCATGCACCAGTTCGTCTTGCGCCTCTCTGAGTGTTCGTTCCGCCTGTTCACGCTCAGCCACTTCCTCTCGCAAACGCCGATTGGTGTTGGTCAGCTCCTCTGTGCGCAGCTGAACTTGCAACTCCAGATTGCTGTTGGCCTCTTCCAGCATGGCCTTGGATCGTTGCTTCTGTCGCTCGATACGGCGTCGTTGGGCGATAAACAACGCCAGCAAGACGAGAAATGCCGCCATGAGTGAGCCCGCCAAACCCTGTGCGAGGGCCTGCCGCCGCACCTCCTCCATGCTGGAGAAGATCAAGACACGCCAATCCATACCATCGAGCGAGCGACCCAGCACCATGTAGCCGGCGCCGGCGCTGTCGGGCAAGTGGCCACCATGGCCGCCTCCAACGCTGGTCACCCACCCTCGGACCTCCTGCGTCTCGTCGTCATAACGCAAATCCATTGCCAGCGGAAAGGCGGGCATGCGCAATGAACCATATGTGCGCGTCAGCTTCAGGTCTACGCGGCGTTGCGGCGTCAGGGGTTCCAGCGAGGTGTACAGCCACTGCGGCTTCGAGGAAAGTATGACGACCTGGTCGGCGTCGACCACCAGTGCAGGGGCCGCCAGCATGGTCCACGCCTGATCGATGGCATCCAGATCAATTTTGATGGCGGCCACACCAATCACGCGTGCCCCGCCGTAGATCGGATGAGAGACGTAGTAGCCTGCCGTGCCGCCGCTGCCGATCGCAAAGTGTCGCGATGCCCTGCCAGCCAGAGCGTCCAGAAAATACTTGCGGTAGGAGATATCCTCGCCGATGAGACTGTCATCCTTGTCGGCAGAATTGCTCGATGCCAGAACCACTCCGCGTTGATCGACAACGTAGACCGCCGCGCTCGCCAAGTGGGCATTGAGCCGAGCCAGATATGCACTGGCCGTCACTGAGTTGTCAGACGTCGGCTGGTGCAGAACCGCCAGAACGGAAGGGTTGAGCTGGACCGTGGCAGGGATGGACTCCAGCCGACGGACCCTTGCCTCGACAGCCGATGCAAACAGATCGAGGCGGCTGTCGCTCCCATCGTGCAGCTCAGCCTCCCCTTCCTGGTAACTGATCTTGTATGTCGCGGCGCCAGCCAGAACAATGAAAGCCAGCGCAGCGAAGCCCGCCAACAACCGCAACCACCCGCGGTCTGCTCGCCCAAATGCTGCGGCCGCGCCAGACGTATCTGGCGCGCGTTTTGCCCCTCCGCCGACGCCAGCGGAGGGCTCCACACTCAATGAGACAGGATCTTGGATAGGAACTCCTTCGCCCTCGGAGAACGCTCTTCAGGGTTGCCGAAGAACTCGTCTCTTGGGCAATCCTCGACAATCCGACCGCCGTCCATGAATATCACGCGATGGCTGACCTTCTTGGCAAAGCCCATCTCATGGGTCACGCACATCATGGTCATACCCTCGTTCGCCAGTTGCACCATCACATCCAGTACTTCGCCGACCATCTCGGGGTCCAGTGCAGATGTCGGTTCATCGAACAGCATCACCACAGGGTCCATGGACAAGGCACGGGCGATGGCCACCCGTTGTTGCTGTCCCCCTGAAAGCTGGCCAGGAAATTTTTCCTTGTGCGCCAGCAGTCCGACCCGGTCCAGCATGCGCAGACCGCGCTCGCGCGCGTCCGACTTGCTGCGGCCCAACACCTTGATCTGGGCGATGGTGAGGTTGTCTTCCACAGAGAGGTGTGGAAACAACTCAAAGTGCTGAAACACCATGCCGACGCGACTTCTGACCTTGGACAAGTTGGTGCGAGGATCAGCAATACTGACACCATCCACGCGTATATCGCCTTTGTTGATGGGCTCAAGCGCATTGACGGTCTTGATCAGAGTTGACTTCCCCGAACCGGACGGTCCACACACGACAACGACCTCGCCCTTCTTGATAGAGGTGGAGCAGTCGGTCAGCACCTGAAAGTCGCCATACCATTTGGAGACATTGTTGATTTCGATCATGAAACGAATTCCGGACGATTAGCGGATGATAGCGATCTTCTTCTGCAGTCGACGAACCAGCATCGACAACGAAAAGCAGATCACGAAGTACACCAGTGCAGCGACCAGATAGGTCTCCACTGGCCGGTTGAAGTTCTTGCCGGCAATCTCGAACCCCTTGAGCAAGTCATAGGCGCCGATGGCATACACCAGAGATGTGTCTTGAAACAGCACAATCGTCTGGGTCAACAACACTGGCAACATATTGCGAAAGGCCTGGGGAAGAACCACCAGCTTCATGGTCTGACCGTAGGTCATGCCCAGGGCAAAGCCCGCATGCGATTGCCCGCGAGAGACACTCTGGATGCCCGCACGCATGATCTCGGAGTAATACGCAGCCTCAAACACGGTGAAGGTCAGCAAGGCCGATATCTCCGCACCGAGCGGACGCCCCAGCATCATGGGCACCAACAGGAACACCCACAGAATCACCATCACCAGCGGTATGGACCGGAGGGTGTTCACATACCCTGCTGATATCTTGACCAGCCAGGGTCGACCGGAAAGGCGCATCAGTGCCAACAGCGTGCCCAACACAATGCCACCCATCATTGCGGTGACCGTCAGTTGAATCGAAAACAGGAAGCCTTTGAGAATGAAGTCAGAAATGACTTGTCCACTGAGGAACGAAAAATCGAGGTTCAACATGTCCATCTCATGCCCCTCCCACCGTGCCAGGGATTCGCACCCGATGCTCCAGCGCCAGAGCCAGTCGATTCACCACAAAGGCCGACACGAAATACAAGGCCGTTACCGCCAGGTAAACCTCGACGCCTCGAGACGTTTCCTCCTGTGCCTGCATGGCAAACATGGTCAGCTCGGCAATTGACACTGCAAACGCCACCGAGGAGTTCTTGATGATGTTCATGCTTTCGCTCGTCAGCGGTGGAATCACAATCCGGAAGGCCATCGGCAACAACACAAAGCGATAGGTCTGCGGCAGGGTGAATCCGAGCGCAAGACCCGCATAGCGCTGACCTGTGGGAATACTCTGGATACCCGCGCGAACCTGCTCGGCGATTCGGGCAGATGTGAAGAAGCCCAGTGCGAATACCACCAGAACAAAGCTGGGGAACTCCTTTAGCGGCGGCACGAGTGCAGGCAGCACGTGGTACCAAAGAAAGACCTGCACCAGCAATGGAATGCTTCGAAACAGTTCTGTCCAGACGTTTCCAAGCGCGTTGAGCCAGCCATTGGGCGTGGTGCGAAAAATGCCTATCACCACACCAACGACCAGCGCAACCATCAGCGCCAATACCGAGACGCTCAGCGTCCATCCCCAGGCAGACATCATCCAGTCGAGATATGTGATGTCGCCACCTTGACCGAAGCAGCTTGCGCGAACCTCGCCGTCGATCGTGTCCCTGCAGAAGACCTGCCAGTCCCATGTAGCCATGGCTATATTTCCTTGTTCTTGGAGTACCGCCGCGCTGCGCTGATGGCAGCCTGTCGAGCGCGGCAGTACAACACGCGATACCAGGTATCAGGTATCAGGTATCAGGTATCAGTGAGCCTTGCCTGCGTAGGCTTCCATGGGTTTGTCGTTCGGGTTGGCCCACGCCTGTTGCGTCGCGGCGTTCGCTGGCATGCCCACCTTGGCGTTGGCTGGCGGGATGGGTTGCTCAAACCATTTGTTCCAGATCTTTGCAACGTCACCCGACTTCATCATGGCCTTGATGCTGTTGTCCACTGCGGTCTTGAAGGCAGGGTCGTCCTTGCGCATCATGATGGCGATGGGCTCCACCGACAGCACCTCGCCCACGATCTTGAAGCCCGCCGGGTTCTTCGACTTGGCGATGTTGCCTGCCAGAATGGCGCCATCCATCACAAACGCGTCAGCTCGCCCAGACTCCAAAAGCAGGAAGCTGTCAGTGTGATCCTTGCCATACACCTCATCGAAGCTCACACCTTTGGCGCGTTCGTTCTTGCGCAAAGTCTGCACCGAGGTTGTTCCAGTGGTGGTGGCCACCTTCTTGCCATTCAGGTCCGCGATGGACTTGATGCTCGAATCAGCCTTGACCGCCATGCGCACTTCTTCCACGAAGGTGGTCACGGCAAAGGCCACTTCTTTTTGACGCGAGGCATTGTTGGTGGTCGAGCCACATTCAATGTCCACAGTGCCATTCTTCACCAGAGGGATCCGGTTCTGGGAAGTCACGGGCTGGTACTTGATGTCCAGCGCGGTCAGGCCGAGCTGCTTTTGCACATCAGCGAGCACACGCTCGCAGATTTCCACATGATATCCAACGTACTTGCCGTTGCCGAGCGTATAGGACAGTGCGCCGGACCCCTCCCGCACACCCATTGTCACGCTGCCTGACGCCTTGATCTTGCCGAGGGTATCGCTGGTCTGGGCGAAAGTGGCCGAAGAAGCCAGCAGGGCGGCGACAAGAATCAGGTGCTTTTTCATCTTCATTTTCATTCCTTATCAGGAGGGTTGGAAAAACAGAGGGCAAAGATTGCCCCTGCTGGCCGACAGGCCAACTTGAAAATCGCTCTCGAAAGTGGTGACGGGGAAGGGGAAGCTGGTGCAGCCGTCCGGGTGAGTGGCGGTGAACTGAATCAGCCCGGGACAATATCTGTTGGGTACTTCCAGAAATCAAGCAACAAGTAATTCATGGGCAGCTCCAGCGAGCTTCCGCTGGGCGGTATCGGGCGCTGGAACCATTGCTCGTATATGACGTATGCCTCGCGCGAACGAATGAGCCGTTTCATCTCGGCGTCCAGCAAGGCTTTGAATTCCGGATCGTTCTTGGACAGCATGATGGCCAGGGGCTCAATTCCCAGGAACTTGCCGACCACTCGCATGTCTTTGGCATCGGGGCGTCCAGACAGCAGCCCATAGAGCAGAACGTCGTCCATGGCGAACCCCTCGGCCTCGCCCTTTGCAACCATTTCGACAGCCGCTGCGTGCTCGGGTGCCTCCAGCAAAGTTGCATCGAGGTGAAATTGCCGGTTCACACGTGCGAGCGCCTTCATGGGGGTCGTACCCTTGGTCGAGACCAGTCGCTTTCCCCTGAAGTCACGAATCTGCTCGATGCCACTGTCGGCCCGCACCAGGAACCGGGCCCCAGTGATGTAGTGGGGTACGGTGAATGCCACGCGTTTGCGCCGCTCGGCATTGTTGGTGGTAGAGCCACATTCCAAGTCGGCTCGCCCCTCTTCGATGGCTTCAATGCGATCAGCGGGCGTGACCATCACGTATTCGACCTTGAGGGGAGGCATGCCCTTCTGCTTCTGGATGGCATCAACCAAGGCATGACAAAAGGCCAGTGCGTAGCCTGTGGGCTTGCCTAGCTCTCCCATGTACGAAAACGGAACGGAGGCCTCTCGATGGGCAAGGACCACCACGCCCTTGTCCCGAATGCGATCGAGTACTTCGCCGGCGTGCGCAGAAGGCTGCGCGAACACGCTCGCCAGAAGAATCGAAGCCACCACCTTTCTCGCTGCCGCAGTCGCATGGCACAAAGCATGGCATCTCAGCAGCTGGCGGGATAAGACGTGCATCATGGGAGACCTCGTTCCGTCTAAAGAAGGCGCGCACAAGACCTGGCTGCGCTCAATCGAGCGGCCGATCATTGGGCTCGCGATAGAGTTCCAGCAACGCAGCGGGCGCTGGCCAATGGAGGTTGATCTGTCGCGGAGGGATAGGCGCTTGAAACCAGCGCTGATAGATCCTGAGCGCCTCGCCTGAGCGCATCAGGTCGGTCAGGCTCCTGTCCACCATGGCCTTGAACGCGGGATCGCCCTTGCGCATCATGCAAGCGTAGACCTCTGGCGCCATGGGTTCACCCACCACACGCCAGTCCTCCGGGTTTTCGGCCTTCGCGCGCAGTCCATACAACATGGCTTCATCCATCATGAATGCATCCGCCTCCCCGTCGAGCAAGGCATTGAATGCATCACCGTGGTCCTTCGCTGGCTTGAGCGTGAAGCCCACGTTCTCCTTCTCGCCAAAGAGCAGCAGCGACCGCTCGCTGGTGGTGCCCGACGTCACTACCACACGCCGACCTCGTATGTCTGCCATGCGTTCTATTCCGGAGTCTTTGCGCGTCAGAAGACGCGAGCTGGTCTGGAAGATCGAGACAGAAAACGCAACTTGTTTGGCACGCTCTGCGTTGTGTGTGGTCGAGCCGCACTCCAGATCGACAGACCCGTTCTGCACCAAGGGAATTCGGTTCTGCGAGGTCACCGGCACCAGCCGTACCGTCAATGCAGGGAGCTTGAGCTCACGCTGGATCCGCTCCACCACCTTCAGCATCAGATCGTGGGAGTAGCCCACCACCTGGTGCTTGGCGTCATAGTAGGAAAAGGGCATAGACGATTCACGATGCCCGAGACTGATGGATGAGGTCTGGCTCACCTTCTCCAGCGTAGAAAGCCCGCCGGGCTCAGCGAACGCGACAGCGCTGCATGCCACGAGAAGACTCATGGTTGCGCTGCGGATCCAAACGATTGATTGAGTGGGGTTCATCTGCTTCATACGCCGAGTTTGCCCCTGTCAGCGCAACAAGCGTGCCACCCCGGGCAAACCCTGGGACTTTCGCGTCTCCACACCCATTTTTGCCCCACTTCGGCGCGAAACAGGCACTTCAGGGCTTGATTGCCGACCCCCGGGGAGTCGGATATCCGACGCCCGTCATGGCCACCCGAACGAAATACCGACGGAGTCAAATTTATCGCCCCCTTCGACGGAATCTCGTTCGCCCCCCGGCCATGCGTACGATTTTCCGACGGCGCCTCGCAACAACGCCGCGCGTGAACCTGTTGATTTCAAAGAGATTTCCCTCAGGCCCAGGCGCTGCGCCAAGGCCATGCACCGTGGCACAAAGCTTGCCCAAGGCTTGAGGCCCCGTTTGGTTCCCCGCCCGAGCAGTTGTCCCTGCAAGCGCGAAGCCATTCGCAGGCACTGGTGCCAGCAGCCACCCTGCCGCCACCGGTCAGGTACTTGCCGCCCCGCTACCCCAGGGCGCTGGCGTCTCAGGGGCTGACCATCCCCACGCCCTTGAGGCGCATGCCTTTGCATTCCGCTGCCGTGCTGCCTTAGTTGCCGCCCTGAATGTTGTGTCCCTCGTTGTCCGCATTTGCCCTGGAAAGCCCCAACCGATGTCTCCCCATTCACTTTCGCCCACCCACCCTTTGCCCTCTTACTTGCAAGCCGATGCTCTCGGCCCCTGGGGCAACTATCTCGCACAGGTCGACCGTGTCGCCCCCTACCTCAACGAATGGTCGGGCTGGATCGAAACGCTCAAGCGCCCCAAGCGCATCTTGGTGGTAGACGTTCCACTGCACCTGGATGATGGTCGCGTCGCCCACTTCGAGGGGTACCGTGTTCAACACAACCTCTCAAGAGGCCCCGGCAAAGGGGGCGTTCGCTTCCACCAGGACGTCACGCTCTCGGAAGTCATGGCATTGTCCGCCTGGATGTCTGTGAAGAACGCGGCCGTCAATGTGCCTTTTGGTGGTGCCAAGGGCGGTATTCGCGTCGACCCCAAAATGCTCTCCGCCGATGAGCTTCAGCGCCTGACCCGTCGCTACACCAGCGAGATCGGCATCGTCATCGGCCCCAGCAAAGACATCCCCGCGCCAGACGTCAATACGGATGATCGAATCATGGCCTGGATGATGGACACCTATTCCGTCAACAACGGCAACACCATGACTGGCGTCGTCACGGGCAAGCCAGTCGACCTCGGTGGATCACTGGGCCGCAAGGAAGCGACAGGGCGAGGCGTTTTCACGGTCGGTGTCGAGGCTGCGCGTCACATCGGGCTGAATCTGGGCGGCGCGCGAGTGGCCATTCAAGGCTTCGGAAACGTCGGCGGGATCGCCGGCAAGCTCTTTGCGGAAATCGGCGCACTTGTCGTGGCGGTACAGGATCACGGTGGCAGCATTTACTGCGAATCCGGATTCGACGTACCTGCTCTTCTCGCCCATGTGGCGCGCGCAGGGAGCGTCGCCGGGTTCGATGGCGCCGACGTCCTTCAAGCCGAGGAATTCTGGACCGTGGATTGCGACGTTCTCATTCCAGCCGCTCTGGAAGGCCAAATCCACGCCGACAATGCGCCGCACATCAAGGCACGCCTGATCATCGAAGGCGCCAACGGCCCCACCAGCACAGAAGCCGACGACATCCTGCGTGACCGAGGCGTTCTCGTCGTTCCAGACGTTATCGCCAACGCTGGAGGCGTCACGGTCAGCTACTTCGAATGGGTTCAGGACTTCTCAAGCTACTTCTGGAGTGAAGAGGAGATCAACGCCCGGCTCGTCACGATCATGCGCCAGGCCTTTGACGCCATCTGGCAAGTGGCCCAGGACAAGGGAGTGAGCCTGCGCACGGCGGCGTTCATTGTGGCGTGCAGCCGCATTCTCCACGCTCGCGCCATGCGCGGCCTGTACCCCTGACTCTCAACCGCCCGGTATGCCACTTGTGTCCTGGCAGCGCTCTGAGGCAGGGACACGAATCTTTGATCGTCATCAGCGACAGGAACACCCCCCAAATGCAGCTCCACTACACCCCCGACCAGATCGCCGGCTTTCTTCGCGAACTTGAGCAAGGCGACTCCGTGCGCGCAGTGTGCGCCCGGCACGGCATCTCGCCCGCCAGCCTGTATGCCTGGCGCGCCAAATACAGTCGCCCGATGGAACAGGCCGCAGTAATGACAGAAGAGCTGGCAGGCGAAGTCAAGCGGCTCGAGAAGGAGCTGCATCTCGAGCTGGGTGACATCGAAGTCATGCACAAGCTCTTCAGAAAGATGCTGTCCAATACAAATGAGCGGCGTGAGGTGGTCCGCGTCCTCATGGATTTCGGTCTCAGTGAGCGTCAGGCACTGCGCGCCATCGGTCTCAGCGCGAGCAGCTTCCGGTACGCGCGGCAACCCTCGCCCAGCCAACCGGCGAAGAGAGACAACGCTTCAGACGAGGGCTCCGACCATGCTCGGGCTTGCCGCGACACCAAGCAATTGGCCGCCAACAACACGCACGCCTTCCCAACGATGGCCGAAGGCAGAAGAACCTACGGCTAGGCCCCCAATGCACCACCAGAATCGTGCCCCCAGTGGGCTTTGCGCTGCCAGGAACGCGTGCTTGGTGCCGCGAAGGCCCGACACGCTTCAGGCTCGAGGCAAGGGCTCCATGCTTCGGTAGGCGTATTTGCCAACCATCTTGTGGACGCTCAGAGCATGCGAGCTCCTGGTGCCGAGACCGGTCGACCGTTCGTTTGACCTATTTTCTTCTCGCGAACAGCACTTCTCACGCCGGTATTTCTTGCTCACAGTATTAGACAGTTCTCCGTAAGTTTCCGGCTATACCTTGTATATAACAAGAATTAATGTTGTATTAATTATTAACTTTCTTCGATTCCTGAGTGTTCTTCATGCCCAGCCCAGAGGTCAAAAGCCTTGCCGGTGAGCGTGCCACCCACATGCCAATGAAAGCCTGAGTGTGAACGCAGGGAAGGAGGAGACAACGGGGAGCGGTGATCTGTCATGAAGGAATCCATGCCATGCCCGCGAAGTCGCGCTTTAGCACAGAGCAAATCGTTGCGTTTTTGAATGAGGTTGAGGCCGGAACGCCCGTGAAGACCTTGTGTCAGGAGCACGGGTTCAGTCCCGCCAGTTTCTACGCCTGGAAGGTCAAGTACGCCCCCCAGGATGTGGCCCAGACCACCTCCAGACTCATGCAATTGGAGTCCTTGCGCACCGGCTTGGAAAGGCAACTCGACGCTTCGCGCAACGAAGCCAACATCTTGCGCGGCCTGGTGCGCGCCATGCTCCGACCGGTGGACCAGCGCCGCGAGCTGGTCCAATACCTCAAATCCACCGGGCTAAGCGAACGACAAGCACTCAGGATTGCGGGTCTGAGCGCGAGCAGCTTGCGGTATCAGGGGAAGGGCAAAGGCGGAGAAGTTTCCAGGACTGACGCGTAGGTAGCCCTGTCTGTCGCGTTCTCCGCACATCTCCTTCAGGCTCGCAGTGAACCGCCCCGGGAATGAACTGCCCCCTTGACGTTCGTCCAGCTTCTGGGGGTCAGTTCAAACCCGGGGCGGTTCAAAGTACACCCTACTCCCAGGATGAGCAGACTGTGCCAGTAGGAGTTAGTAGCGCTTGGTGCTGGAATACTCAGCCAACACCAATGAGTCCGAGTTGCGCCCCGCACATGCTGCCTCGCGCCTATTGCTGGCGGTTGCTCACGAAACACCGCACCACGAAACAGCTGCGGTCGACCGGCGATTGCATTGGGCATCTGCTCCCGGAGCGTCGCCACTGAATTGACGCGACGTTTTGACAAACCGATTTCCGACTGTCTTACGGGCGCTCTGTCGAGTGGTAACCGAAAAGCCGGCACGCCCGCCTTGGTGATCCGGCGGACTTCTCCCTGGGACCCAATGCAATTGCGGGGGGTGTGCCCACAAAGCCGCCTTTTGAGTAGCAGTTGAGCTTGGACAAAGCATGTCTCCAGCGACGCAGAGATACCCATGCTTTGGGAGAAACACCCCCAACGCCGAAGCGACTACATATCGCGGCCCTTCGCATTGCCGGTGTGCCCCCACTTCGCCAGAACTGGCCAGCACACAACGATTGGAAAGCCGGTCAGCTCAAATTCTCGACGGTCAGGCTCCAGGCGCTTGCGCCGATTGATCGAGTGGAGCACATCGACAAATCACAAGCGGTAGCGGCCAGTTGCGCCGCCAAATCCGTTTCTGGCCCAGAAACAGGCGCTTCTAAGACGCAGTGGCAAGGTCAGCACATCACTCGCCAATGAGTCCAGCCGTGGGATAAAGGCGGTCGAAAGTTCAAAGGTTCAGCAAGAACAAGACCCGGAAGGCTGCCGGTCGGTCCAGTGGCTTGAGTCATTAGCTTCGCCGCTCGGGACGTGTCCGGCCGACAACGCTTCGACGCATACGACCACACTGGATTGGAATGACGTTCTGAACGGAAAGTTGTCCCTACCAACCAATGAACAAGGACAAACCTATGTCTGTTTCACGTTTCAGCAAAGAGGAGCAATCGATGAAAGATCAAAAGAACAACGAGACAAGCCATACAAACCATTCGCGTCGAACCTACCTTGTCGGCAGCGCGTCTATCGCCGCCGCGTCTATGGTCACTGCTTGCGGTGGCGGCGCTGAAGAAGACCCCCCGGAAGAGTCGCCGGTCATGGCGAAACTGGACACGCGAGGTCTCAGACTTCAGGCAACACGAATGGTTCCTGGCACCCCTCTCTTCCAGGAGCCTAGGCACAGAGGAAACGTCGACGCAGAAGAATGGCATGTCGAAATTGCTCACAGAGGCTCACGCGTCCACGAGGTCTATTTGGATTGGGCAATCGACAGCAACGATGCAACGCGACACAGAATGCCCCAACCAGGTGAGTCAAAGCTGCTTTCCAGCAGCCCTGGCTTTTCCAGTGGAAGCCATCACTGCTGCCTCGACTTTGCGACCGTCTTTCCTTATCGAGCCATTACCTCGCGCGCAGGAACGACACGCGTCTTTCAGGACATTCTCAAACTCATCGTGGTGCTGTCTGATAGACAAAGCTACCAGATCCTCCAGGCAGGGTTCGTGGGGCGCTCCCAGCAAAGCCGCAGGACCGTCTACACCGATGGTGACAAGGAAACCGAATGGCTGTTCTCATGGCTGGGAAATCCACACTCGAGAAACTGGGATGTTTCCGTGCGGTTTTTCAAGGGAAAGACCTACAAGCGCTTCCAAAGTTATCCCGTCAACAGAGTCTACAGCCAGGTACAGAACGCGACACGACACAGAACATCGGAGAACAAACCAGTGGTGTACTCTGAAACCATTGCACACCTGCCCGATCTTTCAAGAAACGTCATTTGCGGCGTCATCCAGGACAAGCAAAAGGGTGGTGACACTCTGGTGCTTCCCAACGGGCGACACACTGGATGCTATGAATTGGTCAGGCCTGCGCTGCAAAAGTTCTCCAGCAGCGCTGAAAGGGCCCACACACGACGACGACTCGAACGACACCTGGAGCGGGTCGCCGGTGACATCTCTACAAAGTCGAACGGCGAAGACATCAAGGGGCAGCTCATGCACAACGAGCTGCTCAAAGCATCGCTGGGCACCACTTCTACTGAAGCCTTCCAGAAGGAGGGAAGCGATGCCGTCAAAGACCTCCAGAAATTGGGCAATATCACAGCCGCGCCAGGCTTTGCCGACAACATCCGAAAGTTGGCGGAAGCCACGGTACAAAGCGTCGACATGAGCGCGATGACAGCCATGGCTCGAAGGCTTGCGGACAGCAACAGCGAGGCACCCGTGGTCCTGGGCGCCAAAGCCGCTTTGTCAGCACAGTTCAGAATCAGCGCGAGCGCATCGGCTCTGAAGAACGTTCCCGTTTTAAACAGATTCAGCGGCGCGGCCCTCAGGGCTTCGGTGTTGCTCGCTCAGGCATCACGGATCGGCTCCAAGAGCAAAACGTATGGTATTCGCAACACGGACGATGGCACCAAAGTCGCCATTACTGGCATCATCAAGCAGCCTTTCTATTTCGTCGAGGCAGACCTTGAAGTCTCGATGGGCTTGACCTTCAAAGACGGGGGGTGCCGCATAGACTTCGTCATGGTGGACCCCGTACTGGATGTTAATCAGGAGACGTGGTTGGGCAGGCAAATGGCCAAAGGACTGGGCAAGGCGCTCAAGGCGACGGGGCTGCTTAGTGACGTACCAGATCCGAACGTCGACATGGTGCCGTCGGTCGCCAATCCAGAGGGCGCCGGCGGCTTGGCGGCATTCGACGGAATGGTGGGACTCCCCCCTCCCAACTTCCGCTCGCGGGCGATTCCTGATGCCATCGCAGCAAGGATATTCAACGCGGCGAAAGCGGCATACGAAAGTGCCCGAAAGAAAAGGCTCAAGCCGGCGGTATGGGCCCTGGTCGAATTTTCACCGCTTCGATTTGGCTTCTACAACATGGACGGCGCAAAAGCCGACTTCGTCAGGGGCTGGAAGGGTGCAGTTGGCTTCGCGTACTTGCCCGGCGCCAAGGCATTTACGGGTATTGGCCTTGAGACAAACGTCGGTGGCGCAAACTTCATGGTTCGGCTGTTTGGGGGTGTAGACGTCTTCGGCGTGTTTGGCACAAGCAACATGGAGGACCTGTTGCTGAAATCGGGCAGTCTGGCGACATCCACGGGAGGTGTGGGAGGCCCGTAATGCGATTCAAGCGGCCGATCAGTAGACTCCACTCCTCGCCGCTCTCGATGAGCACCTTCTGAATGCGCAGAGAACAGGCCTCTTGCACCGCGTTGAGAAACGCCGTGGGACGAATGGGGGCTTGTCCTTCTCGATCTGCGCGAACACCCAATTGGAGGTGCATTCAATAGCCGCAGCCACGAGCAGGAAGGAGAGTCATTTCCCCATCGTTCACTGACGCGAGAACCAGAACGGATATTCGGTCGTGGTCAGTCGAGGCTGAGGGATGAGGCCGCACAAGACCCTTTGCAGTCGGCCCCCCTTCAACCCAACCGAAGCACCTCCAGCAAACCTTGCCGCCCGGAAAACCGGCTCACCCCGTCCAGTTGCTCGCATTCCACCTGGGCGCGGCGGCTGTGGGTGTACACCTCGCGCTGCAACCAGTCGAGCTCTGCCGCCAATGCGTCCTTGCCACCCAGGTTGCACCACCAGACGCGTGCGTCGCCGTCCCAGCGGTAGCCGCGCGCCTTGAGTCTATCTTTGCTCTCAAACGGTGAGCCCGTGGCCTTGAGGCGGTAGCTTGGCTGAGCGGCGGCCTCCATCAGATGGTGCAAGCCAGAAGAGAAGGTGGGAGCATCGGCCTGCACCGGGGTGCTGAGCACTTGCAGCAGCGCATGGCAGTCCACCAGCGCACGGTGCGCGTCATAAATCCAGCCGCGGTCCTGCGCCAGTGCGCTGAGCTTGGCCGATTCGGCACCAGCGGCTTTCCAGTCGATGTCTGCAAACGAGCAGGCCCAGGGCTTGTGCGCAAACGCCGGGAAACGCGCTTCCATGAACGGGCGATCGAACCTGGCGTTGTGCGCGATCACCAGGTCTGCCTTGTCCAGCAAAGCTGCCACGGCCTTGTCGTCCAGGCGCTGGCCCTGCACCATGTCATCGGTGATGCCCGTGACCTGCCTGGCCACCTCCGGAATCGGCATGCCCGGGTCTTCAAAGCCCTCAAAAGTCTCCACCGGCCCTAGCGGAAGGCCGGTGGTCACATCCACCGCCACCAGCAGCATGGCCAGCTCGATAATTTTGTCTGCCGCGTGCGAAAGCCCGGTGGTCTCAGTGTCCAGCACCAGCACATGGCAAACGCTTGCAGTATCGGGCTGGGCCTTGCTTGTGCTGCTGCACTCACCATAATCCCGCACCGGCACCAGGCGTCGCAGCACACGAAAGTCCGGATGGGCATCAAGGCGCACTGCCATCTCCTGCAGTGTCATCTCTGCCACAAGCACCGGCGCAACCGCTTTGCTCTTTCTCCTGGGCTTGGTTATTGGAAGAGTCTCTGCAGGCGGTTGCGATCCGTCGAATTCGAAGTTGAGTTGACTCATGCGAGGGTGTCTTGATTTCAAGCGGTGGAGAGCAGGCAATGACAGCCTGCCCTGGGAATGACCAGCCATATTGTCCAATCGATTCCTTGTCGTTGGCTGCGCCCACCCAGGCGGGGCAGGCCCGATTCGCCACCGACCACGTCGAGTTGACGGCAAAAGGCTTTCGGACCCTATGCATTGACCCACTGAATTCCTGCACAGGAGCTATCGTGAAAGGAAATGACGATGAGCACCCTGATGGAAGACAAGATCAAACTTGGACAGCCTAGCGCAAGACTGCGCTGACTCTGGAGATCATTCAAGGCAAGGCGACGGTGGCCGAGGCCAGCCGTGCGTTTGACCTCAACCCCTCTGAAGTGGAGCAGTGGGTTGAAGAAGGCAAGAGGGGAATGGAGAACGCCCTTCGAACCAAGCCGTTGGAGGTCAAGCAACAATACGAGAAGCAGCTTCGGGATTTGCAGGAAGCCTATGGCGAAGCAATGTTGGAGCTGCGTGCCCGAAAAAATGCCGGATTCCCTGCTGGGCAACGAAGACGAGAAATGATCCTCAGCCTTCAGCAGGGATTGGCCGATGACTGCACGAACGTCAGTTTGGTCAGGCTGCGTAAGTGGTTTGATGTGCCCCGCGCACGTACTACTATCGCAGCGGCAGCCACAAATCGCCCAAGCTGCAGGAGCGGTTTGTTCAGCCCATCGAGGCGATGATCGAAGAGAACCCATGCTTTGGCTGCCGCACGGTGGCGCATTTGCTGAGCTAGAACAAGAACACGGTGCAACGCATCTTCAAACTCAAAGGCTGGCAGGTGCGCAAACCTTGGTGCTCGACTTCTACAGCCGCGATCTGCTGGTTTGGCATCGCAGTCGAAGCGGCCGCTCCACAACGGCCGAGTCGGCACTGGAGAAAGCGTTGATTGCCCGCTACAGCTACCTCGGAAAGGTCAGGCACCCGTTCTTGCTGCGCTCGGACAACGGACTGGTGTTCACCGGCCTAAGCTATACGGCTCTGGTCAAAAGCGAAGGAGGGCATCAGGACAGTCGCTGGGCATGAAGACCACCATTGAGGCCTACGCTGCAGCAGCCTGACCTGTGCAAAAACCGCTGGGTAAATACAGCTTCACAATAATGGTGACGAAAGAAAGTAGCCACTCGGCGCAGCAGATCGCCCACGAACAACGCCCAACGCACGCCCCCTAAAAGCTCGCCAGCCAAGTAAGCGTCAAAGCCCTGGGCGGAGATGCTCGACATACATTTGGCAACTGTTGCGTGCGACCGCCCTTGCCGGCCACCGATCATGCACAAGAGACTCAGTGTCCGCCCGAGTGCAGCTTGTCGTGAATCCGCTTGGTCAGGCGCCACACGCCGAGCAGCACCACTGGAATGGATGCCCCCGCGACGATTTCGGGGCTGAGCGGCAGGCCGGCCAGCTTGCCGGCTTTGGCGAAATAGTAGACCAGGCTGACCACGTAGTAGGAGATGGCTGCAATCGACAGCCCTTCCACCGTGGTCTGCAGATTGAGTTGCAGCTCCTGCCCACGCGTGAGCTTCTCCAGCAACTGTCGGTTCTGCTCTTCGGTAGCAATATCCACCCTTGTGCGCAGCAGCGCGCTGGCGCGGGTGATCCGTTCCGACAGAGAGGTCAGCCTCTGCGAGGTGGCCGCAACAGTGGCCATTGCGGGAGACAAACGCCGATGCATGAATTCGCTGATGGTCTGGGTGCCCGGGATGGGTTGCTCTCGCAATTCAGAGACGCGCTGCTCCACCAACTCGTGATAGGCGCGCGTGGCGGAGAAGCGGTATGCATGTTCGGCCGTGAGCCGCTCCACGCCGGCAGCCAGCGACACCAGGGTATCGAGCAGGGTCTGATCGGACGTACTCTTGTTCTCCAGCTGCGAGGTGATATCCACCAGTTGGCGTTCTGCCATACCCAACTGCGGGCCCAGTGACTTGGAAACAGGCAGGCCCTTGAGGGCCATCAGGCGGTAGGTCTCGAGTTCGATCAGTCGCGCCGATATCCGACCCGCCCGGGTTTCCGTGGTGTCTGGTGGCGCGATGATGAGCATTCGCTCGTAGCCTGTCTCACGCAATTGAAAGTCGGTCACGATGATGGAATGCCGCTGGTTGCCCATGAGGGATGCCACCACTGGGTGCTCTCCCAGCCAGGTCCGGGCATCGTCCAGGCGAGCCACCGGATCTGAAAGATCGCCCTCCACCATCGCAATCTTGATGGCTGAGAACGTGCGGCCAGGAATCCCGGCAAGCCACTGAGGCGAAACGGATTCATGCACCGGCAAATCGGGGTCTCTTGCGCCAAGGCCAGCACCTTCGGGCAAGGGCTGAACGATGGAGTAGCGGGTGAACTCCGTATGGCGCTCCCACTTGAGGGTGCATCCTTCCAGGCGCAAGCGAAGAAAGTTGTCCGACAGATCCTCGATCGCGAGGGATTCCTGCCCGGCCAGCTTTTGCAAATGTGCCAGCTCGTCCTCCCGACGCACCTCTCCATTGAAGACCGCCACATAGACAACAAGCGCGGGCAACCGGATGCGTGCTGGCGGCCGTGCGTGCACTTCGTTGTGCAACACCATGCGCATGGAATCGTCGGCTGGCAGGTGAAGGGCAGAGGCAGTCATGAGCGCAAGCTTGGCAAGGGAGTAGAAACAAAAGCGGAGGAGCCGAAGCCAAAGCCCCAACTGTGTACGAGGATCAATGCAGCTCGAACATGGCGGCAAACCTGCTCAAGGGAGTCGATCAACGCGGCCGGTAACCCACCCAACGCGTCACCCTGGCCACCCCCTGGTGCCCTGGTCCTTCGTCAAGTCTGACCTCTCCATTCCATGAGAGGACGGGCGTCAGGAGAGCCCCAAAGTCCGCATCCAGCAGAGCTGGTGTCATGAGCATTTCAACGTCCTTGGGGCCGCCACTGTCGTACTGAAGCTGCTCCGGATGAAAGCCTTCCAGAATGAGCCAGCCTCCTGGTCGCAAGGCCTTGGCCAGTCGCTGATGTGCGCTGGCCCTGATGCTGGACGGCAGATGGACATACACGAGCACGACAGCATCGAATTGACTGTCCTCGGGCGCCCAGTCAGCCAGATCGGCCTGCACCGCATCCACTTTCACGCCGCGCTCAAGAGCCAGCTTGGCTCCTTTCTCAAGACCGACGCTGGAGCTGTCCATGGCGGTGACATCAAAGCCTTGCTCGGCAAGCCACACGCTGTTTCGGCCTTCCCCGTCGCCAGGCACCAAAACCCTGGCAAGGGGTGGCAAACGGTGGACCTGTTCAGCCAAGAAAGTGTTGGGTCGGGTGCCGTACTTGAATGCTTCACCCGAAAAGCGTTCGTCCCAGAAATTCATGCCGCCAACGATATCGCAGAACGCAGCGCTCAAGGCAGGAACCAGATAAAAATTTTCGGCATGCGACAAGCGCTGTGTCACGCGCATCGCGACAAGGCGCCCCGAAGACCAACCACCTGCGGGCCAAAAAAGAAAACCCGCCAAAGCACAAGGCTCGGCGGGCACAAGGCCACGTCCGGGAGGAAAGACGTGGCGTCAGGGATCGGTCCGGCTTTGGAACCGGGTCAACGCAATATCGCGTCGACAGAGCCGTAACGGTACCACGGACCAGGGCGTTGCGCACGCCATACCAGCCAATTAGTTGTTACCAGCAGTTAGGCAAAGCTTGCTGAAACGCAAGCCAGTGCTTACTTCCAGGCCGTGATGTCATCAAATTCAAAACGGAATGTCGTCGTCCATGTCTTCAAAACCGCTGGCCTGAGGCGCTGGCGCTGGGGCTGGTGCGGCCCGCGGAGCAGCGGGAGCACGGGCTGGCGCAGGCGCACCACGGGAATATCCACCGCCGCCACCACCACCGCTACCATCGCCATCGCGGCCGCCCAGCAATTGCAACTCCGTCGCAATGATGTCCACCGTGTTTTTCTCTGCGCCCGACTGGTCCGTGTACTTGCCGTACTTCAGGCGGCCTTCCACATAAATGGGGCGACCTTTCTTGACGTACTCGCCAGCGATCTCCGCCAGGCGGTCATAGAAGGTAATTCGATGCCACTGCGTGTCCTCGATCATTTCGCCGGAGTTTCGGTCCTTGCGGCGGCTGGACGTAGCCAGACTCACATTGGCCACCGCTTGACCAGAAGGCAGATAACGGATTTCGGGGTCGCGGCCGCAATTGCCGACGAGGATGACTTTGTTCACTGAAGCCATGAAGCGTCCTTGAAAGTACCGGTTGTAGTGATCTTGAGAAAGCCTGGGCGCCAGCATCCACGTGCGCAGTGAATGCGAGCCTGGCCGTCTTGGCAAGCAAGTGTTGCCGCAAAGCCGCGACAAGCAACCCCTCATTGTGCCCCAAGCGTCCCTTGCGAGGACATGGCGCCTCAATTGGTGACACAATATGAGGCAAATCATGACCCGCGAGCCCGATTTCCTCCAAAACCTGCAGGACGAACTGTCAGACGGGCGAGCGTGGCTGGACCGCTCCATCGTCATGGGTTATGCGGTGCTGGCTGGCCTCTTCGTGGTCATTTTCGCTCTGATGAGCGAGTACGCCTTCGAGCTCTTCGAGCATCTGCGTGCCATCTCACCCTGGATTGTTCTGGTCTGGACGCCGGCCCTCATGGCCTTGATCGTCTGGGCTACCCGACGCTGGTACCCCGGCGCCGCCGGCTCGGGTATTCCGCAAGTCATGGTGGCGCTGGAGCCTGGCCTGCCGGAATCCACCCGCATGCGCTTCGTCTCCCTGCGGGTCACGCTGGCCAAGATGTTTCTTGGGGCCCTGGGCATGCTGGCGGGGGTTTCCGCCGGTCGTGAAGGCCCTTCGGTACAGGTGGGCGCGGGCGTGCTGCACCATGCGCGGCGTTGGCTGCGCCCAGGGTCGGGCATTGGTGATCGTGGTCTGCTGCTCGCCGGAGGCGCGGCAGGCATCGCTGCCGCGTTCAATGCGCCACTGGCCGGGGTGGTGTTCGCTATCGAAGAGCTCTCCAAAAAACTCGAAGCCCGCTACAACGGCGTCATCATTGCCGCCATCGTGATTGCTGGTGTGGTCGGTATCGCCGTTTTCGGCAATGTCACCTACTTCGGCTCGCTCGACAGCGAGAAGATGGAGTTCATGCCCAGTGTGACCGTAGTGCTCTGCTGCGGATTGCTCGGCGGCTTGTTCTCGCGCCTGCTTTCCGCTTCCATGGCGGGCATGCCTGACACCTTCTGCCGCTTCCGCCACCGTCATCCGGTCCGCTTTGCAGCGGCCTGTGGCCTGGCCATTGGCGTGATCGGCATGGTCACCGGTGGTGCCACCTTCGGCGCAGGCGGCGAAGAAGTCCGTCACATGCTCTCCGGCGAAAGCGACGTCTCTCGCGTGTACTTCCTGCTCAAGCTGGTCGCCACATGGCTGACCCAGTGGAGCGGCGTGCCTGGTGGCATTTTTGCTCCGTCACTGTCCATTGGCGCCGGCATCGGCCACGACATCGCGCAGCTTGTCTCGGGCAGCAACGCCAGCACACTGGCCCCGACGCTGATCGCTCTTGGCATGGCCAGCTTCCTCGCCGCGACCACCCAGGCCCCGCTGACATCGTTCATCATCGTGATGGAGATGATTGACGGCCGACCGCTGGTGCTGAGCCTCATGACGGCAGCCATGGTCGCCAGCCTGATTTCCCGCATGATCAGCCGTCCGCTTTATGGCAGCCTCAAAGACATGATGATGGCCCGCAATCCCGGCCCCACGGTGGAGCAGCAGATTGTTCCGGAAGAGGAAGGCCCGCCGCGAGAAGCGGACGTGATGGCCGCCCGCGCAGCGGAAGAGGCCCAACTGACCGAACAGGCCGAGCAGACAAAGAAAGCGGAAGACCATCGGGAGAGCGAGTATCCCGGATGGAAACAAGGCGTGCTGCCGATTGATCCGCCAAACGATCGGCCGAACGACGCGATACCTGACGCGGCCAGCGCGCCCTCGCCCGCGCCAAACAAAGACAATTGACGAATTCGGCAGTGTGCCAAGTGCGCGCCACAGCCGGTTGCAGGGAGGATACAAGCCATGACCATGGTTGAAGAGGCCATCGCGCCCGAAGTGCGTGAAGAGATCATGCGCCGCTTGGCGCGAGCCGAGCAAGAACACGATGTCAAGATCGTATACGCCTGCGAGTCCGGCAGCCGCGCCTGGGGCTTTGCCTCGCCCGACTCTGACTACGACGTTCGCTTCATCTACGTCCACCGCCGCGACTGGTACCTGTCGTTCGACGTTGAGACCCGCCGGGATGTCATTGAGTACCCCATCGTCGACGAAATGGACTGTGGGGGTTGGGACCTGAGAAAAGCACTGTACCTATTCACCCGCACCAACGGCGCCTTGTTTGAATGGCTGCGCAGCCCCATTCAGTACATCGAAGAAGGTCCAGCGGCAGCGGCTTTGCGATCCATGGCGCCGCAGTGCTTCAATCGCATCGCCTTGCGCTATCACTACAGCCACATGGCACGAGGCAACGCACGCGAGTACCTGTTCAAGGAGGAAGTGCGCCTCAAGAAATATTTCTATGTGCTCAGGCCACTTTTCGCCATTCGCTACATCGAGACGTTCGACCAAC
>JBNKNN010000185.1:0-8043 GCA_050293865.1 Hydrogenophaga sp. | reverse complement strand
CCTTCTTCCCCTCCACGACGCTCTTCCGATCTGGTCGTGCAGACACAAGCCTGGCAAGGCTTCGAGTTGGGCCCTGTCCCACTTCACGCCTTCCGGCATGAACCGCTGAGTGGCGTCCAGCTCCGCATCGGCCTGCGCCTTGGTCCCCAGGCGCCACAGCAGGCTGTCGCTCTTGAGCCGGGCGCCACGGCAAGACGGACATTCCGTATAGCTGCGGTACTTGGACAGCAGCACCCGGATGTGCATCTTGTAGGCCTTGCTTTCCAGGTACTCAAAGAAGCGGGAAATGCCATACCACTGCTGGTTCCATTTGCCGTTCCAGTTGGGCGAGCCAAACTTGACCCAGTGCTGCTGATCCTCAGTGAGCTTTGCCCACGGTGTGTCTCGCGGAATGCCGGCGGCCTCTGCGTGCTTCATCAGATCGTCCTGACACTCTTTCCATGCAGGCGTCTGGAACACCTTGATGGCGCCTGCTCGCAAGCTCAGGCGCTCGTCCGGGATGACCAGCCCATAGTCCACGCCAATCACCCGGCCAAAGCCACGGCAAGCCTCGCAGGCGCCTACTGCGGAATTGAACGAGAACATGGAGGGCGTTGGCTCCTGGTAGCGGATATCGCTTTCCGGGCAGTGCAGTCCGGTGGAAAAGCGCCAGATGACGGGCTCAGCAGGCTCCTCGCCCTCGAGCACGTAGACCATGAGCTTGCCTCCGCCGCGCTTGAGACCGACCTCGATGGCCTCCATGATGCGAGCATCGTCCACCTTGCTCAGGCGGAATCGATCGGCCACCACATCCAGCACCTTGACGGTTTCATCGCCGTCTGCGGCCGCCTTTTTGCTGCGCCCTTTTGTGGCGGACTTGGCTTTGGGCGCTTTTCCGCCAGCATCCACCGCAGCGGAAGGCTGGCGTTTCGTCACCCTTTCCGCCTGAACGCGCGTGTAGCCACTGGCCGACAGCCATTGCTCGATTTCTTCACCGCTGGTGTCTGCCGGCAACTCCACGGGGAAAGTCAGCACCAGGCGAGGTTCATCATCACCCATGGCCGCCACGCGATCCCTCAATGCAGCCAGAATGGTCGCCGGCGTATCGTGCTGAACCGGCAAGGCGGTTTCCTTGTCAAAAAGGTCTCCACCCCGCGCGAAAAGCAGCTTGAGATGGTCGTTGAGCTCCGTCATAGTGCCCACCGTCGAGCGCGATGAGCGAACGGGGTTGGTCTGATCGATCGCGATCGCCGGCGGGACGCCCTCCACCCGGTCAACCGCCGGTTTGTCCATGCGATCAAGAAACTGACGCGCGTAGGCGCTGAACGTTTCCACGTAGCGCCGCTGGCCCTCGGCGAACAAGGTGTCAAACACCAGACTGGACTTTCCCGAGCCGCTGGGTCCGGTGACGACCGTCAGCTCTCCGGTGTAAATATCCAGATCCAGGTTCTTCAAGTTGTGCTGACGAGCACCTCTGATGAGAATGCTGCCACGCTCTTCTCCTTCGACTGCCAACATCGATTCAGGCTGTTGGTCGTCACGTTTCGGCGAGCTGGCGGTGCGAGAGGTGGACATGCAGGACTCCAGAGAACGAAGCCAGACATTCTACGGATTGAACACCCTTCCTGCTGGGGTGAGCGCATTCTCTTTGACCGGATGCCACCCGGGGCGAGGCAGGCCAGCCACCGGTCCCCCCAAAAAAAGACACCGGTCAAAAGACCGGTGTTTCTGCAAAAGCGACGCCCCTGACATACTGCGCCGCGAACCTCAACCTGCAAGAGAAAGCTGGACTCAGGCTCCCAAAATCCCCAAGTCTGTGTTCGGTGCAAACCTGGACAGGCCCGGCAGGACGCTTGCCAGCTGAGAGGGAGAAGCCCCCATCCAGCGAAGCAATGACGCCGAGTACTGTTCAACACTTGTGGTGGGGATCCACCGACCCTGGTCTTGCCAAGAATTCACGCCATGGTCGTTCGGTCCCAATATCTCAAGTTGCGGGAACTGTCCGAATGTCCGCCTGCCATTGACTGCACCGCCCATGACGAGATGGTGGTTGCCCCAGGCGTGATCCGTACCGTTGGAGGCGTTGGGTTTGAACGTCCGGCCGAAATCGCTCTGGGTGAACAGGGTGACAGAGTCCTCCATGCCAATCGCCTTCATCGCAGCATAGAAGCTGCTCATGCCCATCGCCAGGCTCTCCAGGAGTCGCTGGTGCGAGCCCGATTCGCCGCCTTGGCCGTTGTGCGTGTCGTAGCCTCCCTGCGAAGCCATGAAGATCTGGCGGGTTCCCTTGACGGTTCCTCGGTCCATGACCATTCGGGCGATCATGTAAAGCTGATTGCCGAGCCCGCCGTTGTAGCCTCCGGAAAAATAGGCATCGAATGCCGCATCAATCGCAGCATAGCGAGGGTTGTTGGCGTCGTTGCGGCGAACGCCGATGATGGACCCCAGGCGGTCTGCCACATCAAACGCGCTGTTTTGCTCTTCGAGAAACGCGTTGAGCATTCGGTTGGAACTGGAGGCGTTGTCATACATGTTCTCCAGCGCACTGCGACGGGCAGCGTGAACCGACCAGGAACCGTAGCCTTGCAAACCGACAGTCGAGCCCGGGCGAGACGGCAGGCTCAGGCCTGCTCCCGCATCAGACAGGCCATACAGACCGCTTCCACCAAAAGTCATGACAGGGTTCGTCATGCTCATGTGGTGTGCAGCACGTCCACCCCAGCCAGTGCGAGCAGTGGAGTTTACGCCTGCTGCAGTCCAAAGGGCCTGCTGATCAGAGTGAGAGTACAGTCCGCTGGGCAGCTTGCTGCTTCCACGACTGAGCTGCAGCAACTCGTCTTTGGACATGGGCGAGTAGATCGGGCCGACGTTGAACACCGGTGCGAGCGCTCCCTCTGCCCAAACGCTGCTGAGTGAAGACATGGCCGGGTGCAGACCGAAGGGTACGCCACTCAGATTGACGAGGGAACTCTTGGGCAACCCAATCGAGCCGCCTCGCACCGCGTTGTACAGGTCGTAACGACTGTCCGTCGGCACCACCATGTTGTTGCCATCATTGCCTCCATAAAGGAAGAGACAAACCAAGGCGCGATACCCTGTCTGTGCCTGGGCGGTGATCGGTGCCAGGGCTGAAAGGCTGGTCACGCCCAGTGCTTTTGCCAGACCTGCACCGCCCACTTTCAGCAAGCCGCGGCGACTGATCTTCATATTGGATTTCGTCATGTCTGTCTAGCTCCTGTGACTCACCGGATAACTTGATACTGCGGCGTTGAGAACACCAAGTAGGCCGCCTGCCGAATCCGGTTACGCAGAAACTCGTAGTAATCGTTCCATGTACCTTTTGCTGGCTGCTTGATGGCTGTCACGGCTGCAATCACATCCGCGCGTGCTGCGTCGGGCAACGGCTCTCCCAAGGCCAGATTGGATATGTGATCAACAAGAGCCTCTGGGTCCTTTGCCAATTTGTAGAAGTAGTGGTATCTGAAATTCGTGCCGAAGGTACCCCTAAAGCTTCGATCCCGGTCGTATGCGCCCCACCAAAGCATGCGATTGAGGTAGTTCATCCGCGACAGCGCAGAGTTGGCGTTGAAGATCGCAAATTCTGGCCCCACCAATCCTGGCTCACCGGTGAGCGGGTAATCAGGAGGATAGAAGTTGAACACTGACGGTGACTGGAACACTGGTTGAGGATCCGCCCATTCATAGATGAATGGCACACCATCCGTATAGCCTCCCATGGAGCGCATCACGGCAGCTTGAAAGTGAACAGGCTCGCGCAAGCGTCCGAAAGAATCGGCAGGATTGGGGTTTCGCGCTTCCTCGTCCATCAGAATCGCTGCGATCACGGCTCGCATGTCGCCTTTCTGGCCTCTGCCAAAGCCACGGAAACTACCAGACTCAAACGCGGCAGATACGCGAGCCACATACGCTGGCGAGGGGTTGCTGGTCACAAGCTTTTGAATCAATTGCTTGCCAATGAAAGGCCCAGTATTGGGGTGGGCCATGATGCTGTCGACGACCCGCTCCACCGCTTGGAGCGTGTTGTGTCCTTCGGCAAGTGAAACACCAGCAAGCAGATCGCGTGCAGAGCTGTCGTGCATTGCTTCCACAGGCTTCATGTATCCGTAGTAGTAGCGACAATTGGCACCTTTGGGCCAGCAGCCCCAATAGTTCTTACCACCCTTGGGATAGGTCAAGCCAGTCAGGGCAAACGCGTAATTGCGCACCATCTCGTTGTCATAGGTAGGAATGCAGGTACCGCCCTTGAGACTGCCGTCTGGATTCAATTCGCAAAGGCCAATCGAGAACAGTTGCAGGAGTTCTCGGGCAAAGTTCTCGTTCGGCTCCTCCATGTCATTGTTGACGTGGTCCAGATAGTCGCCCATGACGGGCGAGAGGATTACGCCTCGGATAATGTCCCGGAAGTTGTAGAACGCTGCTTTGAGAAACATGTTGTTGTAAAAACGCATACCGTAGACGGCAGAAATCTCATGCGTCGACACAACAAAAATCTGTTGATAGGCGAATGCCACCCTTTGCCGCAACTGGTCTGACCGATACGTTGCGTTGCGGTAGAAGTCCATGACCAAAGGCGCATGGGAGTAATAGTCGCGCCAACAAGTCTTGCTCTTGTACCTCGCCAGGTCGCAGAAGCTGGTCTTGGTCCCCACGCGATGAATGGCGCTAGACCCCCCGCGCGAATAGTAGGAAGTATGCGTACGCATTTGGGCGCTGATAAAGCGCTCAACCCCATACTTCTTGACGTATTGCGTCATGGCGTAGGTCGGGCCGAAAGTCGCCTGATCCGCCAAGCGAATGGCATCTCTTTGAGTCGTGGGCTGGTTGTAAATTCGGCCGCCCCATCCGCGAGGCGCGGTGATGGAGCCTTTGCCAACAGAACTTGCCTTAGCTACGGCAGAAGAAGTGGAAGAAGATCCTGCCAGAACAGCGGCCGCCTTTGGGGACACCGCAGCGTCAGCTTTGTCAAGCAAGTGGTCGGACATGGTCCCGAACGCCACCATCTTGTCGATAGGATCGGTCAACGGCGGATCGTCGGCTTCGATGAAATCGCCAAATTCGTCTTCGACGTCCCCGAAAGCAACGTCCTCTGACCATTGCGCCATGTCGGCTGACTCTTCCTTGTTGCCCTCTTGATCAGGCGAGGCCGCGTTCTCACCGCCGCAGGCGGACAAAACCGCGGCAAATGAAACGACCAGCAGTGCCAACAGCCCCCTGCGATAGATTTCATCGATGGACAAGGAGGAGTAGAAAGGGTTACGGAAATTCAGTTTCATAGCGTTACAAAAACTGTAATTTAATACATTCCTGCTAAGGTGTTGAAATTGTTGAGCATTCCTCCCCGAAACCAAAATGTGTCGGACCACCGGCATATGCGAAAGGCTTAACGGTATTGACGGAACAAAAATTGTCAGTGGACAAGCTTGTTTTGTGATCAGGCGCCAAAATTTGTCGGTCAAAAAAGAAAAAGGCGCCTTCTGGCGCCTTTTTTCACCGCAAATAGCTCCATTTGCTATGGTTTTACGATCAGAACCGGAATTTCAGAGTGAGTCAACACTTTCTGCGCAACGCTCCCCAGAATGAGGGCCTTGACCCCTTGTCGGCCATGAGAACCCATCACGATCAAGTCGCAGCTTTCAGCCTTTGCTGTCTCAATGATCCCCTCGTACACCACGTTTCGTTCAATGGTGTCGCCGACACAAACTACGCCCTCGGCCTTGCAAACGTTGCCCAGCGCTTCCAGCGCCTTGCCCGAGGCAGCATGGGCCTCTGACATATAGGCTTGCAACCCCGCAGCGGACGCGTCACCGATCCCGATATACGGAAAAGGATCGATAACGAACACACCCACAACTTGCGCTCCTTGCGACTTGGCCAATTCAGCCGCCACTTGAGAGGCTTTCTTTGCCAACTCTGAACCGTCCGTCGGCACCAGAATTTTTTTGAACATGATCGGCTACTCCTCGGTCTTGATGAACTGGGTATCCATCCTAACCGCAGCCTCGCCCACATCGTTGCGCTGAATCAACTTGCCCAGACGAGTTGATGAATACCAGGCATGTGATGGATCAGGAACAAGGCGCGGCAGCCGAGCAATCGCGCGCGTGACCTGCCTGGACGTGCCGAGACGGCAAAATGGCCATCGGTATCCTTCGACTCTCCCTCTGCGCACTCAATCACTCATGCCCGACAGCACTGCTTCCGCCCCGACCTTCGAACCAGAATTCGTCGAGGGCGTTCGTCTCATCTTTGAAGAGCGCATCGTTTTCAACCAGGTGCTGGGGCTTCGCATCACCAACATACAAGCAGACCTGGTTGAGGCCGCCATTGCAATGCGAGAGGACTTGATCGGCCACTACGCGCACCGCCGTATGCACGGTGGCGTGATCAGCGCTGGCCTGGACGCCATGGGCGGCCTTGCTGTCATGGCCGCCATTGGAGCCCGTCACATGGACGAGGCGCTGGAGAAGCGCTTGCTGCGATTCAACAAGCTCGGCACCATCGACTTGCGTGTCGACTATCTCCGACCGGCTATCGGTGAGACTTTCATGCTGAGGGCGCAAGTCATGCGCCTCGGTTCGCGCGTGGCGACAACGCGCATGGAGTTCCTGGCAGCTGATGGCAAGCTTCTGTCCTGTGGATCGGGGGCCTACATCGTTTCTTGACGTTCTCAAGAAAAGCCAGCAGAGGCTCAGGCGTCTGTTAGCTCGATCGGCCGCGGCTTGCCCTCGCCATTGATGGCCACATAGGTCAGACAAGCTTCCGTCACCTTGATATGGTCCCCCTTGGACCCGATCCGCTCGGCAAAGACCTCCACTTGCACAGTGATCGAAGTGTTCCCTACCCGCGTCACGTGCGCATAGAGACTGAGAATGTCTCCCACACGCACCGGGTGTTTGAACACGAATTCGTTCACTGCCACGGTGGCCAGTCGTCCCTTGACAATGCGAGCCGGCAAGACAGAGCCTGCCAAGTCCACCTGAGACATCACCCAGCCACCAAAAATATCGCCATTGGCGTTGCAGTCAGCCGGCATGGGAATCACCCGCATCACCAACTCATGTTCGCTGGGAGAGATAAGGTGTTTTTCATACATGGGCACAATCCCTCTTATTAAAGCTCCAAAAGTCCGATTCTGACGCATGCGATCGCACAGCCGCGCCCCACTCCCTGCTGACCTTCCCCCAGGCCATCGGCGATCCGATTGGCCGACGCTCAAGCGTCTGTTGCCTTACCTCTGGGAATACAAGGGCCGAGTTGTCGTCGCGCTGGTATTCATGCTGGCCGCAAAACTGGCCAATGTCGGTGTTCCCCTGTTGCTCAAGCGTCTGGTCGATGCCATGAACCTACAGCCCAACACTGCTCAAGCGATGCTTGTGGTTCCGGTAGGGCTGATCGTGGCCTATGGCCTGCTGCGCCTTTCCACCACCTTGTTTACTGAACTGCGTGAACTGATATTCGCTCGAGCCACCGAAGGCGCTACTCGCCACATTGCACTTCAGGTTTTTGGACATCTGCATGAGCTGAGCCTGCGTTTCCACCTGGAACGCCAGACCGGAGGCATGACGCGTGATATCGAGCGAGGAACCCGAGGAGTGCAGTCCCTCATCTCCTACTCGCTCTACAGCATATTCCCCACCCTGGTCGAAGTCACACTGGTGCTGGTCTTGCTGGGGACGCAGTTTGACATGGGCTACGTGTGGATCACTGTTGCGGCGCTCGCGGTTTACATCACCTGTACCGTCAAGATCACCGAATGGCGTACCCATTTCCGCCGTCAGATGAACGAACTGGAGTCCATCAGCCAGGCCCGAGCGGTCGACTCACTCCTCAACTACGAGACGGTGAAGTATTTCAACAACGAAGCCTTTGAAGCCACTCGCTACAACGAAGCGCTCGAGTCCCTGCGCAAGGCCCGCATCAAGAGCCAAAGCACGCTGTCTCTGCTCAACGCTGCGCAGCAACTGGTAATTGCAGTCGCTTTGGTGGCCATCCTGTGGCGAGCCACCCAAGGAGTGGCCGCAGGCGAGCTCAGCCTGGGAGATT
>JBNKNN010000184.1:0-13367 GCA_050293865.1 Hydrogenophaga sp. | reverse complement strand
ACCGAAAGACCGCTTTGTCCCTGCTTTCCAATCTGTCGTCCGTCGGTGCTTGAGCGCCACTCAACCTCAGCCGTGGGGCCGGGTTCGACGTGTCGCGACAAATGGGCGGGCGTTACGATAAGCACGTGGTTGATGCGGTTTGGCGGTAGTTGGATCGTTGGACGCGACCTGACTGTAGGTGGCGTCCGCTCAGAGATTGTATGGGTTGGACGTCCGCTGGGGTTGCGTGCGGCTCGCTGCAAACGCAGGGTTCAGCCGCCTTTCATGCGCTCTCTCCAGACAACTTGCATGAACAGACCGCGCCTGGAAACCAGTGAGCGCTCCTCGATGATGGTGTTATCAAGCCTCAGGCGCCCTCTGACCTCAAAGTAACGGCTTCTGACGTCCAGCTGTTCGGTGTCCAGCGCATCTGTGTCCAGGGTGGGGGTAAGGCGTTGCAAATCTTCAACACTTCCCAAGGGCGTTACAGCTCGTTGCGCCACCAAGTACTGGGCCAGTGCCAGGTCCATCCCCTCGATCACCGCACTGAGCACCTCTGCGCTGGCGGTGTTGATGTTGAGTTTGGAGCGTTCTGGCAGCATGGTCACATACGGTTCAATGGTGTCCAGGGTGGATTGGCTCAAGCCCAGCCAAGCCAGTTGCGCATAGCGGGTAGGCACCAGAGGTGTGGCCGATGGTTTGGGGTCGTTGATGGCCAGATCGGCGCTCTTCGCCAACAGGTTGGCCGCGTTTTCCACCTCTTGCGGAGGCAAACCAAGCGTCTCGAACAGCCTTTTGAACGTCTTCAGGTCTTCGAGGGACACCACAACATGGACCGACTTGTCCCGTCCTCCCACACGTTTGGTGAGATTGGCGAAGTTCAATCGAGACTGCGCATCGATGATCTCACCCGAAAGAAACGCCTCCATCACATCATCTTCGGCGTTGCTATCCTTGTCGGCTGCCAGAAAGCTGGATAGTCGAGCTTCCTCAAGTGGCGTTGCCCACGGCTCGCCCAGGTGGTCAGCATTGCCGCTGTTTCGGTTGGCTCTGGCATCTTCCCGAAGTATCAGGCGAGACCAGTCCAGCGCACCCGTGAGTATCCATGACGCCTGCACCCGTTGGCGTTCTGCCGCCTCGATCTCGATGGCTCTCCATTGCTGCCAAGCGGCGCCAGCCGCGAGAGTCGCTACCAGAGCGACTGTCAACATGGCCAGCAGGAGAGCCGCGCCACGCTGTCCGGTCGGAGTCTGCAGCTTGAGGCTCATCGTCCTGCCTCAAGAGTGGGGCGGACCCAATCGCGGGTGACCCGGCCGCTGACCCCTTGGCCCTCAGACAACTCCAGCACGAGCCTCACACCATTCGGAATGGCGTCACGTCTGGAAGTTGGTGCAACCGAGTCATCCGTATCTGTCTCTGCGTCAGACAAAGGATTGCTCCATCCGTCTCCGCGGTGATAGTAAATCTGCCACCCGTCGATCCGGAACAGGTCGATGGACTGGCCTTGAATCTGGTTCCCTTCCACCGTGGCCTTGTTTCCAGCGCCCCAATCTCCAGCGGCCTTCCAGGCGCGGGCGAGTTCCTCGCGCTGCCGCAAGGGCGGGGATTGCCACCTTGCCCACAGACCTCGCTGGCCGTCATCGAGGCCGTCGCGGCGGGTCCAGGCGACGACTCGGACACCAGGGCTTTCCAATCCAAATTCTGCGCTGTCTCTTCGGGTCAGCAACAACATGCGCCCATCGAATCGAATCGGATCCAGTTCGTCCGTCTGAGCGACGGCGTCAAGGTCGGCTTGCCATTGATCAAGTCCGCCCTGAACGCGCAGCAGTGCGTCGGAACGCTCTTTCAAAAGGCGTTGCGATGTGCTCATCCCGTCGATGGCACGCCAGCTCATAAGGGCCAGAATTGCCGTCAAAGTGATGGCGACCAAGACTTCGATAAGGGTAAAGCCACTGTCTGGCTGGTGGGTCGACGCCGTCATCAGAAACGCCCTTGCACGGTCGAAATGTTCATCAGGCGTCGCGGTGGCGAGTACCTGAGACTTTCCACGACGGCATCGACGCGCCTGAAATTCGGATTGGGCGTGTGCTGAACCGACAAATGCACCCTCATGGGCTCATTCGCCTGAGAACAGTCGATGTCACTTTCTCCGACCTCTGGCAATCGGCGCGCCAGTCGCAGGCGCACCAGCTCATTCTCCGCGCACATCTGCGCCAGCCATTGTTCGGACTGACGAGATGACATATTGGTCAGTGCCGCGGTTGCTTGCATACCCGCTGCCACTGTGATGGCTACTACCGTCAGAGCCACGAGGATTTCGATCAGAGTGAAACCTCTGGAGCAGATGCGATGGTGGGCCGTTGGTGTCTTGCGGGCTGTCTTCACTGAGCTTCCTATTCTCGCTCGGTGGCTTGGGCCTGGAAGGGCCCCAGCCCATCCGTGGAGAGCACCATCCGGCGGTCGCCCAGGCGCAACTCAATCCGCTGCTCGCCAATCATGGGTTCAGGTCCCAGCACAAGGCTCTGCTCATTTGCCGGAACCACAATGGTTGCCAACGTGCCGGAGGCGAGCCATGACTTGGCTCCAGAAAGGTTGGCCCGATCCGTTTTGTGGGCCCGAATGCCGGAAAACTCGAAGCCTGTCGCTGACGGAGTGAACTTCACCGGAACGCCACTGGTACGCGACTGCGCGCGAGCCGACTCCAGCATCGCGGAGACACGCAAGGCCTCTCGCTCCAGTTGTGTCGATCGGTCATCCCGGATGGCAAAGCTCACGCCCGTCGTCACCAGCGCCACGATGGTGAGAACGACAAGCAACTCCAACAGCGTGAAGCCGTATGAACGTTGACGCACTAATGCCATAGGCGCCAATGGCTGGCTTATTGCCAGCTGCCGATGTCCGCGTTGATGCCCTCACCGCCAGGTTGCCCGTCGGCGCCCAGAGACAATACGTCGACCGCCCCATGCTGGCCTGGGTTGAGGTATTGGTATGGCTGGTTCCAGGGGTCTGCCGGCAGCTTGTCCAAGTACTGGCGCCAATTCAGCGGCTTGGGGCCGGAAGTCGGTTTGGTCACCAAGGCCTGAAGCCCTTGTTCAGTGGTGGGGTAGCGCTGATTGTCCAGGCGATAAAGCTTGAGGGCCTGAGTGAGGTTGTTGACGTCAGCGCGCGCGGCGGTGGCTCGAGCGTCGTCGGCTCGGTCCAGCACATTGGGCACAATGAGGACGGCCAGAACGGAGATGATGACAAGCACCACCAGCAGTTCGATCAAGGTAAAGCCCCGCTCGATGGGTCGGTAGCTGAACTTGGTTCTGGAAATCACTTGGGTCCTCTCCCTCAACAGGTTGGTTGGCGCGCCCAGCGGCAAACAGTCGTCTGACATGCCGAAAGGCAGAAAAGTTCAATGTCCTGCCTATCCTCGCAGGCAGGTCCCGGCTGCAGACCGGGCGTCGTCGTTGGCTGACTCTTCATCCTCGATGATAATGCGCATATGTCATCAGCACTCGCCACAGACAGTCACAGCCGCGTCATGTTGCCGGCAGGCCCTGGTTCGCCCGCTTGGCCGACCTTGTTGGCGGCGCTGATGTGGCTGGCTGCTGCGCTGAGTATCACGTACTGGGGATTGCGTCTGGCAGGACAGTCCGACTGGACGCCGGTCAATACAAGCTTGCAGTCCTCGGTTGAAGCCAATCCGGTGGCAGTGGCCATGCTTCTGGATGCCACGCCACTGGAAGCGACCGAGGAAGAAACGCCCGTTGTTCAAACTCGCTTCTCCCTGATCGGCCTGGTGAATCAGGGTGGAGAGCAGGGGGCGGCCCTTATCGCTATCGACGACAAACCACCCAGGCCCTATCGGGTAGGCAGCCTCGTGGCTGACGGATTGATCCTGCAATCGGTGACAGCCAAGGGCGCTCGTTTGGCTCCGGCCGAAGGTGACCGCATGGCTCTGGAGTTGAGCATGCCGACCCCGCCTGAGAAACCTTTGCTTCCTTTCTAGGAGCGACTGCGTCGCCAGCCAACCCTCGGTTGTTGGCCGCGCGATTGTCTGACTCAAGGCAGTTGAACTTCCGGGACCAGTTGACCAGGACTCTCGTTCAACAGGGTTTGAACCGACTCCAGCAGTGGCCAGGCCAGCAAGGCTCCGACAGCCTCCCCCGACCGCATATCAAGATCCAGCAAAGGTTGCGCCTGCATGTGGATCAGCAACAGTCGGTGACCAGGGCGATGCGAGCGGTGGGCGTGGACAAGGTAGTCGTCGATATTGGGGGACATCGCTCGTGCAACGAGCGCAGCTGCGCCAGCCACGAATCCGTCCACCAGGACAATCCGCCGCTCGCTCGCTGCTTGCAGCATGGCACCTGTCATCATCGCGATTTCGAATCCCCCCAGCGCGGCCAAGGCGTCCATGGGAGATGTCGCTTTTCGATGGCGGGTGAGTGCGGAGAACAGCTTTTCCGTGCGCGCCTGCTGCCTGGTTTCATCGCTATCGCTATCCTGGCCAACAGCGTCCACGAGCGGAACACCGCACATGCGCGAAAGCAGCGCGCTGGCACTGGCCTCACCACCCACTCCAGTGCTGCCAATGGCGATCACGTTGCCTGGCAAGTGTTTGACCACATCCATGCCAGCATTCACAGCCGAGACCACCTGAACGGCAGACATGGCGGGACTGAGCAGCATGTTGCGGGTACCGTAGCCGATCTTTCTCAGCATGAGTTGCGCTGAATAGGGCAAGTCCGCACCTGGTGTGACATGCGTAGCCACACCTGCGTCCACAACAGTCAAGCCGAAGCCGTGTTGCATGGCCAGCCGGTTGGCGTGCGCTTCGCCGTCGAGCAAGGCACGAACCGACTCCATGGTGGCAGATTGTGGCAAATCGGCAACACCTTCGTCCGCCACTCCGTGGTCTGCCGCGAAAACCACGGCTTGCGGAAACTCGAATGAGATGCCTTGGAATTCTGCTGGCCCACTGTGTTGAATACGCGCGATCTGGGAAGCAAGCGTTTCAATGCGTCCCAGCGATTTTCTGGGCTGAGCCGGTTTGGAGAGCAGGGTGACGAGGGCATGGCCAACGTTCGCATCGCTTGTGGGAGCGATTTCAGGAATGCTCATGGCCACCGGCGTGGGGCTGCTGGGGGAGGCAGTGCTCTCAATGGGCGAATGCATTCGCGCAATCCTTAGCTTTTCAGGAATAAACGGTATACCGGGTTGTGGGTTTCTTCGACATAAGGGTATCCCAGTGTGTCGAGGAAGCGTGCGAACGCCTTGTCATCTTTTGCGGGCACTTGCATGCCAACCAGAATCCTGCCGTAGTCTGCGCCCTGGTTGCGGTAGTGGAACAGACTGATGTTCCAGGTCGGGCGCATCATGCTAAGGAATTTGAGCAAAGCGCCGGGGCGCTCAGGAAAGACGAAGCGAAGCAAGCGCTCGTCTTGTGCAAGAGCTGAGTGTCCGCCGACCATGTGGCGGACATGTTCCTTGGCCAAGTCGTCATGGGTCAGATCTAAGGCATCAAAGCCATGGCGTTGCAGCGTTTTGGCAATCTTGACCGACTCGCCTTTTCCGTGCGTCGTCAGGCCCACAAACACGTGCGCTTTCTCCTGGTCGGATATCCGGTAGTTGAATTCGGTCACGTTGCGTGCGCCGCCTGGCAGGTTGCCGATCAGCTCACAGAAACGTCGGAAACTGCCACGCTCTTCGGGAATGGTGACTGCGAACAAAGCCTCGCGTTCTTCACCGACCTCCGCGCGTTCGGCCACAAAACGCAGCCGGTCGAAATTCATGTTGGCACCGCACAAAATGGCCGCATATGTCTCGCCCTTCGTTTTGTGTGTAGCGACATACTGCTTCACCGCTGCCACGGCCATCGCTCCGGAAGGCTCCACGATGCTCCTGGTGTCGATGAAAACATCCTTGATGGCCGCACACACTTCGTCTGTATTGACCACAACAAACTCATCCACGAGTCCTTTGGCGATTCGGAATGTCTCTTCGCCGACCAGTTTGACCGCCGTGCCATCGGCAAACAGACCCACGTCATCGAGCGTGACTCGTTTCTTGGCCTGGACAGACTGAAGCATGGCGTCTGAGTCATCGGTCTGGACACCGATGACCTTGATGTCTGGTCGAACGGCCTTGATGTAGTTGGCCACACCGGAAACGAGACCGCCTCCACCAATGGCAACGAACACGGCATCGAGTTGCGTAGATCCAAGTTGCTGCAGTTGACGAAGCAGCTCCATGGCAATCGTGCCTTGTCCCGCGATAACTTCCGGGTCATCAAATGGGTGGACGAACGTCAGCCCTTCCTTCTTCTGCATGGCGTCGGCGTGCTTGTATGCATCGGAGTAGCTCTCGCCATGGAGAACAACCTCGCCACCGAGCGAGCGCACTGCGTCCACTTTCAGTTGAGGCGTCGTCGTGGGCATCACGATGACTGCACGTGTGCCCAGCTTGGATGCGCCAAGCGCCACGCCTTGCGCATGGTTGCCAGCCGAGGCGCAGATGACCCCTCGCTTGAGCTGCTCTGGCGTGAGGTGCGCCATCTTGTTGTACGCACCTCTCAGTTTGAAGCTGAATACCGGCTGCTGGTCCTCACGCTTGAGCAAAATGGTGTTGTGCAGACGGCGGCTCAGTTGCTTGGCACGGTCCAGGCTGGAGACCTGGGCGACGTCATACACACGGGCCGTCAAGATCTTCTTGAGATAGTCGGCTGGTTTTAGGCGGGTGGCAACGCCGGTCTTGGCTGGCGTCGAAGTCTTGGTGGTCGTTCGCTTGGTCATTTTCTCGGGTCCGGGCTCAGATTCGCATCATACGGGGCCGGCGATGGCCGCCGTAAATCCTGCCATCACCCGAGTTGGGCATTGCACGCAAAAAAAACCCGGACTCGCGTTTAGCGGTCCGGGTTTGAATCCACCCGTGGAGGGTAGAGGAGACAACCTTCAATACAATGATGTCAGTATAACGAATCTATGTTGCGTTGCAACAGATTTGGCCGGGTTTTCGCTACTTATTAGGTAGCTAGACCTGAATGGTGTGACGTTTTTCGCACGCTTGTTGTGTGGAAAGGAAGTTTTTCAGCATGGAATGCACAGTGACATGGACCGGGGCCGCTGGTACGCGGTCCGCCATGGGTTTCGTGGCCGAAACAGGAAGCGGCCATGTGGTCGCAATGGACGGGGCGCCGGATGCGTCTCGCCCTGAGAACGGTGGTGCCAATCTCGCTGCCCGGCCTATGGAGATGCTGTTGGCGGGCGCTGGAGGTTGTACTGCCTACGACATTGTTCTGATGCTCAAGCGTGGACGGCACGATGTGCGAGGCTGTTCGGTCAGGCTCTCGGCGGAACGCGCTGAAAAAGACCCAAAAGTGTTCACCAAGATTCACCTGCAGTTCACGGTCACCGGCAAGGGGGTTCCCCACGCCGCGGTGGAGCGGGCCATTTCGTTGAGCCATGAAAAGTATTGCTCCGCGACCATCATGCTGAGCAAAACCGCTGAAGTGACAACTGACTTCGATCTTGTCGAGGTTTGACAAGATCTGTTGTTTGCCATGTGTGAAAAGCCATTCGCGCTCCGCGCCGGCGAAAGGCTACCGTCAGATACGATGAGCCACTGAGGTCATGATCTTTGCCGCGGCAGTCATCAGGTGCTTGACCGGCGCCGGTAGCTCTTCGGCACCTGAGCGTTGGGCTTCTCGGGCATGCCGCGCCTCGTCGTCTTTCATTTGGGCCACAATGGCGCGAGAAGTTTGATCGCCTGGCGGCAGACGGCTCATGTGGCTGTCCAGATGTGCTTCCACTTGGCGTTCGGTTTCCACCACGAATCCCAAGCTCACACCGGGCCCCAGTTTGCCGGCGATGAAGCCGATGGAGAACGCGCCCGTGTACCAAAGCGGATTCAAAAGCGACGCCCTGGCGCCCAGTTCATCAAGTCTTTGCTGGGTCCACGCCAGATGATCAGTTTCTTCCTGACCTGCAACCTCCAGATGCCGGGCCAGCGTCTCATCGGGGTGCGGTCCAGTTCGCGCCGCAAGAGCTTGGGCGGAGTAAAGTGCTTGAGCGCAAATTTCTCCAACGTGGTTCACCCGCATCAAGGCGCCTGACAAGTCCCTCTCCTGCGACGTCAGCTCGCCATCTGCCTCGGCGGGAAGCGTCGGGCATGCGCGAGAGGCGTTGGGTCGGGCAAACAGGGTTCTGAGTGCTTCGTCTGCTGCGTGAATCAAGGCGTCCATGTCCTGCATTTTGCGTCAATGCTCCATCTGTTTCCAAGTAGGTGAGGGCCGCAGCCCCGAGAGTTTGATCAGCAAATCTTGCAGTTAACGAAACGACGATCCTCGAACCCTCACCAAACGCCACGTACTATCGGCCTAGAGCTATCGGTCTGGCGCTGCCGGAATGAATTGCAGGATACATCTGCTTTCCTCTGAAACCTGCAATTGCGGCGCAAGTTTGAATTGAAAACAAACGGCTTAATGCAGTTTCAATTCATCGATACGATGTTGCCCGGTCGCGACAAAGCATGGCGGAAATGATCAATTTCTTTGCAAGTGGCGTCTCGATCTGGTGCAATCTCCCTAGCTTCCCGAAAACGGAGCTTGGCTCGGGGGCGCAAAGACCCGCAGCCTCATTACTCAACCTTGGAGAACTTTCAATATGAAAAAGACCCTGATCGCCATGGCAGCCATCGCCGCTGCTGGCGTCGCTTCTGCTCAGTCTTCTGTCACCCTGTATGGCGTGGCAGATGCTTCTCTGGCCAAAGCCACCGGCAGCTCTGCAGAGCTGTCTAGCTCGAGCACGATGAACAACGGCACCAGCCGTTGGGGCCTCAAGGGCTCTGAAGATCTGGGTGGCGGCCTGTCTGCTGGCTTTAACTTCGAAGCTGGTCTGAGCCTGGAAGATGGTTCTACCGGTCAAGGCGGCGGTAACTACTTCTCGCGCCACTCTTACATGTATCTGGCTGGCGGTTTCGGTAAGCTGACCCTGGGTCGTACGCTGAACCCAACTTTCTACTCTGTGGCTGCGTGGGAATTGACCGGTGCTGCCAACTATTCGGCTGTGATGAGCCAGTTCGGTGCGGTGACGGGCGGTGCGCGTAACAGTGGCCAGATCGCCTATACCACCCCTAACATGGGCGGTTTTGATGCCACGATCGGCTACGTGCTGAAAGGCAACCGTGAAGACGAGAAGGCCAAGTACGACCTGAACGCTCGTTACATCAACGGTCCTATCCGTGTGGCTCTGGGCTACAACAAGGTGCAAGACGCCGAGAAGAACGTGACTCTGGGTGGTCGCTACACCATGGGTGACTTCGCCGTTGCTCTGTCTTACAACGATCCAGCTGGCGCTGCCAAAGGTTTCACCATCGGTGGTATGGCTAAGCTTGGTCCTGTGAGCCTGGTCCTCGATGTTGCTCGCGACACCGAAGCCAAGGACACCGACCTGCTGGTTGAAGCCAAGTACCCGCTGAGCAAGCGTACCTTTGCTTACGCTGCTGTTCTGCGTGACGGCAACAAGAAGGACGGCGGACTCAAGGCCGCAACTGCAGGCAAGACCGCGACTGGTTTGGGCCTGGGCATTCGCCACAACTTCTGATCCAGTGCTGGGGTAACCCAGTTCTGATCTGATCAGATCGAAACCCGCCGTGCAAACGGCGGGTTTTTTTGTTTTCCAGCGGAGCAATGGCGTTGAAAGGAACTAAGTCCAAAGAATGAGGTCCCAAGCCGCGTTGTGAACGACCTGAACCGGCGATGTGTCATAAAAAATACAAAAACCGGTTGACTTCCAAATTTCCACGGGAAAACCCTTGGCTGACAGTCAGAGTCGTTTAACAATGTCTTTGTGAATGCAAAACACGCTGGCTCAAATCATCATCCTGATCCAGTTTTTCAATAAAGGAACCTCTGACATGAAAAAGTCTCTGATTGCTCTGGCAGTCCTGGCCGCTTCTGGCGCCGCTATGGCTCAATCCAGCGTTACCCTGTACGGTATCGCTGACGTGGTCGTCCACAAAGACAAGGGCGCCAGCGCCAAGATGACCAGCGGTGGTGTGAGCACCAGCCGCTGGGGTATCAAGGGCTCTGAAGACCTGGGTGGCGGCATGTCTGCCAACTTCAACTTCGAGTCCAAAGTTGACCTGACCAATGGCGCTTCTGGCGACTTCACCCGCCAGGCATTTGTGGGTCTGAGCGGTGGCTTCGGTGCCGTCAAGCTGGGCAAGTTCTGGAACGCATACGACGACGTCGCCGGCGCTTCCAACCCAGTGTTCGATTCCGTGCTGTCTCCTGCCAATATCGCACCTACCTACAACTACATCGCCAACCCAGACAGCGGCGTGTACTACAGCCTGCCTTCCATGGGTGGCTTCGGTGGCGCCATCAGCACCAACTTCAAGGACGCTGCTGCTGACAACCTGCGCGTGACCGCTTTCAATGTCAACTACGGTAACGGTCCTGTTTTCGTGGCTCTGGGTTACCAGGTTGAGTCCGCTGACAGCCAGGCAGATCGCAAGCTGCTGCGCTTGAACGGTTCTTACGATCTGGGCTCTGCCAAGATCCTGGCTGCTTACGGCAACGAAAAGGAAGCCGATTCCAACGACTTCACTATTGGTGTTGACGTTCCTTTCGGTCAGACCACCGTGTCTGCTGGTTACACCATGGTCCGTCCTGACGCTGGCGACAACGCCAACAGCTTCGGCCTGGGCGTTGCTTACTCCCTGTCCAAGCGCACCACCGTTTACGCTGGTTTCCGCAAGGACAACGACGCAGCCGTGGCTAACTACGGTGGCGTTGAGAGCCGTATCGGCGCTGGTATCAAGCACACCTTCTGATGTGCCGCACCCCTTGCGGGTGCTTGAGATGATGCTCGAAAAGCCGCTGGCAATAGCCAGCGGCTTTTTTTTGCCGAGCTCGGTTCATGGCTCTCGGTTGGAATCATTCGGCATGGCTGTTTGCAATCTCGCCGGATGGCCGAAAAGGGTCTACCAACTTGCGTGGCCGACGTGGGGGCTGTTTGCGTGGCGTGATGGTGTGCCACTGCTGTTGGTCGCCATACGCCCTACCTCGAACACGCAGACCACCCTGGGAGAGTTGCTGTGCTCGCTTGGTGCCAATGCCTCGAACCCGGGAGATCAAATCTTGCCAGTGAAGAAATGGCTTTGCCTCTCTGGCCTGTACGATGCGCTGAGCTGTTGCCGGACCGATACCCCGAATCGAACTCAAATCGGCGGGAGGGGCTGTGTTGGCCTCCACAAATGCCATGGTAGCCCCATGCCACGCGAACAGAAGTAGCGCGATGAATCTGCGCGGAAGAACGCCTTGGCAAACAAATTGCATTGGTCTTTCCCTGATTTCGTTTTGTGTAGCGAGGTCCATCCTATGCAATCGCCGTTGGGCAGAAATCCACCAATCTGGGGAGGGCGTACCCTTCTTGGGGCAGATGCAAGGCCGCATGCTTGCACGCTTGCTTGCGCTGAAGTTGGTGGCAATTGCGGTGTGAGCGGGCAATGGCGGCTACACTGGGGAATGTTCGCCGGATACACAGGTTTGGCGAGCCGTTAGTCGAAACTTGTCCATTGCATGTTTGCTTTTGTATTGCGACGCCTTGCACAGGCCGTAGTGGTCATGGTGGTAGTGGCGCTGGTCGCGTTTTTGCTGTTCCAGTTCGTTGGTGATCCGGTCTATGCCATGCTTGGCCAGGACGCGACGCCTGCTCAAATCCGGCAATTGCGCGCCGATCTGGGCCTGGATCAGAGCTTTGTGGTTCAGTTCTGGCACTTTCTGGGCAATGCGGTGCAGGGCGACTTTGGCATCAGTTTGCAGCAGGGAGCCAGCGTTTCCAGGCTGATCGTGGAGCGGTTTCCAGCGACTTTCGAGTTGGCCGTCGTGGCTGCGGTTTTGGCTGTGCTGATTGGCGTTCCTCTTGGCGTCCTGGCCGCCCTCAGGCGGGGGAGCTGGATCGGACAGCTGGTCATGGCTGGCTCTTTGTTGGGGGTTTCCTTGCCAACCTTCCTGATCGGTATCTTGCTGATTCTGGTGTTCTCGGTGGAGCTGCCATGGCTACCGAGTTTCGGAAGGGGGGATCCCGTCATGGTCGGCGGCTGGTCGACAGGTTTGCTCAATGCCGAAGGTTGGCGACATATTCTTCTCCCAGCGCTGACGCTGGCGATCTTCCAATTGACGCTGATCCTGCGATTGGTTCGTTCGGAAATGCTGGAAGTTCTCCGGACTGACTACATTAAGTTTGCGCGTGCCCGTGGTTTGCCGGACAAGGTGGTTCACTTTGGGCATGCTTTGCGCAACACCCTAGTGCCCGTGATGACCATTGCTGGGTTGCAACTTGGGCAAATCATTGCTTTCTCCATCATCACGGAAACCGTTTTTCAATGGCCAGGGATGGGGTTGCTATTCATCCAGGCCGTGGCGTTTGCGGATGTCCCGGTCATGGCCGCCTATTTGTGTCTGATCGCGTTGATCTTTGTCGTGATCAATCTGGTCGTCGATTTGCTGTACTTCGCGGTAGATCCCCGTCTCCGCATCGAGCGTACAGTCGCTCATTGAGCTTTCGAACTTCGCATGTCAGTCGCCCAGATCAAACCGCACGGCCGACCCTTCGCGCGCATTGCGCAAATGCAGGGCGAGTTGATGGCCTTTCGCCGCGACCTGCATGCGCACCCTGAGCTCGGATTCGAGGAGCATTTCACTGCAGGCAGAGTGGTCGAAGCGCTCAAACTGTGCCGAGTGGACGAGATTCGTACGGGCATGGGGAAGACAGGCGTGGTTGCTGTCATCCATGGCCGCAGCAAGAACTCAGGGAAGGCGGTCGGATTGCGGGCGGATATGGATGCGCTGCCGATGGCGGAGCACAATGATTTCGCCTGGAAGTCGACCAAACCGGGTTTGATGCATGGTTGCGGCCATGATGGACATACAGCGATGTTGGTGGGCGCAGCACGCTATCTGGCTGAAACCCGGCAGTTCGATGGCTCGGCGGTGCTGATATTTCAACCGGGTGAAGAAGGCTATGCGGGCGCCAAGGCGATGATTGAGGATGGCCTTTTCGAGGAGTTCCCGGTGGACCAGGTGTATGCCATGCACAACTGGCCTCCGATGCCGCCAGGCTTCGTCGGAGTCAATCCGGGCCCGATGATGGCAGCGGCCGACCGGGTGACCATCGACATCACTGGAAAAGGCGGACATGGTGCCCATGCATATCAGACGGTGGATCCGGTGGTAGTGGCAGGGCATATCATCACTGCGGTGCAAAGCATTGTTTCCCGCAACGTACGTGCGTTGGACCAGGCTGTCATCAGTTTGTGTGCGATGGAGGCGGGGGATCCTGGAGCATTCAGCGTGGTGCCTAGCACAGTTCGTCTGACGGGCACGGCCCGCGCCTTTG
>JBNKNN010000183.1:0-25477 GCA_050293865.1 Hydrogenophaga sp. | reverse complement strand
ACAACCCACCCGTCATCACCGTCATCGGCGCCGGATTCGGTGCTTTGTCTACCGTTAGAGCCCTACGCCGCCAACATGGGCGGGCCAAGATCACGGTCATCTCACCGCGCGCCGAACTGCACTACCTGCCCGGCATCATCTGGATTCCTGCAGGCCTGCGCCAGCGTGAACAACTCATTGTTCCTCTGGCCAACTTCTTCCGGCGCATGAAGGTCGACCATTTGCAGGCAGAAGTGACAGGTCTGTCGGAAGGGGGGCGTGTGGTGCGCACCAGCGCGGGCGATGTGCGCAACGATGCACTGGTGATTGCCAGCGGTGGGCGCTTCATCAAGAAGCTGCCCGGAATCGAGCACGCCATCACGCCGTGTGAGGGCATCGCCGCTGCGGAGAAGATCCGGGATCGCCTCAAGGCCATGACGGGAGGCACCATCGCGGTGGGCTTTTCTGGCAACCCCAAAGAGCCGACAGCGGTACGTGGCGGGCCGATGTTCGAATTCCTGTTCGGCATCGACGAACAACTCAAGCGTGAGGGCCGGCGAGACCAGTTCGAGCTGGTGTTCTTCAACCCGTCCACGGAGCCTGGCAACCGCCTGGGCGGCAAAGCGGTTCAGCATCTGCTGGCCGAGATGGGCAAGCGAAACATCCGCACCCACCTCGGCCACAAGATGGTCCGTTTCGAGGCAGACAAGGTCGTGACCGAGGGCGGCGAGTTCGCGGCGGACCTGATCTTGTTCATGCCTGGCATGACAGGCAACGCCTGGTTTGATGCGACCGATCTCCCGCGCTCGCCTGGGGGGCTGCTGCAGGCCGATGCCCAGTGCCGGGTATCCGGGCAGGAGCGCGTCTATGTGGTGGGCGATTCCGGCAGCTTTCCAGGCCCCGGGTGGATGCCAAAACAGGCCCACATGGCCGACCTTCAGGCCGAAGCCGCCGCCACCAATGTACTGACCGAGCTGGCTGGTCAGACGCCAGACGCGACCTTCAAGGTGGAGCTCATCTGCATCATCGATGCCATCGATCACGGCACGCTGGTGTTCCGCAACGAGGCCCGACAGGTGATCCTTCCGTCGACGCGGCTCTTTCACTGGGCGAAGCGATTTTTTGAGTACCTGTATCTGAGGAAATACCGATGACCACTTCGAGAGACAACGACTCGGCCCATGACAGTGCCGCCTTGACGCCTTACGAACGATTGGGTGGCGAAGCCGGCATGCACCAGCTGGTGGACCGCTTTTACGAATTGATGGACGAGCTGCCCGAGGCGTGGTCCGCTCGACGCATCCATCCCGAAAGTTTGGCGGGTGCCAACCAGGGCCTGTTCGATTTCCTGTCGGGATGGTTCGGCGGGCCCAACCTCTACATCGAGAAGCATGGCCATCCCCGTTTGCGCATGCGCCACCTGCCCTACGCTATCGGCCCCGTCGAACGGGACGAATGGATGTTGTGCATGCGAACCGCACTGACCGAACAAGTGAGCGACGAGCAGCTGTTGACTGACTTGCTCAAGGCCTTCACTGGCATGGCGGACCATATGGTCAACACGGGCGCCGACGCCGGCTGTGCGCATGGTCAGAACCAGAAGCTGAGTGGTACCCCTGCATGATCAATCCAATGCACGCTCTTCACGCTGCGCGCCGTCTGCGCTCGATGACGGTTGTGCTGGCGCTGTTCGTCGGCGCAGCCATCAGCATGGTCTCGCCGGCAGCCAAGGCTGTTTCGGTAGAGCCTGGCCAGCCTCTGCCATCTCTGCAGATCAAGGACCAGCACGACGGGTCGTGGGCCATCGACGCCGATGCGCGGCTGGTGATTTTCGCTGCTGGTCGCAAGGCGTCCAATCTCGCGCTGGAGGTGCTGGGTGACCAGCCCAAGGGCTTTCTGGCGACCCGCCATGCAGTCTACCTGGCCGACATGAGCCGGATGCCTGGCTTCATCACCCGTACGTTTGCGCTGCCATCATTGCGTGAGCAGCCTTTCAAGGTGGGCGTATCGCTGGAGGAGAAGACATTGGCCGACTGGCCTCGCCAGGACGATGCTCTGACCCTCATTCAGCTTGATGAGAAGGGCAAGGTGAGCCGAATCGGTTTTGTGACGTCGGCCGCGGAGCTCAGGAAAGCGCTGGACCTTTGAAGGCCCGGCCGACGCCAACCCGTTTCATTTCATCGATTGGACAGACATGGATGCATTTCAGGATCACTACCCCGACAGCGTGGCGCACTGCTATGGCTGTGGTAGCCAGAACCCGCACGGCCACCAGATCAAGACAGTGTGGGAGGGCGATGAAACCGTGACCCGGTTCCGGCCGGAGCCGTTTCACACCTCGGTGCCGGGCTTCGCGTATGGCGGACTCATCGCCTCGCTCATCGACTGCCACAGCACAGGAACGGCGGCCGCAGCCATGTACCGGCAGGAAGGTCGAGACATGGACAGCCAGCCGGCTTTTCGATTCGTGACGGGTTCACTCCACGTGGACTTCCTCAAACCAACGCCGATCGATGCAGAGCTGGTCATCCGTGGCCGGGTCAGAGAAATCAAAGGCCGCAAGGTGGTCGTGGAGACCACGGTATGGGCCGGCGATGTGGCCACGGCCAAAGGTGAAGTTGTGGCCGTGCAGATGCCGGAGGGCTTTGGCAACTGAGCGTGAACCCGGGAAAAGGTAGAAGGCAGGAGGTATAGATTAGGGGGTAGGAGGAAGAAGGGGAACAATGGGCTTCAGGGCCTCTTTCCTTTTTTCTCTCCGCCACTCCGCCTCTTCTTTGCTTCTGTCATGGCAGTCCTGTGACCACTTCACGAACTGGCAGATGTCAGCATGTGACCTGCAACCAATCCACTTTCGTTGGATTCTTGGGGGCTTTGCGTAGAGGACGAATACCCGTGGACAGAATGGGTCTGTATGTCCGGTCCCTGGTGGCGTGCTGACCGATTGACATTTCCACTGGCGCGATGGCGTCCGTATGCATGACAATGCCGGCAGTCCACTCCCGCGTCGCGCGGCATCATTCCTGATTCTTCTGCCCAACATGATTTCTGCCTCCTACCTCGAACCGCTTCAACCACCGGACAACCTACCCCTACAGGAAGACGAGTTGCAGCTCATGGACCGAATGATGGCGCTCAAGGACCAGCGCATCATCGAGCTCGGTTGCGGCAACGCCCGCACGGCACGGCAACTGCTCAAGCGTTGGCCGGCTTGCAAGGTGACGGGCCTGGAAGTCGATGTGATTCAGCATGAACGCAACCTGGCAAATCCGCAGGAAGGGCTGAGCTTCGTGGCGGCTGGCGCGCAGGACATTCCGTTTGGTGACGCCGAGTTCGACATTGCCGTCATGCTCAAGTCTTTGCACCACGTGCCCATGCCTTTGATGGATCGGGCGCTGGGCGAAGTGGCACGGGTGCTGAAGCCAGGCGGCGTCCTCTACGTTTCAGAGCCGATCTACGGTGGCGCGCTCAATGAACTGATTCGCCTCTACAACGACGAGGGCGTGGTGCGCCCTGCGGCTCAGGCGGCACTCGATCGGGCCTTGGCGAATGGCATGCACTGGGAAGCTGCAGGCGAAGAGCGATTTGCGCAGTCGGTGCATTACGCGGATTTCGAGGACTTTGCCAGACGCATGATGTACCCGACGTTTGCCGATCATCACATCACTGACGAATTGCTGGACAAGGTGCGGGCGAAGTATGAGCCTTACCAGAGAACGGGCGGGGCTGACTTTGTGCGTCCAATGCATGTGCGGTTACTCAGGCGAAAGACCTGAGCGCTTGACCGACGGCAAATGAAAATGGCGGACACCTCGCCATGAGGGGCCGCCATTTTCTTTGGCGCCAGCGCGCTGTCAGTCAGCGTTTCGGGTCAGCTTGAGTTCCGCCATCAAGCCGCGGTAGATGGCCCAGCACATGAGCAACAACACCACGGTGAATGGCAATCCGGTGGAGATGACCATGGATTGCAGGGACTTGAGTCCGTTGGCGGAAAGCAGCAGAACAATCGCCACTGCACCTTCGAACACACACCAGAAGACGCGCTGCGGTACAGGCGCGTCTACTTTGCCGCCGGCGGTGATGGTGTCGATGACCAGCGAGCCAGAGTCGGACGAAGTCACGAAGAACACGATCACCAGAACAATGCCGATCATGGATGTGATGCTGGCCAGAGGCAGAGCATCAAGCATCTTGAACAACTGCAGGGGCAGCTCGGCGTCCTGCGCTGCGGTGTAGCCATCCTGCACGACTTGCTGGATAGCCGTGCCACCGAAAACACTCATCCACAACACACAGACCAGGGATGGAATGAGCAGCACACATGTGACGAACTCGCGGACCGAGCGGCCGCGGCTCACTCGCGCAATGAACATGCCCACGAATGGCGACCAACTGATCCACCAGGCCCAATAGAAGGAGGTCCAGCCCTGGCTGAAGTTGAGGTCGTCACGGCCGACCGGGTTGGACAGCGCCGGCAGATATTGAAGATAGGCACCCAGGTAGTCGCCGAAGCCGCCGAGGATGGCAAGTGTTGGGCCTGCGAACAACACGAAGAGCAATAGCAAGAAGGCCAAGCCCATGTTGATCTCGGAGAGGATCTTCACACCGCCATCGAGACCGCGCAGCACCGAGATCAGTGCAATGGCTGTGATGCCCGAAATCAACACCACTTCGGTGGTCGACGAGACCGGTATGCCGAACAGCTCGTTGAGGCCGGCGTTGGCTTGCGTGGCGCCAAAGCCCAGCGAAGTGGCCAGTCCAAAGAGTGTTGCAAACACGGCCAGAATGTCGATGACATGGCCCCACCAGCCCCACACCCGTTCGCCGAGAATGGGGTAGAAGGCGGAGCGGATGGTCAGCGGCAGGCCCTTGTTGAAGGAGAACAGCGCCAGTGCCAGTGCGACGACCGCATAGATCGCCCAAGGGTGCAGGCCCCAGTGAAAAATGGTGGCGGCCATTCCCAGGCGAATCGCGCCTGTCGTATCTCCTGCAGCGGCCCCGAGCGGAGCCCAGTCAGTCCGCGCTCCGTCTTCGAGCGTGGTTCCTCCGAACGAGGACGAGTAGTGGCTCAGCGGTTCGCTCACGCCATAGAACATCAGTCCAATACCCATGCCGGCAGCAAACAGCATGGCAAACCAACCCACGTAGGTGTAGTCGGGGGTGGCGTCTGCGCCTCCCAGCCTTACGTTGCCCAAGGGGGTGACGATGAGCATCAGGCAGAACAGCACGAAGATGTTGGCCGATCCGAGGAAGAACCAGTCAAAGCCTTTGGTCACGGCAGAAAACAGCCATGAAAACAGTGTCGAAGCCTGGTCTGGCAGTGCCAGTGCGTAGAAGACGAAGGCCACGATGGACAGTCCGGAGATCAGAAAGACCGGGTTGTGGATGTCCACACCGAAGGGGCCTATCTTGGTCTCGATGTTGTCTTGGCCGATCTCGTAGTTGGTCTCGATGATGCCGGCTTGGCCGTCCGGAGACGGGATGCCTTGGTCAGTGTTGTCCGTCATGCGCCGGATCTCCTGTGCTTGGTGATGTTTCTTGACTGGCTCGGTGTCGATCAGGGGCGAACGACCATGACACTGGCTTTGGCGTGGCCGGCAAGTTTGCCGCCGTTGGATGGCCAGAGGTGTTCCTTGATGCCGGGAATGTGGCTGGCCATGACCACCAGGTCGGAGCCGGTCTCGTCAATTGCCTTGAGCAGCGCATGTTCCAGATCGACCGCCGGGTCGTTGGCGATGGCCATATGGCCCTTGGCCACTACACCATGTTGGGCCGCCTGCTCTTTCGCGAAGGAGTCCAGACGTTGCTGGAACTCTGCCGGGTTGTGGGCCGTGGCACTGGGCGCGTCTGATGTGACGCTCACATAGGTCACGGTGGATTGCCACAGCTTGGCCAGGTCGGCTGCGCAAAGCAGCGCTTTGCCCAGGTGCGGCACATGTGCCAGGTCAACCGGCACCATGATGGCGTGGAACATGTTCGAGGTCCTCTCGCTTCGTTTGCAGGGCATGCCAATTGAAGCCGCGTCAGGGCAAAGAATGCCCAGGACCTCAGTCATGCCTTGGTTGATGGATGCAGTGCGACGCGCTCAGTCTCAAACACGCCAAAAGCAAACTGATGAGCCGTTTCTAACACGGGATGGCGGATATGGGCAAACCCTCGTGGTCACGAGAGTGCCTCACGCCGGAGGCGCGATCCGGCCTATTGAGCTAGGGAACCTCTGCATTCGAAACGAAGCGCATCGCCCGCAAAGCTCCGGCGGGGAGAGGGTTGGCCTATCGCCTCAAATCAGGAGCGCAGGATCGGTGGGACGCTGCTGCATGGCCGCCATCGCCTGATGGTGGGTCAGATAGACCTCGCCGCTCAACGCTTGCAGCAGGTCACTTTTCTGCAGGCGGTCCATGACCGGGCCCTTCACTTCGCTCAGGTGCAAGCGCACGCCAGCCTCTTTGAGGCGGTCGTTGATGGTCTTGAGGCTTTCCAGCGCGCTGGCGTCGATGTCGTTGACGGCTGTGCATTGCAGGACCACGTCATGCACCTCGGTGTTTCGTGCCACCTGTGCGGCAATGTAATCCTCAAGGTAACGAGCATTGGCAAAGTAGAGGCTCTCATCCACGCGCAAGCCCATCACGCCCGGGGTTGTCAGTACCTCGTGGCGCAGCACATTGCGGTAGTGCTCCGTACCTGGGATCAGCCCCACTTCTGCAATGTGAGGGCGGCTGGAGCGCCACAGGTGCAGCACGATGGAAGCGATGGCACCCGTGGCCAGACCACTGACGATGTCCATCATCAGCGTGACGACGAAGGTCAGCGCCATGGCGATGAAATCGAGCCTGGAGTAGCGCCAGGTGCTCGCAAAGCTGCGGAAGTCTAGCAGTGAATTGACCGCCACGATGATGGTGGCTGCGAGCACGGCCTGCGGCAAGTGAAAGAGCGCCGGGGTGAAGAAGAGTGCAGTGATGGCAAGGATGACGGCAGTGAAGATGCCGTAGGCGGGCGTTCGGGCATCGGCGTCGCTGCTGACAACCGAGCGCGAGAAGCTTCCTCCCACCGAGAAGGCGCCGGTCAGACCTGCGGCAATGTTGGCGGCGCCCAAACCACGCAATTCCGCGCTGGGGTCGATGCGTTCGCGGCGCTTGGCGGCCATGGACTGGCTGACCGAGACCGATTCGATGAAGCCGACCAGGCTGATCAGAATGGCGGGAACCAGCAAGGTCTGCACCAGCGGTAGCGTCCTTTCTGTCCAGTGGGGCAGAGTCAGGGGTGGCAGCCCTTTTGGGATATCCCCCACCACGGATACACCTTGGGTGTTCAATTGCAGTGCCCAGCTGAGCACGATGAATGCGATGAGGATGAACAGCGGCGCAGCCTTGCTCAGCAAATCGGTCAACCCCGTGGACAGGCCAACTTTTCGCAGCAGCGTCTTCAGCCAGCGACGTGTGGCCCACAGCACCAGCAATGCGCCCAGGCCGATCGACACCGTCAGGCCGTGCGGCCCGGTGCTCAGTTCGCGAGCGCTACCAATCAGTTGCGGAATGTTGTCTGCCTTGAGTGGGACCCCGAGCAAATACTTGAGCTGGCTGGCGGTAATGAGAATGCCCGCTGCCGTGATGAAGCCGGTGAGCACGGGGTGACTGAGGAAGCTGGCCACAAAGCCCATGCGCAGCGCGCCCATGATGAGCATGATGCCGCCGCACATGAGCGCGAGGATGGCCGATGTCTCGATGAAGTCTGCGCCGCCGCCGACGACCACCACGCCAACGGCAGAAGCCGACATGACCGACCGCAAAGCCGTCGGGCCAACGGCAAGTTGATTGCTGCTGCCCATCAATGCGTAGACGACCACGGGCAGCATGCTGGCGTAGAGACCGGTCTCGGCCGGCATGCCCGCCAGCATTGCCAGCGCCAGACTCTGCGGGATCAGCAGCAATGTCACGATGGCAGCCGCCGTCAGGTCTGCCACAAAGGTGCAGCGGTCGTAGCGACGCCCCCAATCCAGGATGGGAAACCATTCAGCAAGTTTCGAGGCCGGTCGGTTGGCTGGGAGGGGCTCCGGTGGCGTTGGGCTGGCAGGCGTCATGCAGCTTTCATCATCTCAGGCGGGGTGGACGGCTGTCAAATTCAAACAGCGTTCACCGGTATTTTGAGGTAAACCACGCCATTGTCCTCTGCGGGTGGCCAATGCCCCGCCCGCATATTCACCTGCACCGATGGCAGGATGAGCACCGGCATGTCCAGCGTGGCGTCGCGTTGCTCGCGCATCTGCACGAAATCGCTCTCGGTGGTGCCCTCGTGGACGTGGATGTTCTTTGCGCGTTGCTCAGCCACTGAGGTGATGCACGTCGCTTCGCGTCCCTCTGGTGGGTAATCGTGACACAGGTAAAGCGTGGTCTCGGGCGGCAAGGCCAGCACTTTCTGGATGGACTGGTACAGGGTGGAGGCACTGCCTCCGGGGAAGTCGCAACGGGCGGTGCCGAAATCGGGCATGAACAAAGTGTCGCCCACGAAGGCCACGGTGCGGATAGGGTCCACGCTGTGGTCGCGCACGACGTAGGTCATGCAGGCCGGTGTGTGGCCGGGTGTGTGCATGGCCACGGCCTGCAGCTCCCCGATGTGGAAGTGCTGGCCATCGTCGAAGAGGCGGTCGAACTGGCTGCCGTCGCGGGCGAAGCCCTGTTCTGCGTTGAACAACTGCCCGAAGGTTTCTTGAACCGTTCGCACGTGAGAGCCGATGGCGACCTGGCCTCCCAGGGCCTGCTTCAGATACGGCGCTGCCGAGATGTGGTCGGCGTGCACGTGGGTTTCCAGAATCCACTGCACCTGGACGCCCAACGCTTTGACGCGGGTGATGAGCTTGTCAGCGCTTTCTGTGCTGGAACGCCCTGATTTGGGATCGTAGTCGAGGACGCTGTCGATGATGGCGCCTTGTTTGCTGGCGCCGTCCCAGAGGATATGGCTGAAAGTGTAGGTGGCCGGATCGAAAAGTGATTCGACTTGCAAACGTTGATGCTGGCTCATAGGGAATCTCCTTGACGTCTTGTGTGTTGGGCGACCTGCGGCCCGAGCGGGTCGGGGTCGGTTGCGCGCTGCCATTGCACTGTGCAGGATAATACCCATGGGAGTATAGGTCAATGTCGTGAATTGGCGCCAGGGCATCTCGGCCGATGACCTGACCAGCGGACAGTGGGTCAAGTCATCGATCGTTCGCTTCAGAGCGCGCGCGTGGAGAAATACCAATCGGTCGTTTTGTAGCCTTCGCTCGGCCGCTTGGCGACAGCCTCGGACGTTTTCGGTGGCGGGACGATCACGTCGCAGCCTGGCGTCCAGCCTTCGGGTGTGGCGATCTTGTTGGCGTCGCTGGTCTGCATGGCTTGGAGCAGTCGCAAGAACTCTTCAATCGATCGCCCGTTGCTCATGGGGTAGTACACCATGGCACGCAGGATGCCCTCAGGGTCAATGAAGAATGTGGCGCGCACGGCTTGCGTGTCGGCTGCACCGGGGTGGACCATGCCGTAGGCCGACGCCACTTCCATCTTGATGTCTTCGATGATCGGGAAGCTGATCTCGACACCGAACTTTTCCTTGATGCTGCTGGTCCAGGCAAGGTGCGAGTAGAGACTGTCGATGGACAACCCGATCAGCTCACAGTTCATGCTGCGGAAGGTGTCTGCGTGCTTTTGAAAGCCGATGAACTCCGTCGTGCACACCGGCGTGAAGTCCGCGGGGTGCGAGAAGAGGATGAGCCATTTGCCCTTGTAGTCGGCGAGAGAACGATCACCGTGGGTGGTCTTGGCACTGAAGGCCGGGGCGGGTTCGTTGAGGCGAGGGAAGCTGCTTGTGTTTTCCATGATGGACTCCATTCAGGTCAGGTTGTCGAGAACCGGAAGAGCGACAATGCTCAGCCGATGAATGAAGTCTATGGATTGAGATATTTCGATAGATTGCGTTTTATCAAGCAAGCCATTGGCATTGCCAAAGGCGCCGATAGTCTTTGGCTACATTGCTCAGTCGGGCAGGTGAAAAGCGTCGCTGTCGATCACGCCGCCACCCAGGCAGACGTCGCCGTCGTAGAGCACAGCGCTTTGGCCGGGCGTCACTGCCCATTGCGCTTCATCGAAGCGCAGCACGAAGCCATCACCACCATCCTGCACTTCCAATGAGCAGGGCGCATCGGACTGGCGATAACGGGTCTTGGCAGCGATGCTGGCGTTCGCTGGTGGCTCGCCAGCGCACCAGCTGGTGTCAATCGCCTTCAAAGACGGCGAGAGCAGCCAGGGGTTGTCATGCCCTTGCACCACTCGCAGTGTGTTCTCTTCAATGTCCTTGCGGGCCACAAACCACGGAGCGTGTTCATTGCCACCCTTTTGCGCTCCCTTGGCCTTGACCCCGCCAATGCCCAAACCTTGGCGCTGGCCAAGTGTGTAGAAGCTCAAGCCCACGTGCTTGCCGATGACGCGGCCCGTCTCGTCCTTGATGGGTCCTGGCGCTTTGGAGATGTAGCGGTTGAGAAAGTCGCGGAAGGGCCGCTCGCCAATGAAGCAGATGCCGGTGCTGTCCTTCTTCTTGGCGTTGGGCAGGCCAATCTCGGTCGCGATGCGGCGCACCTCGGTCTTGGGCAATTCACCCAGGGGAAACAGCGTCTTGGACAGCTGGGCCTGATTGAGTCGATGCAGGAAGTAGCTTTGATCCTTGAGCGGGTCCAGGCCTTTGAGCAATTCGTGTTTGCCAGAGCCCTCGTTGAAGCGCACGCGAGCGTAGTGCCCTGTGGCAATCTTCTCGGCGCCCAGTCGCATGGCGTGATCGAGAAAGGCTTTGAACTTGATCTCGGCGTTGCACAGGATGTCCGGGTTGGGTGTGCGCCCGGCCTGGTACTCGCGCAGGAATTCGGCGAAGACACGGTCTTTGTATTCAGCCGCAAAGTTGACATGTTCGATGTCGATGCCGATCACATCCGCCACGCTCGCGGCATCGATCCAGTCCTGCCGGCTGGAGCAGTACTCGCTGTCGTCGTCATCTTCCCAGTTCTTCATGAAGATACCGATGACGTCGTAGCCCTGTTGCTTGAGCAGCCACGCGCTGACCGCGGAATCCACTCCGCCACTCAGGCCGACCACCACTCTTTGTGCTTTGCTCATTTCACGATTATCCCAGCCAGCGCACTGACGACCTGTTACGTCTGCGCCGATTCCTCACGATTTGTGGTTTCTATTTTTAAGCTTGGCTTCATCTGGGCAGATTTCAATCACTCCACCGCGAGAGAAGCGCTGCAGAGCTTCCCCCGATCGGAATGAAAGAGACCAAGACTGATTCTCACATCACATATCCATCACATCTTTTCTAATCAAGGACGAAAAATGAAAAAAGCATTGTTGATTTCCGCTGCACTCGCCTTCACTGCCTCTGCCGCCATGGCAGGCCCTTCCTGCGATGCGCCGAAGGAGAAATGGATTCCTGAAGCCAAGTTCCAGCAGGACTTGAAGGCGCAGGGCTACAAGGTCAAGAAATTCAAGGTGACCAAGGGCAACTGCTACGAGATCTATGGCCACAACAAAGACGGGAAGAAGGTCGAGATCTACTTCAATCCGGCCTCTGCCGAAGTCATGAAGCAGGAAATCGAAGACTGATCGGCATCAGTTTCCAAGGTCAGGCAAGGCAATGAAAGCGAACATGTCCGCCAACATGAATCCCTCTCACCGCGGCCAGGGGTCCCAACGCGTTTGGGACCTGTTTGTCCGGCTCTTCCACTGGTCCTTGGTCAGCTGTGTGCTGCTCAATTACTTCGTACTGGAGGAGGGCGACCCGCCACACGAATGGTGTGGCTACGTGGCAGCCGGTCTGGTGGTGGCCCGAGTCGTCTGGGGCTTCTTTGGTTCGACTCATGCACGCTTTGCCGATTTCTTCCCGACGCCTGCGAGGCTGCGAGCGCACCTCGTCGGGCTTCGCTCGGGTACAGCCCCCTTTCATTGGGGGCACAACCCTCTGGGGGCCATCATGATGCTGCTTTTGATGGCCCTGGTTCTGTCTTTGGGGCTGACCGGCTGGATGCAGGGTCTTGATGCGTTCTGGGGTGAGGAGTGGCTGGAAGAGCTGCACGAAGTCCTGGCCAATGGACTGATACTGGCGGCAGGATTGCACGCTGCTGCGGCGCTGGTCATGGGCCGTGTTGAGCGCACCCGTCTGATCAAGGCCATGGTCACAGGCGTCAAGGAACGCTACTGAGGTCTTTCTTGAATTCAAATTCATTGAACAAAATCTTCAAACAAGATCGATTCAAACGAATGGTTGAAGCCTCAAACTGATGGGCAAACAGCGGAAAGCGGCAGCACTTGCCGACCCGCGGATCGCTCAGGCCGTATGCCGGAGCAGAAAGGCCCATCACCATGTCGAGTTCGGTTGCCTGGCGTCCAGAGATGGGACGCCTGCCCAGTATCTTTTTCTCCCATGGATCGCCCACATTGGCAATCGACCCAGGCGTGGCAGGACCTGCATTGAATGACCTGGGCCAGCGCTTTCCACGACCGCGTGCCGTCTTGGTGGTTTCAGCCCACTGGCAGACCGGAGATGGCGTGCGCGTGTCGACGGCAGCACAGCCGGAAACCATCCACGACTTCGGCGGCTTTCCCGCTGTCATGTACCAGTTGCAATATCCGGCGCCTGGCGCTCCAGCTTTGGCCGGGCGAACGGCCGAGCTGCTGCGGTCGGACGGATGGGACGTGATGACCGAGGAAAGCCGAGGCCTGGACCATGGAGCCTGGGTGCCTCTCATGCACTTCATGCCCGAGGCAAACGTGCCGGTGTTCCAGGTGTCCCTGCCACTTCGCACCGATGGCGTGCAGGCCTACGCGCTGGGGCGGTCCTTGGCGGCGCTTGCCGACGAAGGCGTGCTCATCATTGGGTCAGGCAGCCTCACGCACAATCTCTATGAGCTGCAGCGGGACGGAGGCGACAACGTGGCGCCTTATGTGCGTGAATTCTCCGACTGGATTCGTACCGCTGTGAAGGGGCGCCAACACGAGGCGCTGCGCCAGACCATGCGCGAAGCTCCCCATGCGCAACGGGCGCACCCCACGCCTGAGCACCTCTGGCCATTGATGGTGGCTGCTGGCGCCGCGGGTGAAGAGGTGCCTGGCCAGGTGGTCGATGGCGGCTTCACGCACGGCGTGCTGTCGATGGACTCGTTCGTGTTTGGTGTCATTCCTGACTTGGTTGATGTCCCAACAGGACAACCAGTGGTGTCGTGACGCAGCCACCTCCGGATCGCACGCTCCGTCTGCACCTGTCGGCCGACGCTCTGGCACTCTCGGCGGGAAGCCAGCGCGCAACCCTCCCTCTGGGGTGGGCGCGCATGGGCGGCTTTGCCTGGCCCAGCCAGCCCGGGGGTTCTGACATCGAGCATGCCATCGACCACATCGAGGACGCGCTGCAGACCGTGGCAGGTGGTGCATTCGGTGCTTCCCGCGCCGCTACAGTCAGCCTCAATACCGAAGCCTTCGATTTGGTGCAGCCGTCCCTGGGGCCGATACGGTCCGCAGAGTCAGGCGTGCTCACGCGCGATGATGTCGAAACGGCGTTTCGATTGTGGGCAGACGCCGTGCAAGGGGGCGTGGGGGCACGGCAGCAACGGCTGGGCGCAACCCCGAAAGGCGATGCCGTCTTGCTGCTTCTGCGCGAAATCACCCATCATTGGGGAATGCCTGTGGTGACGAAGCGAGCATGAATCATCGCAGTCGAACCTCGATCGAAGAGAAAAGAAAAAGCCCGCCGTGGCGGGCCTTTTCTTTCGGGCATGACGCTTGTGCACCGCGCCAGTCGCTGGCATGAAACGTCAGGCATTCCAGGGGCGGTCGCCCTTGGCATCACGCACACGCGTGGGCAAGCCCATGATGTCCATCAGCGTCAACAAGGGTGCTGGATTCAGATCTTCCACATTGTTCATGGTGCCGGTGTCCCAGGTGCCATTGGCGATCAGCATGGCCGCAGCCACGGGGGGCACACCGGCCGTGTATGAGATGCCCTGGCTGCCCACTTCCGCATAGGCTTCTTCATGGTCAGCCACGTTGTAGACGAAGACTTCGGCCGCCTGGCCGTCCTTCTGGCCTTTGACCAGGTCGCCAATGCAGGTCTTGCCTTTGTACGCCGGTGCCAGGCTGGCCGGGTCGGGCAGAACCGCCTTGACCACCTTGAGCGGCACCACTTCCACGCCCTCGTGCGTCTTGACCGGCTGCTCTGACAGCAAACCCAGGTTGTTGAGCACGTTGAACACGTTGATGTAATGATCGCCAAAACCCATCCAGAATCGCAGGTCGGCTTCCGGGTAGCGCTGGGACAGCGAGTGCAACTCGTCGTGACCGGTGAGATAGGCCTTCTGTTCGCCCACCACGGGCAGGTCCCATGTCTTGCCGACCTCGAACATCTTGTTCTGCTGCCACTGGCCTTTTTGCCAAGTGAGAACGGTCCCGGTGAACTCGCGAAAGTTCACTTCCGGGTCGAAGTTGGTGGCAAACCAGCGATCGTGCTTGCCAGCATTGATATCGATGATGTCGACACTTTCAATCTTGTCGAGGAACTTGTCCTCGGCCAACCGCGCGTAGGCATTGACCACGCCGGGATCAAACCCGATACCCAGCACGGCGGTGACGCCAGCCTCGGCGCAACGCTCGCGCCGCTTCCACTCGTAGTTGGCGTACCAGGGTGGCGTCTCGCAGATCTTGAGCGGGTCCTCATGGATGGCGGTGTCCATGTAGGCCGCGCCGGTCTGGATGCAGGCTTCCAGCACAGACATGTTGACGAAAGCACTGCCCAGATTGATGACAATTTGTGTGCCAGTCCGACGAATCAGATCAGCCACGGCAGCCGTGTCCATGGCGTCGATCACATGCGACTCCAACAGCCCGTCTTTGACTTTGAGGCTGCCTTTTTCCCTGACGCTGGCAACGATGGCATCGCACTTGGCGATCTTGCGGGAAGCGATATGGATGTCGCCCAGCACATCGTTGTTCTGAGCGCACTTGTGGGCGGCGACCTGTGCGACGCCACCTGCGCCAATGATGAGAACGTTCCGTTTCACTTCGCTAAAGGCCCTTCTGTTTTCGTCAATGAATGGGAGGTCAATGGTGTATCGCTGCCTGAAACCGCCTCCTGCGATCAGGAGAGAGCAGCAGCAAAATCGTTGTAGTCGAAGCTCTGGACGAGGCGAACCTCTCCATTGAGTTCCTTGATGGCGATAGACGGCATCTGCACGCCGTTGAACCAGTTCTTCTTGACCATGGTGTACGGAGCAGCGTCTTCGATGGAAAGGCGGTCGCCCACTTTGAGCGGCTGGCCGAACTTGAACTCGCCAAAGATATCGCCCGCCAGACAGGACTTGCCGCAAACCATCCATTCGTGATCGCCCTGGTTGGGCAGCACGCGCCCAGCATACCGGTACACCAGCAGGTCGAGCATGTGGGCTTCTATCGAGCTGTCCACGATAGCGAGGTTTTTGCCGTTGTTCAACGTGTCCAGGACGCTCACCTCCAGCGTGGTGGAGTTAAGCACCGTGGCTTCGCCAGGCTCCAGATAGACCTGCACTTCGTAGGTGTCGGCAAAGCGTTTGAGCCTTTCGGAAAAGGCCTCCAGCGGGTATCCCTCTGCTGTGAACGAGATGCCACCACCGAGGCTGATCCATTGCATCTGCCGGATCAAGTGCCCGAAGCGCTGTTCGATGTGTGCCAGCATGTCTTCAAAACGCTGGATATGGCTGTTCTCGCAGTTGTTGTGGAACATGAAGCCAGAGATGCCGCCCACCTCCTTGATGGTCGCCTCGATGGAGGCCGGATCATGCTCGCCCAGTCGTGAGAAGGGGCGAGCCGGGTCCGCCAGGTCAAAGCTGGAAGAGCTCACGCCCGGGTTCACGCGCAGGCCACGCGTCTTGCCTTTCGAGGCAGCATCGAACCGGCGCAGTTGTGCGGCCGTGTTGAAAATGATCTTGTCACAGTAGCCGACGGCTTCATCGATTTCGTGGTCTGCCCAGGCCACCGAGTAACCATGGGTCTCGCCGGGAAATTTCTCCTTTCCCAAGCGCACTTCGAACAGGGACGAGCTGGTGGTGCCGTCCATGTACTCGGCCATGAAGTCGAAGACCGACCAGGTGGCAAAGCACTTGAGTGCGAGGAGGGATTTGGCACCGGAATGCTCGCGCAGCCAGGCGATTTTCTCCAGGTTGGGCAGCAGTCGGGCCTTGTCGACCAGGTAATAGGGCGTCGGCAGGTCAGGCGTTGTCATAGGGGCTGATTATCCCAGCCCTCGACTAGCCTAATGTGACAGCCGGATTTAACCGTAGATTGACCCGTCGGTGTGCACCACACCCAATGGGTAGCGCTTGCCCGCCAGATGGTCTTCCATGCATCGCAACACCAGCGGGCTGCGGTGCCGGTCGGCGCTGGCCCGTACTTCATCCGGCGTCATCCACAGCGTCCTGACGATACCGTCGTCCAGCGCCTGCTCCGGGTGATGCTTGCCCACCGTGCCGCAGTAGGCAAAGCGCAGATAGGTCACATCCTCGCCAGTGGATACGCGGTGAAAGCGCGAGAGGTAGATTCCCACCAATGCTGTGGGCGTGAACTCATATGCCGTTTCTTCCCGCGTTTCCCGTGCAACGCCTTGCTCGGGGCTCTCGCCTGGGTCCAGGTGCCCGGCAGGGTTGTTCAGGCGCAGGCCTTCGGGCGTGTGCTCTTCGATCAGCAGGTAGCGGCCTTCCTGCTCGATCACGGCGGCCACGGTTGCGCTGGGCTTCCAACGTTCGGTCATGGCGCCATTATCGGTCCCTTGGGCGACAAATGGTGCCCGGTGCTGCTCGCAGTGACAGGGAACACCCCTGTCAGGATTCTTAAGGTTTCGGGTAAGCTTGCGCGTAACGAGGCTGTTACCTGACCATTTCAGCAAGTGGAGAGCGAGGAGATATCCCTGTCCAGCAGCGCACCCGCCGGCTCACCCGCGGTGGAGCGTGCGCTCGCTCTCAATGTCCCAGGACCTCTGGCGGCATCCCACTTGCCATCTCTGCAATGGCAGCGATCGGCCCGATCCCCATTCCTGATTTTGCAGGCTCGCGGCGAACACGATTTGTCGCGGCCGTGCCCCCATACCTGAAAACCGTGCATGAAGGACTCTCCCATGACCAATGGCACCACGAACGAAGCTGCTGCCGACGCCGGCGCTGCTTCCGTCACGCCCCAACGCATTGGCGTACCGAAAGAAATTTTTCCCGGTGAAAAACGGGTGGCCACCGTCCCCGAGGTGGTCGTCAAGCTGACCAAACTGGGTTTTGCCGTGGTGGTTGAAAGTGGCGCAGGCGAGCTGGCCAATTTCAGCGACGATGACTATCGCGAAGCCGGCGCCAGCATCGCTTCGTCTGCGACCGAACTTTGGGCCGGCAGCGACATTGTGTTCAAGGTTCGCGCGCCGTCGATGGACGAAGTGGCGCTGATGCACGAAGGTCAGGCCCTTATCGGCTTCATCTGGCCGGCGCAGAACCCCGAGCTCATGACGGCGCTGTCCGAGCGAAAAGTGACGGTGCTCGCCATTGACGCCTTGCCGCGCACGCTCAGCCGTGCCCAGAAGATGGACGCGCTCACTTCCACTGCTGGCGTCAGCGGTTACCGTGCGGTGGTGGAGGCTGCCAACGCCTTTGGTCGCTTCTTCAATGGCCAGATCACTGCCGCGGGTAAAGTGCCGCCTGCCAAAGTGTTCATCGCCGGCGCGGGCGTGGCTGGCTTGGCGGCCATCGGTGCGGCCGCGAGCCTGGGCGCCATTGTTCGCGCCAACGACACCCGCGCGGAAGTGGCGGACCAGGTAGTCTCGCTCGGTGGTGAGTTCGTCAAGGTCGATTACGAGGAAGAAGGCTCTGGCGGCGGCGGATACGCCAAGGTCATGAGTGAAGGCTTCCAGGCCGCGCAGCGCGAGATGTATGCGCAGCAGGCCAAGGATGCCGACATCATCATCACCACCGCACTGATTCCTGGCAAGCCGGCACCGAAGTTGATCACGGCCGAGATGGTCAAGACCATGAAGCCCGGCAGCGTGATCGTGGACATGGCAGCCGAGCAGGGAGGCAACTGTGAGCTCACCGAGCCCGGCCAGGCCGTCGTCAAGCATGGCGTGACCATCATCGGTTACACCGATCTGGCCTCGCGCATGGCGCGCCAGTCGTCCACGCTCTACGGCACCAACCTTTTCCGCCTGACGGAAGAGTTGTGCAAGACCAAGGACGGTGTCATCAACGTCAACATGGAAGACGACGCCATCCGCGGCCTGACCGTGATCAAAGACGGCGAGATCACCTGGCCTGCGCCGCCGCTCACGCCAGCAGCTGCGCCCAAGCCTGCAGCCAAACCTGCTGTGGTGGCAGAGAAGAAGAGCGGTCATGGTCATGGACCGGGTGGCCCGCTGCCGGCCAAGACATTGGCCATCATCTTCGCCGTTGGCGCTCTGGCGTTCTGGGCCATCGGCTCATTCGCGCCGGCCGCGTTCCTTGGTCACTTCACGGTGTTCGTGCTGGCCTGCTTCATCGGCTATATGGTCGTGTGGAACGTGACGCCCGCATTGCACACCCCGCTGATGAGCGTCACCAACGCCATCTCCAGCATCATCGTGATCGGCGCTCTCATTCAGATTTCACCCCCGGACGCAGGGGCCAATGGACGGCCTGATCAATTGATTCTCTGGCTCGCTTTTGTCGGCATCGTGCTCACTGCCATCAACATGTTCGGTGGCTTTGCCGTGACCCGTCGCATGCTCGCCATGTTCCGCAAGTAAACCAGCCCAGAAGAAACATTGAAGAAAGAGACTTGACGATCATGTCCCAAAGCCTTGCTACGGTGGCCTATCTCGGTGCTGCCATTTTGTTTATCCTGAGCCTGGGCGGCCTGTCCAACCCTGAGTCGTCTCGCCGCGGCAACCTGTACGGAATGATCGGCATGACGCTGGCGGTGCTGGCGACCGTGTTCGGCCCGCGCGTGTCACCCGCTGGCATTCCCTGGATCATCGGTGCGCTGGTCATTGGCGGCAGCATCGGCCTGTATGCCGCCAAGACGGTGAAAATGACCCAGATGCCCGAACTGGTGGCATTGATGCACAGCCTGGTCGGACTGGCTGCCTGCCTGGTGGGGTTCGCCAGCTATGTCGATACATCTTTGCAACTGGAAGGCGCTGAAAAGGCCATCCACGAAGTGGAGATCTATGTTGGCATCCTGATTGGTGCCGTCACCTTTTCCGGGTCGCTGGTCGCCTTTGGCAAGCTCAACGGCAAGATCGGCGGCAAGCCGCTGCTGCTCCCTGGGCGTCATTGGCTCAACCTGGTCGCGCTGCTGGTGGTGATCTGGTTCGGTCGCGTGTTTCTCAATGCACACGATGTCGAAGCCGGTATGACGCCTCTGATCATCATGACCGTGATTGCGCTGCTCTTCGGGGTGCATATGGTGATGGCCATTGGAGGTGCTGACATGCCTGTGGTGGTGTCCATGCTCAACAGCTACTCTGGCTGGGCTGCCGCGGCCACGGGCTTCATGCTGAGCAATGACCTGTTGATCGTCACTGGTGCATTGGTGGGTTCGTCGGGCGCCATTCTGTCGTACATCATGTGCAACGCAATGAACCGCAACTTCATCAGCGTGATTGCAGGTGGCTTCGGCAGCGGTGCAGGCAAGCCGGCGGCCAAGGCTGCGGGTGAAGCCGCCGAGCCGCAGGGCGAAGTGGTGCCGGTGTCTGCTGCCGAGACGGCAGAGCTGCTGCGTGACGCGAAGAACGTGATCATCGTGCCCGGCTACGGCATGGCAGTGGCGCAGGCACAGCACACGGTGTTTGAGATCACGAAGACATTGCGCGAAAAGGGTGTGAACGTGCGCTTTGGTATCCATCCGGTGGCGGGACGCATGCCGGGTCACATGAACGTGTTGCTGGCAGAAGCCAAGGTACCGTACGACATCGTGATGGAGATGGACGAAATCAACGACGACTTCGGCGACACCGACGTGGCCATGGTCATCGGGGCCAACGACATCGTGAACCCCGCCGCCCAGGAGGACCCCAACTCTCCCATCGCCGGCATGCCGGTGCTGGAGGTGTGGAATGCCAAGACGTCCATCGTCATGAAGCGTTCCATGGCTTCGGGCTATGCGGGGGTGGACAACCCGCTGTTCTACAAAGAGAACAATCGCATGCTGTTTGGCGATGCCAAGAAAATGCTGGACGAAGTGCTGGTCGCGCTCAAGTCCTGACCTGGCTCTTCATACCACCCTGCACGGGCCGTCACCTCTATCGGGTGGCGGCCTTTTTTGTGTGGAACGCCAGGTTGCCAGCGCTTGCGGCCAGCGCGCAGGGTCCAGCGCTATCATGGCCCGCTTGGACAAAAAAGGGTGGAATGATCATGCGAGATCCATTTGGCGTTGTTGGGCGACACCTGGTTATTTCATTGGCGGCAAGTCTGTTGGTGTTGGCCGGTTGCGCAACTGTACCGGACCATCCGGGCCTGAGTGATGCAGAGGCGAAGGGGCACTTGGCGCCTTTGCTGCCTGCGCGGCGGTTTCTGGCCAACGTGGACACGGCAGGCGGCTATCAGATGTCACCCGATGGGCTGCGGTGGTTGTGGCGGCTGACCGTGGGCACCGATGCAGGTCTGGCCTGGCGCAAGGCTGACGAAGACGAGCCCAGCGCCCGATACCCGGTGGGCAATCAGGGGCGTGGACGAGGATTGGCGACCTGGCTCGGCGACAGCCGCCATTTCATCTACTCGCTAGATCCCAAAGGCAACGAGAACATACAGCTTTTTGTTCAGGATGCTGATGATGCCCGCTTGAATCCGTGGGCCGTGACGCCCGACAGCAAGGTCCGCCGCGAGTTTGTCGCCCACGGGCCCCCCGGCACCGCGAGGTTCCTCTTCGGAAGCAATGCGCGCGATCACGCGAGTTTCGACTTGTACGAAGCCGATCCCGTCCAGCGCACGGTGCGAGAGGTGGCGCGAAACGATGGCAAGGTTTTGACATGGTTGGTGAGCAGTGCGGGGCAACTGGCGGCACGCTTGCGACAAGAAGAAGCAGCGGATGGATCGGATCAGGTGCTTGAGCGCCTGGAAAAAGATGGCGCATGGGCGCCCGTGTTGACGGTCGATGGCTTTAGCAACTTTCGTGTGGTTCGAGTCGATGCCGATGGACGCACCGCCTGGGCCATGTCCAATCGCGGCCGGGACAAGCTGGCACTGGTCAAGGTCGATCTGTCCGGCGACGGGTCGGAAGTGCTGGTGGCGGACGACCCTCAAATTGACCTGAGGCGTGTCTGGTTTGCCGGTCGTGACGGCGCGCTGCTGGGCGTGGAGTCAGAGCTGGCGTACCCCAAGGTCAAGTACCTGGATAAGCCGACGGAAAAGCTGGTTCAGACGCTGTCCTCGCGTGCAGTCGCGGAAGGCGTACTGTTCGAGCCGCCGCGCGCCGTGCGCCCCACACAGATCAGCGAAGATGGTGGCCGGATCAAGTTCTGGAGCGAAAGCGACTTCGACGACGCCGAATGGACCTGGGACAAGGCCTCGGGGCGCCTGGAACGACTGGATCCGCATTTTCCCGAGATTCGGCGATCGCTGGCACCCATTCGACCCTTTGCGTTCTCCGCTTCAGATGGCAAGACGATTCGGGGCTTGATCGCCACCCCGGTCGGCATGAAGGCGCCGTCGCCCCTGGTCGTGCTGATTCACGGAGGCCCTTGGGCGCGTGACCATTGGACGCCTGCCGGTTTCAACGCGCTGCAGATGCTGGTCAACCGTGGCTATGCGGTGCTGCAGGTCAATTACCGAGGCTCTGCCGGCTATGGAAAGTCCTTCATGTGGGCCGCAGAGCGTCAATTCCACGACCGATTGCAGCAAGACATCGCCGAAGCCGCTCAATGGGCCATCAACCAAGGTCTGGCAGACCGCCAACACATGGCGGTGCTGGGTGGAAGTTTTGGTGGCTATTCGGTGCTGGCGCAGTTGGCGCAAAAACGCCAGCCTTGGCGATGCGGGGTGGACATAGTCGGGGTGGCCAACTGGGTGCGCCTGAGAGAGCAATGGCCTTCTTTCTGGCGCAATCGGCATTATTTTGACCGGACGTTCGGCGATCCGGCCAAACCGGACGAGCGAGCGTTCATGCTGGCGCATTCCCCTGTGAGCTATCTCGATCAAATCGACCAACCCCTGTTGGTCATACAAGGCGCCAACGATATTCGTGTTCAGCGTGAGGACTCCGATGAGGTTGTCGCTGGTTTGAAGGCCTTGGGCCGTCCGGTGCCTTACCTGCTTTTCAAGAACGAAGGGCACAGCATTTCACGCTGGCGCAACCGGTTGGCCATGTGGCGCGAAGTGGAAGACTTCTTTGCGCAGTGCCTTGGCGGAAGAAGTGCGGGCTTTGACTTGTATGAAATCGTGCCGCGCTAGAAAGCCTCTGTGCGCACGGCGCAGGTCGTTCAGAGGGCTCCTGGGCAGGACGGCGGGGTTCAATGGCGACGCAAACAGCGTCAACAAACGCATTCCCGCGTGTGACAGCGCCAGAAACTGGCTTCTGTCAGAATGAGGTAAGGGAAAACACGCTCGGTGGCCGGTGCCCAACTTCGGACAATCGGTTGAATCGTGTTTTTTGCAACATAAGTATATGGAGAGAGACTTCAATGCCTGCAGCAACTGCTGATCGTCCCTGGTTGAGCGCATACCCGGAGGGGGTACCTGCTGATATCAATGTGGAGCAATATCCCTCGCTGGTCCATCTCATCGAGGAAAGCTTTACCAAGTTTGCCGATCGACCTGCCTACAGCTTCATGGGCAAGGAGGTCACGTTCGCCAAGACGGACTCGCTTTCACAGGCTTTCGCTGCATATTTGCAAGGCTTGGGTCTGGTCAAAGGCGATCGTGTCGCCATCATGATGCCCAACGTGCCGCAGTACCCGATCGTGGTTTCTGCCATCTTGCGTGCCGGGTTTGTGGTCGTCAACGTCAACCCGCTGTACACAGCCCGCGAGCTGGAGCACCAGCTCAAAGACTCTGGTGCGCAGGTGATCGTCATCATCGAAAACTTTGCGCATACGCTCGAGCAGTGCATCGCCCAAACCCAGGTCAAGCACGTGGTGCTGGCCGCCATGGGCGACATGCTAGGCCTGATCAAGGGAGCCATCGTCAATTACGTGGTGCGCAACGTCAAGAAGATGGTGCCCGAATACAGCCTGCCGCATGCGGTGCGCTTCAACGACGCCATTGCCCGTGGATCGCGTGGCAGCCTCAAGCGCCCTGAGATTGCACCCGATGATGTTGCTGTGCTTCAGTACACGGGCGGCACCACGGGTGTTTCCAAGGGCGCCGTCTTGCTGCACCGGAACGTGATCGCGAATGCACTTCAGTCCGAGGCCTGGAACGAGCCGGTGATGAAAAAGGTGCCTGCAGGCCAGCAACCGACCGCCGTATGTGCGTTGCCGCTTTATCACATCTTTGCTTTCACGGTCGGCATGATGCTCAACATGCGCACTGGCGGAAAGATGATCCTCATACCGAACCCGCGTGATCTGCCCGCCGTGCTCAAAGAGTTGTCAAAGCACACGATCCACAGCTTCCCGGCCGTGAACACCTTGTTCAACGGTCTGGCCAATCACCCCGATTTCAAGACGGTGGATTGGTCCAACCTGAAGGTGTCCGTGGGTGGAGGCATGGCGGTTCAGGGTGCGGTGGCCAAGATCTGGCTGGAGAAGACCGGTTGTCCGATTTGTGAGGGCTACGGCCTATCCGAGACCAGCCCGTCGGCCGCTTGCAATCCGGTGACCAATACTGAGTTCACCGCCACCATTGGCGTCCCCATTCCCAACACCTACATGAAGTGTCTGGACGACGAAGGCAATGAGGTCCCACAGGGCCAGCCGGGTGAAATCGCCATCAAGGGCCCGCAAGTCATGGCAGGTTACTGGCAGCGTCCGGAAGAAACCGCCAAGGTCATGACGGCCGACGGCTACTTCAAAACCGGTGACATCGGCATCATGGACGAGAACGGCTATTTCAAGATTGTCGATCGCAAGAAGGACATGGTTCTCGTCAGCGGCTTCAACGTCTACCCGAACGAAGTCGAAGACGTCGTGGCCCAGATGCCTGGCGTGATGGAATGCGCCGTGGTGGGCGTGCCGGACGAGAAATCTGGTGAAGCCGTCAAGCTGGTCATCGTCAAGAAAGACGAGTCGCTCACCGAGGAGCAAGTGCGCCAGTTCTGCAAGGAGCACCTCACGGGCTACAAGCAGCCGAAGGTGGTTGAGTTCCGGACGGATCTGCCCAAGACGCCAGTGGGCAAGATCCTGCGACGGGAGCTTCGCGACAAGAAGTGAGCCTGCATGGGACACAATCAAAGGGCGACGCAAGTCGCCCTTTTTTTTTCTTGGGTCCCATTTTTTCAACCTGCTCCATGGAAGTTGCGCTCATGACCGTTACCGCCATCGTCGCCGCTTTGCACGAAGAACTGTCCAGCGTTCTCGAACTGATGCCTGATGAACATCGTCAGACTGTGGCCGGACGCGATTTCTGGCTGGGGCATCTGCACGGGCACGAAGTGGTAGTGGTGCTCTCCGGTATTGGAAAGGTGGCAGCAGCCGCCACCGCGTCACTTCTCATCGACCGCTTCAAAGTCAATCGCATCATCTTCACTGGCGTGGCCGGTGGCCTGGGCGTTGGCGTGAAGGTTGGTGACATGGTGGTGGCGCGACAATTCCTCCAGCACGACATGGATGCGTCGCCCATTTTCGAGCGCCACGAAGTACCTGGCTACGGGCGCAAGCGCTTTGATGCCGATGCCGACTGCAGCGAGCGACTCAGACAAGCCTGCGATGAGACGACGGCCTGGGTGCCGCAAGGCATCGCGTCAGACGTGCTGGCCACGCACGGCCTGCACGCTCCCCAGGTGCATGAAGGTTTGCTTCTGAGCGGAGATCGCTTTGTCTCCACCAATGTCGAGTCGCAAAAGTTGTTGGCCGAGTTGCCCGATGCGCTGGCGGTGGAGATGGAAGGCGCAGCATTTGCGCAGGTGTGCCATGACTTTGGCGTGCCACTGGCTGTGGTGAGAACGATTTCCGACCGAGCCGATGATGAAGCCCATGTGGACTTTCCGCGGTTTTTGCGAGAGGTGGCGAGTCGGTATAGCGGGGTGGTGGTGGATCGGTTGCTCCGGGCTTGGAGTTGATCTTCCTGCTCGGGGGGCGCCCGTACTGAACCGATCTTTGCTCTTTCGAGAACAGTTCAATTTTCGTTTTTCCTTTTCTTCCCCCCCCTATCCCCCCCGCCCCTTTCCACCCCCCGCCGGGGCGGAAAGGGGAGCCTTTAAACATTCGGCTTCTGCGATTCGGACGGGTGGCTACTGGCGGGAGGTTGCCGCTGCGTCTGGCTCACCACGGTTTCTCCACCGCTGTCGTAGAGACTTCGCCGGCCCTTGGAGCGCCCACAGCAGCCTACCAGTGTTGCCGCTGCGCGGCTCGCCGGTTGCCT
>JBNKNN010000182.1:0-10638 GCA_050293865.1 Hydrogenophaga sp. | reverse complement strand
GACGTCATCATCGCCAACCGAATATCCGACGCCCTTTCCGATGTCGCGGAAAAGGTCTATACCCGGGACCTCTTCGGAAACGACTGAGCCCGCGGGGAGCCCCGGGAACAACAAGATCGGCTGCAATCCAGCCTTCAAGGGAATCCTGCCCGGCAGATGGCAAAATATAGGGTTGTCCATCTTCTTGGGCCGTTCGCGTCCGCATCCCAAGTGCCCCACCGAAGTTCTTCATCGGAGAGGGCACATTTGCTATGAAAATACTTTACTTGGCAGGCCGAGAAGCATCCTATTCCCGCACCCGGATCGTGATCCGTGCGCTGGAGCAGCAAGGCCACCAGGTGGTGACGTGTCTACCGCCAGACAAGTCGTTCAAGCATTACCCTGGCCTGCTGATCAAGGCCGCGCGTCTGGCTCCTTCGTGTGATGTAGTGCTGGTTGGTTTCTATGGCCAGTTGCTCATGCCTGTCATGCGGTTTCTCACCTGGAAGCCGATCGTGTTCGACATGTACATCACCACCTACGACACCATGGTCCATGACCGCGGTGCAGCGGCACCAGGTAGCCTCAAGGCCAAGATCTATGCCATGTCGGACTGGCTTGCCTACGCCTGTGCCAAACGGTCGATTCTCGACAGCCAGCACATCATTGACCACTTCGGCCAGTACGCCAATAGCCGCACCGACAAACTTCGCCGCCTGTTCCTGGCGGTAGACGACAGTGTTATCCACCCTCGGCACGCAACAGAGACGCATGAATCGTTTCGCGTCCATTTCCACGGGGAATTCATTCCTTTTCATGGCGTTCGACACATCATTCGAGCTGCCAAGCTACTGGAAAGCGAAGGCGTGACCTTCCAGATTGTGGGCCGCGGCCAGACGTTCGAGGAAGACATGGCCCTGATGAGGGAACTGGATGTCAAGAACATCACTTTGCTGGATCCGGTGCCCTATGACGGCCTGGCCACCTACATGGCCAACGCAGACGTGTGCCTCGGTATTTTTGGCGACAACATGAGGGCAGAATTGGTGCTGACCAACAAGGTCAATGAGGCCATCGGCATGGCAAAGCCCTTGATCACTCGTCGCAACCAACCCGTGCAGGAGTTGCTCCAGCACGGCGAAAGCGTGTACCTCGTGGAGCCGGCCAACCCGAGAGCCATTGCCGATGCCATCCTGAAGCTTAAGAACGACCCTTCGCTGTGCGCCCGGCTGGCAGAAAACGGCCACAAGATCTTTCAGGAAAACGCGACCGTCGAACGGCTGGGCAAGGGCCTGGACGCGATCCTCAAGGAAGCTGTCAACCCCAACACCCCTTGAAGGCATCGCGGCATGAAACTTAACGGAAAGCTCATATTCAAGCTCGCCTCCTTTGCGGTGGTAGCGGCTGCCGTGGCTTACTTCTTGCGGTCGTTCTACCTGCGACTTGACGACATTCCTCACATCGAGTGGAATGCCCGAAGCTTGGCAGCCGTCGGGCTCTCCATCCTTGGCATTCTGTTCACCAACGTGGTCACGGGCTATGTGTGGCGCATCCAGCTCAAAGACCATGGCGTACGGCTGCGCCCCGGGAAGTCAATCCAGATCATGCTGATCTCGCAGTTCGGAAAGTATCTGCCGGGCAACGTGGGCCACTTTGCTGGCCGCGCCGCTCTGGGGACATCCGCTGGCGTTCCGGTGGCTGTCTCCATGAACACCATCATGGTCGACGTACTCTGGCACTTGGCCATCGGTTCGACCTTCGCCGCGCTGGCGGCTTATTTCTATTCGGATACCCTTCGCGAACTGCTACCGGCCCACCTGGACGCACCTCATCTTCTGGCCATCACCGGCTTGCTGATGTTCGTTCCCTGGGTCGGTATCACTTTGCTGAACAAGCTGATGCCAGCGCTGAGCCGAAAGATTGGTAAGGGCGAGCTGATTGCGACGCCGTCGCTGCGGACCGCACTGATGGTCAGCGCCCTGATTCTCCTGGGTTTCCATACACTTGGCGCGATCGTCAAGCTGCAAGCGACCTGGCTTTTCCACGTTCCGCAGGGTGAGTACTACATGATCACCGTGCTGTATATCGCTTCATGGACGGTGGGCTATGTGGTACCGGGGGCACCGGGTGGCGTTGGCGTGCGTGAGGCCGTCATGGTGCTTTTGTTGTCCCCCGTGGTCGGAGAAGGCGCTGCGGTCGGGCTGGGTATCAGCATGCGCCTGACCAACATGCTGGGCGATGCCTTGGCTTTCGGCCTGGGCATGTTCAGCCGGCGATTCCTGTAAGCTAACGTAGACATGAGCTTCCGGCCGATTCACGCAATCTCCGTTCTCTTCGCCTTGCAAGCGCTCTTTCTTGCATGGTTCGTCACGCCCTTGGGCGACGGGCCCGACGAAAGCGGACACTATGCCTACGTCATTGACATGACAAAAGGCCGGCCACTGCCCGTCCTGGGCAGGCCAGCAAACGGAAGGGGGTCCATACCGGCCGACCTCTGGAAGGACTTTGACAAGCCGATCAAGCGCGACCGTTTCAACTACATCGTGCAGCACCCGCCGGTGTACTACGCGATCGCCGCGCTGCCTTACGCCGCGGCCAAACGCTTCACAGATGACAAGGCCATTCTGAGCCGCGCGCCCCGACTGATCTCGGCACTGTCGCTTGGCTTCCTGGTGCTGTTGATCTTCAAGACCCTACGCGCCACAGGCGCCTCCGAACTGTCGGCGACGGCGGGTGCGACCCTGATGGGTTTTCTCCCCATGGTCAATCACCTCGGATCTGTCATCACGAACGACCTGTTCCTGACGACGCTATGCGCCGCAGCCACTTTGCACCTGGTGCGCTTCATCCTCGGACAGAGGACTCTCGACGCCTATCTTTGTGCCATGTGGCTGGGACTCGCAGGTGGCACCAAGATGACCGCATGGATCCTCATCGCGGCCTTTGTGGGCATGTTGATCTGGGAACTTCGGCGTCCCCTCTGGCAATGGCTCATGCATGCATCCCTGCTGACAGGTATTTCCGTCAGCCTGCCAGCTTGGTGGATGTATCGGAATTACTTCTTCTTTGGCAACCCGCTTTACGTCTACGGCTCGCACCTTACGCCCGCAGCACCGAACTACACCGTACTGCAATACCTCCAGGAACAACCATTCTTTGAATGGCTTCTCTACCACTTCTACGCGTTGGTGGGTTTTTCGGGGTACTGCCTTTCAGCCAGATCGCTCGACGTGATTCAGCAGTTTTGCCACGGTGTCCAGATGACCCGCGTCGAAGGTATTTCCTATCAGGTTTTCATCGCGGTCTCTCTTGCCTTTGTCGTGCTGATGGCCGTTGGAACTCTCAGGGCGCTGAAAGAAGTGCTACGGACCGAAGTCGCCACACCGGCCGCAATGTCTCGGCCCCAGTCACTCCAAGGTTGGATTCAACGCTGGCTGGATCACCCTTGGGTACGTCAGTACGGAACAGCGGCCTTCGTATTGACTGCCTTTGGGGTTTCCCTTGCCGGATATGTTCTGAGCAACAAGCTTCACTGGACGGTGAGTTTTGTCTACCACTTCGTGCAAGCAGCCTTGCTGTTCGTGGCCATCGCAAGCGTTCCATTGGTGGTGTTTCACAAGCAGGTCGACCGTCGTCTGATGGCCTACGGCGTCATCGTTGCGGTGTTGTTCGCTCTGGTTTTGTTCAAGAAGGGCCATGAAGCCTACTACCTTACGGGTCACGCACACGGAATACAAGGGCGCTACATCTACCCCTTCATCCCGCTGCTCGTCACCTCCTTTGTCTTGGCAACACGCTGGATCAAATGGCAAGGCGCGCTGATGACCTTTGCCATGGCGTTGATGGCTTGGGCATTCCTCAATGCCTATGTGGATGTCATCATGCCTTTCTTCCAACTGGTGCGCCTATGAGAAAGCTGCTCCAGACCCTCGTTCTCGGTTGCGTCTTGACGGTTCTGGTCACCTGGTCTTTGACGCTGCTCCACAGAGACCGCTATCCGCACTATGACAACGTGCGCGTGCTCAACGACTCCGCCATCACGGAGATGGTGGTTTACGGCCCGGTTCAGCCTGGTTTTACCCTGCGTCAGCCCGTCAACACCTCCCTTTTCAACATCCAGGAAGCCGGATTCAACGATCTTCAAGCGTGTGTCGTGGTGTTTCTCGACCAAACCTATGACAGTTTTGAGTCTGCTCCCTTGCAAGTCACGTTGCGACGCGGGTTTGAACAAACCAGCACAACGATCCTGACCGAAGAAGTGGAAAACAAGTTCATGCGAATTTGTCTGCCGCAATCGCGTCTTGGCGACTTCACGTCTGGGAAGGTGGAAATTGAATTGCGGGTTCCAGACGTGCCGAAGCGAGATGTGGCCAAGGTAATATTGACCAAACTCACTACCGGCGAGCCAGCGATTGTCAACGGCAAGCAAACCGCCTGGAAGCTGCCGCACAGCATTGAGGTGCACAGAAAGACCTCCAATGCCACTATTCGTCGAATCCTGACATTGGTGGCATTTCCGAGCTTCATGATGGCCATACTGGTCATATACCTGTTGCCACTGGGGGGCCGGCGGCCCCAGGGCCAAGCCTCCGTACCGCCCGGAAGTTCAAAGATCTGAAAGACCGACAACATGATTCTCGTCACCGGAGCAGCCGGTTTCATCGGCTCCAACTTCGTCATCGACTGGCTCGAGCAAAACGAAGAGGCTGTCATCAACGTCGACAAGCTCACGTATGCAGGCAACCTTGAGAACCTGGCAGGTCTCAAGGGAGACCCACGCCATCAGTTCTTCCAGGGAGACATTGGAGACCGCAGCTTGATGGACAAATTGCTCATTGAGCACAAGCCACGAGCCATCGTGAATTTCGCAGCCGAAAGTCATGTCGACCGCTCCATCCACGGCCCTGAGGATTTCATCCAGACCAACGTGGTCGGCACCTTTCAACTGCTCGAGGCAGCACGCGGCTACTGGCAGACGCTGGAAGGCGATACCCGCAAGAGTTTCCGGTTCCTGCATGTATCGACCGATGAGGTCTATGGCACCCTCTCGCCCAGCGATCCGCCTTTCACTGAAACCACTCCATACGCACCCAACAGTCCCTACTCCGCGTCGAAGGCCGCCAGCGACCACTTGGTCAGGGCGTATCACCACACCTACGGGATGCCGGTGCTGACGACCAATTGCTCGAACAACTACGGTCCGTTCCATTTCCCTGAAAAGCTGATCCCCCTGATGATCGTCAACGCGCTGGCAGGTAAGAACCTGCCAGTCTATGGTGACGGAATGCAGGTTCGCGACTGGCTGTACGTCAAGGATCACTGCAGCGCAATCCGACGCGTACTCGACGCGGGCCAATTGGGCGAAACTTACAACGTGGGCGGCTGGAACGAAAAGCCGAACATCGAAATTGTCAAAACGGTCTGCGCTCTGCTCGACGAACTTCGCCCCAGAGACGATGGGAAGTCTTATGCCGAGCAGGTCACCTATGTGACTGATCGCCCTGGCCATGATCGACGTTACGCCATCGATGCCACCAAGATTCACCGCGAATTGGGCTGGAAGCCAGCCGAGACCTTCGATACCGGCATCCGAAAAACCGTGGAGTGGTACCTCGAGAACGAAGCGTGGGTCCAGCACGTCCAAAGCGGCGACTACCGTCAGTGGGTTGATCTCCAGTACGGTGCCAAGGCATGAAGATCCTCCTCACCGGCAAGAACGGCCAGCTTGGATTCGAACTCCAGCGCGCTCTGGCGCCGCTGGGTTCCGTGACGGCCGTCGACTCCGCTGAGTGTGACCTCTCCAGCGAACAGGCATTGCGTCAATTGTTGAGCGAGACGACACCTGACCTGATTGTCAACGCTGCCGCCTACACCGCCGTAGACAAGGCTGAGGCCCAGCCCGAGGTGGCTCAGGCCGTCAACGCTCGTGCGCCAGCCATCATGGGCGAGTATGCAAAGGAACATGACGCAATCGTCGTTCACTATTCCACGGACTATGTCTTTGATGGAAGCAGCGACAGGCCTTACACCGAATCGGACATACCGTCACCGCTCAATGCCTACGGGCAATCAAAGCTGGACGGCGAGATGGCCCTGGCAGCGGTTCTCCCAAGGCACCTGACCATGCGAACCAGCTGGGTCGTTGGAGCCAAAGGTCACAATTTCGCGCGCACGATGCTCGATCTGGCTCAAAGTCGCGAAGAGCTCAAGGTGGTTTCAGACCAGTGGGGGGCTCCGACCTCTGCTGCCCTGCTCGCGGACCTGACGGCCCTTCTCATGCGTGACGCGTTTCGCGATCGCCAAAACTTCCCTTTCGGTCTGTACCACGTCACAGCCAGCGGCGCGACCAACTGGTGCGACTACGCTCGCTTCGTGATCGAACATGCGAAGCGCGAAGGCGTGGTACTCAGAACCCAACCTGAAAACGTGCTGGCCATTCCATCGGAGGCGTATCCGACGGCAGCCAAGCGCCCGAAGAACTCGCGACTCGACTGTTCGCGTTTTGAAACCACGTTCGGCCTGACTTTGCCAAGTTGGCAAGACGGACTGAACCATATCCTGCAACAAATCGTCTGAACGCCATGCAACGTAAAGGCATTATCCTGGCCGGGGGATCTGGCACCCGTCTGTATCCCGTGACACAAGCTGTGAGCAAGCAGCTCATGCCGGTGTACGACAAACCGATGGTCTACTACCCGCTGAGCACCCTCATGCTCGCAGGTATCAAGGACATTCTTGTGATCTCCACCCCGCACGACACGCCACGTTTCTCAGAGCTGCTGCGTGACGGCAGCCAGTGGGGTTTGAACATCGAGTACGCAGTCCAACCCAGCCCTGACGGTCTGGCGCAGGCTTTTCTGATCGGCGAGAAGTTCCTCAACGGAGCCCCGTCTTCGCTGGTCCTCGGTGACAACATCTTCTATGGCCATCACTTTGCGGCACTGCTTGGCAGTGCCTCCGAGCGTCAGGACGGCGCCACCGTCTTTGCGTATCACGTCAATGACCCGCACCGCTATGGCGTGGCGGAATTTGACGCTCAAGGCAAAGTGCTCAGTCTGGAAGAAAAGCCTGCGCAACCGAAAAGCAACTACGCTGTGACAGGACTGTACTTCTATGACCAGCAAGTCTGTGACATGGCAAGAAGCCTCAAACCTTCTGCCCGCGGCGAGCTTGAGATCACCGACCTCAACCAGCTCTACCTGGACAAAGGCAAGCTGCGGGTTGAAGTCATGGGCCGGGGATACGCGTGGCTGGACACCGGAACCCACGACAGCCTCCTCGAGGCAGGGCAATTCATCGCGACACTGGAGAAGAGGCAAGGCCTGAAAGTGGCATGCCCCGAGGAGATCGCCTATCGCCATGGGTGGATCGATCGCGAGCAGATGGAAAAGCTCATCCAGCCTCTGGCCAAGAACGGTTACGGGCAATATCTGCAACAGATCCTGCGCGAAGAACTGCACTGAAAGCCACCCATGAACGCCACCCGCCTTGCCATCCCTGAGGTCGTGCTGCTGGAACCGAAAGTTTTTGGCGACGACCGCGGCTTTTTCTTCGAGAGTTTCAACCACGCCCGATTCGAAGAGGCCATTGGCCGTCCAGTGACCTTCGTTCAGGACAACCATTCGAAATCCGTCCAGGGTGTGCTGCGCGGCCTGCACTACCAGATGCAGCAGACGCAAGGCAAACTTGTTCGAGTCGTGCAGGGCGAAGTGTTTGACGTGGCCGTTGACATCCGCCGCAGCTCGCCAACGTTTGGCAAGTGGGTGGGAGCGCACCTGAGCGCAGAGAACAAGCACCAGTTGTGGGTCCCTGAAGGTTTCGCTCACGGGTTCCTCGTTTTGTCCGAGACGGCAGAGTTCCTCTACAAGACGACTGACTACTATGCGCCAGCCCACGAACGCTCACTGCTCTGGAATGACCCCGCGTTGAGCATCGACTGGCCCGGCGGCCTGACACCCACGCTGTCGGCCAAGGACGCTGATGCGGCCACGCTGGCCCAAGCCGAAGTGTTTGACTGAGCAACGGCATCCTTTTGGCACAACGCCAGGGATGCAGGCCTGGCCGCCAAGGCCGGGCCGATGCTCCAGGCTTGAGATCCTGACATGAACGTCCTGCATATCTATCGCACCTATTTCCCAGACCCGCCGGGTGGCTTGCAAGAGGCCATCCGGCAAATCTGCGTGGGATGCAAGGATCTGGGCGTCAATTCAGCTGTGTATACGCTCTCGCCAAACCCCGAGCCCCTGGAGTTTGATCGCCCCGAAGCACACATATTCCGCTCACGCTCATGGATGGCTCCGGCGTCGTGCGATCTTGGCGCTCTGCACTCTTGGACTCAGTTCGCCAAAGCTGCCAATTGGGCCGACGTGCTGCACTTTCATTTCCCATGGCCCTACGCAGACGTGCTGAACCTGCTTCCAGCAGCAGGCCGCAAGCCACGAGTGATGACCTATCACTCCGACATCGTCAAACAAAAGCTCCTCGGCGCCTTGTACAGCCCATTGATGCGCCACACCCTGGCCACCATGGACAAAGTCGTCGCCACCTCGCCACCCTACGCCAAAACCAGCGACGTGCTCAAAGCCAACGTCAGACCTGAACGGCTTCAGGTCATCCCACTGGGCATGGCTGATATCGACGCGAGTGAAGCGCTTGGCCCCGAGGCGGACCGGCTCATCGCTCGCCTGGGCCTGGCAGGCAAACCGTTCGTGCTGGCGTTGGGTGTCCTGCGCTACTACAAAGGGCTCAATACGCTCGTTGCGGCCGCCAAGGACATCGAAGGGACAATCGTGATTGCGGGCAGTGGGCCAGAAGGCGCGGCCTTGCGCCAACAAGCAAAAGAGGCCGGCCTGAGCAACGTCGTTTTCGCCGGTCAAGTCTCAGAGGTCGAAAAGAAAGCGCTGCTGCGGCATTGCACGGGCCTGGCCCTGCCTTCGCACCTCCGATCCGAGGCATACGGCATGGTCTTGCTCGAAGCTGCCATCCACAGCAAACCCATGATCAGCTGCGAGATCGGCACAGGAACGTCCTTCATCAATCAGCACGAAAAGACCGGTTTTGTAATCAAACCAGAAGATCCAGCGGCCCTTTCACATGCTGCCAACGCATTGCTTCACAATAGAGGGTTGGCCGAGTCCTATGGAAGGGCGGCCCGGATCCGCTACGAAGAGAACTTCACAGACCGGATCATGGCGCAGTCGTACCACGACCTCTATCATCAGGTCAGTCGCCAACCACCTGGCACGTCCGGCCATTGATGCCGCCGCTTGGGCGGCCGACAGCCCAAATTGATCAGTTTCATGCAGCCTTCTCAGCCCCAACTCGTACCCGTCGTGCTTTCCGGCGGCGCCGGAACACGCCTGTGGCCCGTCTCCCGGGCGGCGCACCCCAAGCCGTTCATGGCGCTGGCTGACGGAGAGACCTTGCTACAAAAAACATACGCTCGAGCTCAAACGATCTGCAACGGCTGCGCTCCTGTCACGGTGACGAACCGGGAATACTACTTTTCGACTCGCGACGAACTGGCCAAAACCGGTCAGAGCGGGCAGGCGGCCAGCTTTCTGCTGGAGGCATCGGGCCGCAATACGGCTGCCGCAGTGGCCATGGCCGCCTTGCATGTCCGCGACACGCTTGGCGGCGACACGGTGATGCTCGTCATGCCGTCGGACCACCTCATCCAGAAGATGGATGCATTCGCCGCAGCCGTTGCCAAGGCCGTTGACTTGGCCAGGGCTGGCAAGCTGGTGACGTTCGGGATCGAACCAGACCGCCCCGAAACGGGTTATGGCTACATCGAAAAAGACAAAACCCTGCCAAGTGGCTTCGCCGTCAGACGGTTTGTGGAAAAGCCTGACCTTGCCACCGCGACAGCCTACGTCAGCAGTGGTCAGTTTCTTTGGAACTCGGGGATGTTCTGCTTCACGGCCAAGACGCTGCTTTCCGAGATGGCTCGCCACGCACCTGACGTCATGAAAGCGTGTGAGCGTTGCCACGCAAAGATGCGTGAGGCAAGCGCATTGTCCAATTCCGGCTTTGGCATCGAGATACCGGCCAGCGACTACGACGCTGTCCCCTCCATTTCGATCGACCATGCAGTGATGGAGCATTCGAGTGAAGTGGCTGTGGTTCCCGCGGACATCGGATGGTCAGATATCGGTGCCTGGGATGCCGTGCGTGACTTGACGCCTGCGAATGCGGACGAGAATCGCGCCATTGGAGAAAGCGTGTTCGTGGATGCCCACAACACCTATATCCACGGTGGCCTGCGCATGGTGGCGGCCGTGGGAACGAGTGACTTGATCATCGTCGACACACCGGACGCTCTGCTGGTGGCGCAAGCGAGCCAAACGCAGAAAGTCAAAGAAGTGGTGGCCGAACTGATGAAAGCGGGTCACCCTGCCTATCAGTTGCACCAGACAGTCGCTCGCCCTTGGGGAACCTATACCGTGCTGGGAGAAGGTCCACGGTACAAGCTCAAGCGCATCGAGGTTCATGCGGGCGCCAGCCTGAGCCTGCAGATGCACCATCACAGAAACGAGCACTGGATCGTGGTCAGCGGCCGCGCGGAAGTGACCAACGGGGACGACACATTCATCCTCGAGGCCAACGAGTCCACCTATATTCCAGCCGAGCACAAACATCGCCTGAGCAATCCAGGCA
>JBNKNN010000181.1:0-25966 GCA_050293865.1 Hydrogenophaga sp. | reverse complement strand
GGATGTACCACCATTGGCGGCACCTCCACAGCTTGCTTCAATTAACTGACTAACCATTCACATGAGACACCGAGCAGGGACCAGCTGCAACGATGCCTCTTCCCTGACACCCTCGGGGAGTGAAATCCCCGAATCGGCCTTGCGAACCTTCAATCTAAGGAGAGACATGAATCGGATGGAGCACTTCTAATCCAACCGATGGCTCAATCATGGACCGAAACAGCATTGCATGCACATTCAAGAGTCGCGAGTGCGTTAAGCATGTCGCACTCTGGCCTGTTTCCATTTGCGCGTAGCCCGCAGGCGTTGCACTGCCGCACACCTCTCGTGAAACAGTTCACGCCTTTTCAATGGGCTGCATTGGATCACCCATGTTCGTCCACTGAACGGGCGACGCCGACGCCTCGGTTGCACGACGACGTTGCGATCTCTGCAGATCGATTTCGGCACGGACATCTTCCAGCAGTGCTTTGTGCTCTGGGCGATAGAAAAGGTTGTGCGCCTCGAATGGCACCATCTTTCCTTCCGGCGTCGCCATATGAATGCAACTCTTCTTCAGGGCACGGATGTCGAGCGAGTGCGCATCCATGAACTGCACGACCAGCACACGGAACACCTGCTCGTAGCCCAAACCGGAAGGCGCATCGATGCGCGGCAGGCAACACATGAGCTCACTGAGGCAGTTGGCACTGGATTCTGGCGAGTGGTTGGTGGAGAACAACTTGAAAACCATGTCCTTGGCAGAGGCATCGCGCTCGAACACGATGGTGTTGCCCGCTCCCTCAACCAAGCTGGCAGGGTCCAGGTAGCGGGTCAGGGGTTGCAACTTTCCCGGCGCCGTCTTGATCGCGTAAGCCATGGCCAGAGCGTCCGGGTTGCAGGGTACCGGCACAACATCCTCTGCGGTGAACACGCCAGACTGAGCAACAATGCGACGTCGGATCTCACTGACTGTCAGGCGGTGTCGCTGCTTGTCATACGCCTCCACACGACCCGCATCCTGCACGGGCTGCAAAGTCACGCCGCGCACGCACGGTTGTTCGGACGCGAAACGAATGATCTCGCCAATCTCGTCGTCGTTGATGCCTCGCTTGACGGTAACCACCAGTGTGGTCGACAGGTTCAGCGCGTTGAGCCGCTCCAGCGCCTGCTCCCGAACACGCCGCAGATCGGCCCCACGCAAATCCATCAGGGCCTCCCGCCTGAAAGAATCGAACTGCAGGTACACCTCGAATCCCGGCGCGTAGCTCGCCAGCCTCTGCGCGAAGGCCTCGTCCTGAGCAATTCGAATGCCATTGGTATTGAGCATCAGGTGCCGAATTGGCCGGGCTCGCGCTTCATCCAGAATCGAAAAAAAATCTGGATGCAAAGTCGGCTCGCCGCCACTGATCTGCAACACATCCGCTTCTCCTTCACTGGCCACCACTGCGTCAAGCATGCGGCGAATGTCTGCCATCGAGCGGTGCGTCAGACGCTCCGGCCCGCTGGCGGCATAACATGTAGGGCATCGCAGGTTGCAATGATCGGTCACCTCCAGCACCGTCAGGCAGGAATGCTGCATGTGGTCGGGACACAGTCCACAGTCATATGGACAGCCGTAATGCATGTCAGTCGCAAAGCGTTGAGGCATTTCCGGCGCTTTAACAAACACTTCCCGACACAGCCGGTAGTAATCGGCGTCATCGCTGATCAGAACGCGTTCCGTGCCGTGTGCCGTGCACCACTTGTCCATGAACACTTGACCGTCCTTGAGGATGATCTTGGCCTCAACCGGCCGAAGGCAGGTGGTGCAGATCGAGGTAGTGGTGTCGTAGAACAGCCAAGGACGGTTTTTGCGAGCACTCATGTCGTCTCCTCCCTCAAGATTCTTTCGTGTTCAAACCAGCGCTTGGTGCATGCGCCCCTGCGCGGCGGGGCCTCCACCAACGCCCAATCAACCAGGCCAGGACCATGGCCAGCACCAACCCAGCCAAGCCGGGCACCAGGAACAAGGGATAGTAGGCGCGCCCCTCTGCCGACCCGTCCAGCCAAAGGGAAATCCCGCCGAAACTGCCAATGCCACCACATGCACCAAAGCCCAGGGTGAGGACGGTCAACACCGACAGAAGCACCACTCGACCTGCGATACGCTCTCCTCGCCCGGCACGTTGGCGCTGCATGGAGAAGATCACAACAGGGACCAGCATTGCGACCACCACTGCCAGCATCCAATACAACATGTCAGTCTCCTTGGCTGACCGGAGCCACCACAGAATTTTGGTTCAGCCTCAGCCGCTTCATGCCACGCCACCAAAGGGGTACGTAGGTCAGCAGGGCGGCCATGCAAACCCACTGAATACCGGACAGCTCTCCCGGATATGGCACGCGAACCGGCTTGAGCACGTCTCCAACCAGACGCCACACCAGGTAGGCCACCAGAAAAGTCTTGAACAGCAACCCAGGCTCAGCTCGCACCCATGGGGCTAGCTGTTTCAAGACGACTCCCAGACAGGCCAGAAAGACGATCTCGTAGAGAGGACTCGGATGCCTTGCCACTCCGTCACCCAGATCCACCCCCCAGGGCAGCGTCGTGGGCAAGCCGTAGGTATCGTCGTGCAGGCCAGCCACAAAACACCCGACGCGACCGATGGCCATACCCACCAGCAAAGGAACTACCATGCGGTCCCCGGTGGACGCTCGCTGCCCCGTCCAGCGCTTGGCTAACTCGATACCGATTAATCCGCCCAGCAGACCACCGACGATGGACTGCCCCATCTTGAGTGGTGCCCCATCGCGCCAGAAGGCCAACCATAAATCTGGCCGCTCAATAAAGAACACCAGCTTGTTTCCTACTCCAGCGCCGATCAGCAAGCCCGCCAGCAACACAAACTGTCCCGAAGCCAACGCACCGGGCAATCCATCCGCCCTGGCCTGTCGCCGCCACAACCACGCGCCAACAGCCATGGCCAACCATTCCAGCGAAGCGTGCCACCCAAGTGCTTGGTCAGAAGTCCAGTCAAACATCTGCGCGAGCGATTACCGCCAAAATTTCTTGAGCGCCAGTACCAGCGCGCCAACGCCGACCAGTCCTAGCAAGGCAAATGGCCCTGCGATATTCGCCACACCACCCGCAACGAGGAAGACGCCACCGCAAGCACCGATCAGCACAAAAACCAACAATCCAAGAATCATCAGAATGCGAAGGGCGTAGCGCCACCATGGCGTGGCCGGCAACGCGGATGCCTCGCCGGCTTCACTGCGGCTGACGTGCTCCGAATCGGCGACCTCTCCTGGTTGTTGCTCCGCGTTTTTTCCAAGCTCTCGCCCAGCCTCGTCGTTCATATCTTTATCCTTGTTGACTTTCGTTGCCGCTGTTCTCGGGTCCGACCAGCGCTCAATTGCTGCGACGCAACTCTAACCATCTGGCATGAAGCGAACGTGAAACTCTCAGCTACGCACCTTGGTCGAATCGGCCGACAACAACTGTGCCACACTCGCCTGCAGGGTCTCTGGAGCCACACCGGCGCCTGACATCGCGTGCCCAACATTCAGGCCTACCCGACTGAATACCCCCCGACGAAACGGCCGAACCATGGCCACTTTTTCGCCTTTGCGCTCTTCTATCCGACTGAAGAAAGAGCCCCATAGGTTGGTCAATGCCATGGGAATCACGGGGACCGTCACGCCTTCGGCCTGCGCCTGCTCCAGGATCTTCATCACGCCACCTTTGAAGGGTTGAAGATTTCCGTCACGCGTGATCACTCCTTCAGGGAAGATGGCCAGCAAGCCCCCGTGGCGCAAGGTCTTCGCGGCTTCGTCAAAGGCCGCTTCATAGGCTGCGGCATCTTCCTTCTGCGGCGCGATGGGAATGGCCTTGGCAAGCCTGAACAGCCAGCCCAGAACCGGAACCTTGAATATGCGGTGATCCATGATGAAGCGGATTGGGCGGGGGCTGGCCGCCATCAGCAGCACAGCATCCACAAAACTCACGTGGTTGCATACCAGCACCGCAGCACCTTCGGTGGGAATGGCATCGTCGCCGGTCACCTTGAATCGGTATACAAAGCGCGAGGCCATCCAGGCCACAAAGCGAAGAAGATATTCCGGCACCAGCATGAAGATATAGAAGGCGACCACCGCGTTGGCCAGACCGACAACAAGGAACATCTGCGGAATGGTCACGCCTGCCGAAAGCAGCGCACCGGCGATCAGGGCGCTGGCAATCATGAACAGCGCATTGAGAATATTGTTGGCAGCAATGATGCGTGCCCGGTGCGTGGGCTGGCTGCGCATCTGGATCAAGGCGTACATGGGTACGCTATACAAACCCGCAAAAAGGCTGAGCAAGGCCAGGTCGACCAAAACTCGCCAATGGGCAGGATCTGCCATGAACGCGCCAAGAGACAGTTGATTCGCTGGCGCCAGACCACGTGTCGAGAAATACAGGTCAATGGAGAAGACCGTCATGCCGATGGCCCCCACCGGCACCAGTCCGATCTCCACGTGGCGGCGCGATAGCACTTCACAGAGCAATGAGCCAGTCGCAATGCCCACTGAGAAAACCACGAGCAGGGCCGACGCCACCTGCTCGTCACCGTGAAGCACGTCTTTGGCAAAGGCCGGAAACAGGCTAAGGAAGACCGCACCAAAGAACCACATCCAGCTGATACCCAGCACCGATCGAAACACCACGGGCTTTTCCGCTGCGAGCTTGAGGTTGCGCCAGGTTTCCGTAGCGGGGTTCCAGTTGATAACCAGATTCGGATCCATGGCTGGAGAGAGCGGAATGTAGTGCGCAGCCACCCTTCCCAACACAGCCAGGCCCACGCAAGCCAAGCCGACATGGTGGGCGCCGATCTCAGGTACGCCAATGATCATTCCTCCCGCCACGTTGCCCAGCAAAATGGCCACGAACGTGCCCATCTCCACCATGCCATTTCCGCCGGTCAACTCCCGCTCGCTCAAGTGCTGCGGCAGGTAGGCAAACTTCACCGGACCGAAAACGGCCGATTGCAACCCCATCAAGAAGATGCAGGCCAGCAACACCGGCACAGAGGGCAAGAAGAAGCCAAATGCGGCAAGCGCCATGATCAGCACTTCAATGCGCTTGAGCCAAACGATGAGCAGGCGACGGTCGTACTTGTCAGCCATTTGTCCGCTTGTGGCAGAAAAGAGCAAGAAAGGCAGAATGAACAGGGCACCAATGACCAGTCCTGCCATGTCCGCCGGTAGCCACTGCACCTGCAGCTGGTAAGTCACCATCACGGTGAAGGCGAACTTGAACAGATTGTCGTTCGCTGCGCCCAGAAACTGCGTCCAGAAGAAAGGAGCAAACCGCCGCTGATTCATCAAAGCGAACTGTCCTGACGACGCGTGCGCCTGACCAGACTGTTCCACTCGCGAGGGGGTGATTTCACTCGACATGCCTGATGCCTCCATCTCAAATGATTTTTGTGCGAGGCCACCTGCGGGCCTCGCTGCCGCCTTGCTGCGACTCATGCGCATTCTGCCTGAGCCCGCACAGGAGGCTTGGCTTTGACGGCGGCGCAAACTGGCCAGGCCGCCAACGCGGCAACCATGTGTTTGAGGCTGTGGCCGGACACCCAATGGCGCGTGGCTTCGTAGACCAGCTCATCACCCATCTCGAGCAATTTGGCCAGCACATACAGGGAGATCAGCATGCCCACAGCGAAGCGAGGTCTGGACAGGTCGGGGCGAACGCAGGCAGCCACGGCGATAAGCAGCACGCCACCGAACTGCACCACTGCCCAGGGCAACATTTGGCCACCAGTGGCCGGCAGTATTGCCGACACCGCCGCCAGAAGCAACATGCCCCACATGGCAGGACGTGCAACCGCGCGATCGCAGCGATGGGAGAGCACCAGTCCCGCCGCTCCGGCAAATGTCACGGCCATTCCCATCCTGTCCCCCACCAGCGTCCACGCGTTCGGCAACCAATGGTATGTCGCTGAGCCAAAGGCGGTCAGGCACAGTCCTGCGAAGAACACTCGGCCCGAACTGCGGTTCTCCCTCGCCCAGCCGTTCCCCGGATTTTTCAGACACCACAGCCCCGCGCACCCCGCCAACAGAAACGGGAGGTTGGTCATCACATCCAGGGTGTTCGGGATTCCCCAGAACGCCCTGGCGTCCACGAACGGATGCCCGTGCGAATACAACGACGAATGACCGTGGGCATTGAGCGCAAGGCCTGCATCTGCCAGCCACGATGGCGAGACAAGCAGCGTGGCGCTCCACACCACAACCAGAGCCAGAAGAAGGGCTTGCAAGCGGCTAGAGGTGGCAGAAGGCGCTGGGCTGGCAGCGACCGCGACTGGCGAAACAGTGGACCGGGAGAGAGATAGATGCATGGAAGACTCCTGAACTCAGCGGCTCGTCTTTTGGGCGTTATGGCGCGGGACAACTGCTGATGTGTTCTCGCCAGTCTCAGCGCAACATCACTTCGGAAAGAATAGATATCTGGTACAGTTTTTAAAAATGCATTTCTTCGTACCGATTTTCGATACCAACAAACAACTCAACAAGGAGGAACGTCCGTGAGCAACACCCTCGAACTGGTGCGCGTGATCAAGAAGGAACTCAAAAGCGCGCAAATGACCTATGCCGATCTGGCCGTCGCCATGGGCATGGCGGAATCCAGCGTCAAGCGCATGCTGGCCAAAGGCGACATGTCACTGTCCCGGGTAGATGAGATCTGCCGAGCGCTCAAGCTGGAGTTTTCAGAGCTTGCACGTCGCGTGGCAGACAGTCAGCCGTTGCTCAAGGAAATGACGCTCGAGCAGGAGCGCGCAGTGGTTGCAGACAAAAAGCTGCTGCTAATGGCCATTTGCGTGCTCAGTCAATGGACGGTGGAGCAGATCAGCGGCTACTACCAGCTCACGGAGGCGGAGTGCGTGAAGTACCTGGCCCAACTCGATCGCATCGGCATCATCGAGCTGCGCCCCATGAATCGCTACCGGCTCAAGCTGTCCAAGGCATTTCGCTGGCGCCCGCACGGCCCCGTGATGGACTATTTCCGAGAGAACGCCGTGCTTGACTATTTTTCCGGCGGCTTCGACGGCCACGGAGAGGGCGTGCTGCTGGTTCATGGATCCGTCAGCAAAGCGCTGGCACCCGTGTTTCTCGAGCGTTTGCACAGGGTGGCACAAGACTTTGCGCAGCAACACCAGACAGATCAGAAGCTCGACGACAAAGACAAAGGTGGCTACACCTTGCTGCTGGCCATGCGTGGCTGGGAGTTCGAAGCCTTTGCCAAACTGCGACGCGGATCCACCCGAGGCGGGTAGAGAGGAGCTCAGCCGGCCTCCATCGGAGCAGTGAACACCGTGAGCACGCCGCTGTAGCCAAGAATTCGGCGACCAGCGATTTCGCCGCCAGCAAAGAACCCCGCCAATGGGATTTCTCCCAGCGCCTGTCGAATGATGTGCAGCTCGGCGCTCGGCCCGCCGAAATGCGGCCCACCGCGCCCCGTGCAACTGATGTATACAGCGCCCAGCATGCGCCGCACTGGATGCGCCAGGGAAGACATGTCCGCGTCGGCCATCTCCAAGGCGGTGTCCTGTCCAACGAGTTGAGGCTCCAACTCTTCTCGAATCTCGGCGCAGATGCGCATGAGATCGGCTCTGGCCGATTGAACGTTTCGCTCACAATATGCCAACCCCATGCCCACCGACAAATCGGCAGCCACTGCCACACCGCGCCGGCCAGGGTCCACACCAATGATGTGCCGTACCAGGACGTCAGGTCCGAGCATACGCCGCTGCGAGAAAAGGGAGGAATCGAGACCTCGCGCATCTGCCTCTGCCGGACAAAGGCCGACAAAGGTAGAGCGCAGTCGAGCCATGGCCTGCTGGGGCTGATCCAGGTCGATACCAGCCTCGGACAACAAGACGTCGAATGCTGGCTCACCATCGAGGCTCAGCGCCAGATTGCCATTGGCCTCCGTCACTGTCCTCACCTTGCCGATGGGTTGCGCTCCTTGGGTCACGCGCGTGATCAGCGACACGTCAGGACCAAACGCCACGCCGCTCAAGCCGCCAGAAAATACGCCTGATGCGCCGCCGTGGCCTTTGAGGTTGCCACCGCTGCCCACAGAAAACTGCACATTGGCAGAACGACTGCTGACCAACCCGCCGAACACCTCACCGGCTGCCGTGCGGGAAGCCAGCTCGCTCACCAGCTCAGAGAGATCGGGTGTTGAGGGATCGGCATGCACCAGCGCGGTTTGTGAAGGAAAGCGCCCACGCAAAGGCGAAACACCGTTGAATACCTGGTATTGATCTGGCGTCAGGGCACACAACAAGACAGACATGGCCGGCTCATTGAAGTATTCGACGTTGCTGGCACAGATGCCTACGCCTACTGCCCCTGCCCAGTCGGTGACTTCGGGCAACTCCGCCGACAGCGCATCAAGCAAGGCCTCGGCTTCGCCGGCGTAATGATCTGTGATGTAGAGCAGGCCCAAAGACGGCGACGCCGCATACTGCGGCAACGCCATCTGAGCTTTGAGCTGAGCCACCACCAAGGCCAGTGCCATCCGCCATTGCGGATGGGTGGCGTGGCCGGAGGGAAACAATGCCATGCGTGAGGGTCCTGGTCTGGTGAGCGCAGTCTCGTTGGCGAAAGGCCTGCAAAAGCCTGCAAAGGCCACACGAAGGATCAGCGTCTGCTTCGCTTACGTGCTGTCGGTGCTTGGCGCGGGCTGGCCTTTTTGGTTGGCGTAGCCTTGCGGGCTCCCGCGCCGGCTGCCGGCGAGCTGCGTTTTTTCGCTTGACTGCTCAACGCCTTGGAAGCTGTCTTGGCGGCCTTGGTGGTCTTAGTGGAAGACGCCGCCCCCTTCCGAGGTGCGGCTCCCATGGCAGCCTTGCCCATGCCTGCCATGGCCCCAGCCGTTCCCATCATGGTACCAGCCACTTTTCCCGCCATGTCGGTGGCTGTTTTCATGGCTTTGCCTGTCACGTCTGTCGCCACTCCGCGAGTTGTGTCAAGCGCGGCATTGCGTGCGGCATCCTTCATTGCGTTGGCAGCGATGGACTGGAACTGCTGAGTCAACCCTCCCCACCATTGCATGGGGTCGACCATATTCGGCGCCGTGTGCGCCTTGCTGCTCTGCTTTTTCTGGCTCGATCCTGCTCTGCTGGCGCGGCGCTTGGCGGACTTCGCTTCCACCTCCTCCTCCCTTTCTTTCTCAGGCTCTGTCTCGGGCAGTTGGCCTTCGGCTGGGTCGAGCTTGAAGGAGTATTGGCGAGTGGGCTGGCGAGGCGGTGTCACCCCAAGGTTTGCGGCTGAATCCGCCGCCTTGAGTTTGAACGCATTGGCCACATCGCCCATGCTGAAATTCATATGTTCCAGCGTCGCAAGTGTCATCTTCTGCACTTCCAACGCCTGGATGGTTGCGCCCAGTGCCTTGGCATTCTGATCGAGCCAGTAGTGCACTGCCTTGAGTTCCTCGATGCGTTTTTCTAGCTCGTCCACGTTGAAGGTGGGCGCCACCCAGTGACTCAGGTTGGGCAGTTGCGGCATGTTCTGGCTGATGCCCTGCGCCACACCACTGGCGGCCTGACCGGCCAGGTTCTGCAAGAAATCAAAGCCTGGTACAAATTTCCCGAATCCGCTGCTTTCGCTCATGGTGTCTCCTCAACCATAGGAACCGTGTCCACCAGGGACACCCGGAAGCTTCCCGACCGGCAACAACCGGACTGATCCAAGCATGCCACAGCCCGGGGCAGATGGGGAAACATCAAGAACAGATGCCCCCAGGATGCCCTGTGTTCTTTGTTGACCTTCATCAAGCCGGGCTGGGGCCACTCGGCGCACCATGGAGACATGGTAAAGGGTGCGGCAGCAACGGCATTCCGGGGTTTCCCTCCCAAGGCAGATGACAACACGAGGAGTTTGCATGAGCAACAACATTTCCGAGACGTTCGGCCAGCAACTGAGACAGATGCGCGCCGACGTTCTGGCGCAGCTGAGACAGCACCGTGGCGGCGCCATTGGGCGAGCGGAAGCGGCGGCCGAAGCCAAGGCCAACGAAAGCGACGACTGGGCCACGGCGGACGCTGAACGCGACTTGAACATTGCATTGGAAGAACGCGAGTCGGAAGAGCTGGTGGCCATCGACGAGGCCCTAAAGCGCATAGACAGCGGCAGCTTTGGTGTCTGTGAAGCATGCGGCGCCGAGATAGAAACCGCCCGGTTGCATGCAGTGCCGACATCAACCCGCTGCCTGAGCTGTCAGGAACGGGCCGAGAAAGACAGCGGCGAACGGCCTCGTTCTGGCTATTGAACCGCGGACCTTCCAGCGGAGTAGCCCCTCAGGCGGGGGACGAAGAACCCAAGAGAACAAGCATTCGATCAAAACCACGAAGAAGAGAAAGGAAGACCTCACATGACCACATTCCACGCCGTTGTCTGGTTGGACCACAACGAAGCCCACGTCTTGATGTTCGACCGCGAACATGTGGAATCGCAGCGAATCAAAAGCCGAAGCCATCACAAGCCAAAACACGGCAATGCCACGGCCAGCAAGGACTACTTTGGCCAGATCGCCAGTGCGCTGGAGGGGGTACATGAAATTCTGGTCACGGGTCCGGCGAACGCCAAAATTGAGTTCCGTGAGTTCTGCAAGCACCATTCGCATGCAGTGGACAAAGCGGTGGTCGACGTGGTGACGGCCGACCATCCCTCCGACGCGCAGTTGGTCGCCATGGCCCGCCAGTATTTCCTCAAGTTTGACAAAACAACAGCTGATCCCACACAGCTTTGAAATGAAGGACGAGAGTGAAGGTCGGGATCACATTCAGGCCTTGATTGCCCGCTCAACGGCGGGCTTTTCTTCGCCAGCGTTCACACTGCCTTTGCTATGCTTGCCGGATGAATCGCGACCACCCACTTGCCGACACCCTGGCACTGCCGAGCGCCTTCCATCTGGCCATCCATGTGCATGACCTGGATGCTGCGCGGGCGTTTTATGGCGGCACCCTCGGCTGCCGCGAAGGTAGAAGCACCGATACCTGGGTCGACTTCGATTTCTTTGGCCACCAGCTGTCCTTGCACCTTGGACCCGTGATGGCTGTCGCCAACACAGGTCAGGTCGGGGAACACATGGTGCCCATGCCTCATTTCGGCATTGTGCTGCTGCTGCCGCAATGGAAGGATCTGGCTGAAAGGCTGAGGTCCGCTGGTATCGCGTTCGAACTCCCTCCGCAAGGGCGATTCATAGGCGAACCCGGTGAACAGTGGACAATGTTCTTCCGCGACCCGTCAGGCAACCCGATCGAAATCAAGGGCTTTGCTTTCCCCGGCGACATCTACGCAAGCTGAGCTTCAACGGAGGGCTTTAGCCGGTTGGCGCACCGGAGGAGCGAGAAGGGCTCCCACGATGAAGCCCTTCTCGCTTTCGTCATCGATGACGACGATCCGTCACTGTGCGTCTTGCTCGTCCTGCGAGGCGATGACTTGGTCGATCGCGCCAAAAACCGACTGTCCATCGGCACCCTTCATTTCGATGCGAATGGTGTCGCCGAATTTCATGAAATCGGTGCTGGGTTTGCCGTCCAGAATGGTCTCGATGGCACGCTTCTCTGCAATGCAACTGTATCCCTTGGGCCACTCTTTCTTGCCATTCTTCTCGACCGCCTGGTTGCTCACGGTGCCCGACCCGACGATGGAGCCTGCGCGCACATTGCGCGTTTTACAAATGTGCGCAATGAGCTGCCCAAAATGAAACGTCATCTCCGGGCCAGCTTCGCACATGCCGACCTTGCGCCCATTCCAGGTGCTTTGCAGCGTCAGATGCAGTCGGCCACCTTGCCAACTATCCCCCAACTCGTCGAGCGTGACCGCCACTGGGCTGAACGCTGTGGCCGGCTTGCTCTGGAAGAATCCGAATCCTTTGGCCAGCTCGGCGGGAATCAGGTTGCGCAGCGACACGTCGTTGGCCAGCATCACCAGACGGATGCCTTCCAGCGCTTGCTCAGGCGTACTGCCCATAGGCACGTCCTCGGTCACCACGGCGATTTCGGCCTCGAAGTCGATGCCGAACGACTCACTGGGCACAACGACGGGGTCCCGAGGACCAATGAAATCGTCGCTACCGCCCTGATACATCAAGGGGTCGGTATAGAAGGACTCGGGCACCTGGCTATCGCGGGCCGCGCGCACCAGCTCCACATGGTTGATGTAAGCCGAACCGTCAGCCCATTGATACGCGCGAGGCAGGGGCGCCATGCACATGGCAGGGTCGAACGGGAACGCATGGCGGGCTTTGCCACTGTTGAGCGTGACATACAGGTCTTGCAGTTGCGGCGACAGAAAGTTCCAGTCGTCGAGCACCTGTTGGAGCGTCTGGGCAATGCCCGTCGCATAATGGGCCGTCGACAGGTCTCGCGAGACAACAACCAGTTGCCCGTCGCGCGATCCGTCCTTGTATGTGGCCAATTTCATTGAAGTCTCCTGAGTCGCTGACGTGCCGCCATTTTGCCCGCGAGGCACTCGCACGGCCCGATGACACGAAATTTCGTTTAGTTAAACAAGTTTACCGATTCGTAATTGGAATTGTAAAGCAGTCCTGCCAAATTTGCAGGGACCGTGTTTGTCTCGAGCATTTCCCTCGCTCTTATGTCCTCCAATCGCTCTGCACCGCTTTCTTCCGCAAAGAACAAGTCTGACGAATCCGCCCGCGCCGGGATCCAATCGGTAGAAGTGGGGTTTGAACTACTGGAGGCGCTGGCTCAGGCGCCAGGCGCTCTCATGCTCAAGGACTTGGCTGCCGCCGCCGGGATGAGCGCCGCCAAGGCACACCGCTATCTGGTGAGCTTTCAGCGACTGGGCCTGGTGCTACAAGACCCGGCCACCACCCGTTACGACCTTGGTCCCTCAGCGCTCAGGTTGGGCTTGGCCAGTCTGAGCCGGGTTGATGCGGTGAAGCTCGCGCGCGAACGCATGGCTGGCCTGTTGCAACAAACTGGCAACACACTGGCGATTGCTGTCTGGGGCAACCAGGGCCCCACCATGGTGCACTGGAATGAGGCGCCTCAGACGGCCCCTGTGCGACTGCGCCTGGGCGACGTCATGCCGCTGCTCTCCTCTGCCACAGGCCGGTGTTTCGCGGCTTTCATGCCCGAGGGGAGTCGGGACGCCTCACGGTTGGCGGCCATGATCAAGGAGGAACTGGCCACCATCAGGAAGCTGCCCCCTGCCGCCCCGGCGGAAATGGACGATCTGCCGCGAAATGCAGCGCAAGTGCAAGCCATGATTCAAGAGGCACGCGAGCACGGCATGTCACGGGTCGTTCACAGTCTGCTGCCCGGCGTGGCCGGATTTTGCGCGCCAGTGTTCGACGCGCAAGGGCACATGGTCATGGGGATCGTGGTGCTGGGCTCCATCATGACGCTTGACACGCGCTGGAGCAGCCCTCAGGGTCAGGCAGTCCTAGCTTGCGCCAAGCAGCTCAGCGCAGACCTGGGCTATCGCTCGCCAATGGCAAGCACTTGAATGCCATGGAACTGGCGTCGACGCGGCCCACCAGACTGCGGCCCGAAGCAGGCCCCCATTCCAGCACCTGGCTGTGGCTCACGCTGGCCGTCACGTTGGTCCATGGTGCCGTACTGCTCGAATGGGAGTCCGCGCTCATTCCTGGGGGCGCTACTGAAAGCGCAATCCCGGACGCACGAAGCCCCGTACAGCAGGCGTCGAATACAACCCCCGCTCTTGAGGACACCTCATCGCCGGCCGGCGCAGCGCCAGTGCTGTCCAATGACTTTCGGTGGCTGGTGCTGGCCCCTCCACCGCCACCGCCACCTCCACCGCCACCGCCACCGCCACCGCCACCGCCACCGCCACCACCGCCCCCTCCCAAGCCCAAGCCAAGGCCTGTCAAAGCGCCCAATCCCGATCCTGTTCCCGCTCAAACCGAGCTGGCACCTGCGCCTTTGGAGGCAGAAGCTTTGCCAACAGACTTGGGCGTCACGGACGAAGCGGCATCGCACGCCGCTGCTTCTGCGCCATTGCCCTCTGCATGGATACAGCCGCGAGGGGCACCGGCGTTGGAGGCACCCGATCAAGCCGCTGAACCATCGGATACCGTTGCCGCCCTCAGTGAACCAGCCACCACGTTGGGGCCCGCCATCCCCCCGGGCAACGCGCGGCTGCGTTACACCGTTCTGGCCAAGGCGAAAGGAATGGACTATCGCGCCTCTGGCGAAATGAATTGGGAAGTCAGTGGACAAGGCTACCGCGCGGAAATGGAGGTTGGAGCCTTCTTGCTCGGAAGCAGAAAGCAGATCAGCCAAGGACAAGTGTCGCCAGAGGGATTGGTTCCGCAGCGCTTCGACGACATCAGCCGACGAGAACGGCGAACGGAATTCGACCAGGCCACCGGAGAAGTGCGCTACCAGCGCAACGGACGACAAGAAGCGCTTCGCGCGGGTAACCAGGACCAGCTATCCGTTGCCATTCAATTGGCAGCTTTGGCCAAAGCACAACCTGAGCGCTTTCGCGAGGGAGAGTTCATCACCCTGCCGGTCAGCGACACGCGTCGGACCAGCGTGTGGCAGTTCAAAGTACTGTCGGGCGCGCGAATCAATACAGGTGCAGGCGAATTTGAAGTGATACGGCTGCATCGGCTCAGCACGGACTCGAAAGAAAAGTCGGTGACGATCGATCTGGCTCCTGCCCTGGACCACATGCCGGTGCGCATTCGACTCGACGAAGCCAACGGCGACTTTCTTGAACAGACGCTCGACAGCGTCGAGCAATAGCCGCACAGCGATGCGCGCTACACATGGTCCGCCATGGTGCCCCATGCACTGCGGCAGTGCTGCCGAATTCCAGATGTGCATGCGACACCACACCCCTTGAACTGTCATGGTGCGCCCTCATGTAAAGATGAGGAAAACTTGAGCGGACTTGAGTTTTCTCGGCCAAGAGCCGATATAACAGAGACTACACAGGGGTTATTCTCATTGGAGGATATTGAAGCCATGAACATGCTCTACGACTCGGATACTTTTGCAGTAGTCCACATCCTGGCCAATGCGCCCGAGGTCGACGCACCAGAGACGGAAGACATTCCGCTGATGCCGCGTCATGGCTTTGAAATCGTGGACAAACGCTCCGGCAAAGAGGTCTATCTCGACGGCTCTTGGGCTGAGATGTTCCAACTCCAGATACAGGCTTGGCAGGACCACACCCCTTCTCAGGAAGAGGTGGAAGACACCCTTGAGAGCTATGCGTCGCTCGCCCAGATGCCTGTTGTGATGCACTGAAACAACGCCTTCGCTGAAATCTCTCAGCGCGGCGCCTGTTTTCTCTTGGCGCGACAGTTGTCGCCTTGGCGACAGGCGCGATGTCCCCCCATAATCGACGGCATTCTTACCCTTAAAACCCGACGACTGGGGAAGCTTCGGGCAAAGCCTGAAGAACAGGTACATCCATGACCATTGCCAAACGCGCGCTGCTCAAAGCTTTCCTCATGGCCACTTGCCTGGTGGCCCCTTTGGTCAACGCCGAGAATGGCATAACGACTGATCAAATCCTGATCGGCCAAAGCATCACGCTCAAAAACGGCAAGAGTGACTATGGTGTTGCCGTGCGTCAGGGCGTCGAAGTGGCCTTGGCCGAGATCAACGGCGCTGGAGGCGTTCATGGCAGGAAGATTGCCATCAAGGTCATGGACGACGATGGCAGCGCAGACAAAGCGGCTGCCAACGCTCGGGAGCTGATCGACAAAGACAAGGTGTTCTTGCTGTTTGGGTCGGTTGAGGGAGGACCCTCTACGGCGGTGATGAACGTAGCGCTGGAGAAAGATGTTCCGTTTTTTGGTCCCATGGCTGGCTCACCCGGATTGCGTGAAGCAGCCAAGCCCATCGTTTTTCCCGTCCGCGTCGGGCACAGGGAAGAGTTCATCGCCTTGATGGATCAGGCTCGTAGTCTGGGCATCACCAAAGTGGGCTTCTATCGCAAGAGCACACCCACAGGCGAGCAACACCTGGCCAACGTTCGCAAACACATCAACAAGACCGGCATGGAGCTGGTCGCAGACTTGCCGTTCGGTTCTGATGAGTCGGAAGGTCAAGTGCGGGCCACCGTGGATCGCATTCGTGCCAGCGGTGCACAGATGGTTTTCAACCATGGCAGCGTCAGTGCCTTTGAGCGCCTCATTCGCATGGCTCGCCTGATGGGTGTGAAAACCTACTTCTACGGCGTCAACTCGGGATCGTCGCAGTTGGCTGAACATCTGGGCGATCTGTCGCACGGCATGGTGTTCGCGCAGGTTGTTCCCAGTCCTTGGGAGCGCAAAACAGAGATCACCCGCGCTTACCAGTCGGCCATTGCCAAGTACAAGCCTGACGTGGATTTTTCCTATGGCAGCCTGGAGGGGTACCTCACCACCAAAGCCTTTGCCCAGGCTTTGAAGTTGGCTGGCCCCAATCCCACCCGCGAAATCTTTGCCCGAAAGCTCAACGGAGCCTCCGTCACGTTTGATGGCCTGACCATCGGGTACGGGATTGGAGAGAACCCCGGCTTGAACTACGTCGATCTCGCCTTGTTCACCCGCAGGGGACGATTCCAGCATTGAGAGCTGAGGACTGAACTCGCGCTCGCTTCCCTGATCAGATTCCATCATGGGACTCCGCCAGCTACACCGACGCCAGCGTTCCCGCCTTGCCGCGTCCTCACTTGCGCCATGGAGGTGGATCTTGCACCCTGCGGTCGCCGCGTGTCTGGCGGCATGCGCGACAGGCTCATCCTCTCCTTTGCTTCGAGCGTCACAAGCGCTGGCGCTGGTAGAAGAACTGCCGCATGCGCCGCTGATCATTCTGGGCGAGGAGCACGACGCCCCGGCGCATCACCAACTCGAAAGACAGGCAATCGAACACCTTTCGTCTCAAGGGCGAATGGGTGCGCTCCTGTTGGAAATGGTTGAACGCGGTCACACCACCGTGGGTCTGTCGCCTCAAGCGTCCGAGGTCCAGGTTCGAGAGCGCCTCGCATGGAACGACAAAGGCTGGCCCTGGGCAGACTATGGCCCCGTGGTGATGAGCGCCGTCCGAGCCTCTGTCCCGGTGATCGGCGCCAACCTGCCTCGCTCGCAGCATCAGCAGGTCATGCAGGTGGCGACTTGGGACCGGCATTTGCCCAAATCACAACGCGCAGATTTGCTCGAACGGATCGATTCCTCGCACTGCGGGCTGCTGCCTCGCTCTCAACTACCTGCCATGGCCCGCATTCAGGTCGCGAGGGACGCGGCGATGGCTCGGGAAGCCATGGCAGTCGTTGGCGTCGACGCTTCCTCAAAAGATCCTGCGCACACAGATACTCGAAAAAGCGTAGTTTTAGTGGTCGGCGGGGAGCACGCCCGCCGCGACAGGGGCGTTCCGTCCCACCTGCCTTCTTCGGTAGCTGCCGCAGCGCACGTGGTCATGATGGTGTCGCGCTCCACAGACCTCCCGCCCACCGGGAACCTGCAACAAGCTGATCAGATCTGGCGCACGCCCGAACTGTCCAGAAATGACCCTTGCAACGAGATGAAAAAGGCCTTTGCCAGGCCCCGTTGACTCGATCACTCAGCGAGAGAGCGAAGCGTAGATCAACACCAGAATGATCACGGCCAATGCAGCCAGCGTCACCTTGACCCAACTGATCGGGTGTTCGCCGGAAACTTTGCCGGTCACGCCGTTGACCACCACCTGGTAGTCCTTGCTGCCATAGTCGTAGCCGACGAGCCAGATCGGCAACAGGATGTGCTTGAACGTTTGGGCGGAGAAATTGTCGTCCATGCGCAGACCGCGCTGCAACGGGTTGCCAATGTCCTGCGAGCACAACTGACGCAAGCCTTCACGCATGCGCTGACGGCCCCGCTCCGCTGAGGCCACCAGGTCAAGCTGGTAGCGCTCGACGGTCCAGCCGCTGAGATAGCCAGCGTCGTACGGTTTGAGCCGATCCGTCGTCGGAAATGGCTCAACCGCCTGAACCAACCGGGGATGAACGCCACGCGATCCGCACACCAGCGTATCATCAAAAAAATGCTCCACATAGCCACTGACCGGATACCAGCGCACGCGCCGCTTGCCCTCGTTGTCCTGATACGGCTCGCCCGCCTCGGCGGTGTAGCTCGCGCTGGCCTGTGCGTCAAACGTCCAGTAAGGCAGATAAACGCCTTTGAGCGTATCGGTCAGCGCTCGTTTGCTCAGATTGTTGGGCGCCCACCAGCGTGACCCATACCACTGACGTACCAAATCACGCGCGCGGGACTCCGACACATCAAAGGGCAAGAGTGCTTGCGGCCGGATGATGTCATCCGTCTCCTCGAAAGGCACCAGCGAACTGGAGCCGCAAAAATCACAGCGCTTCCCCTGCTGTTCAGCACTGAAGACACTGATGGCGTCGCAATGCTGGCACTTGACCGCACGGCGTTGCGCCTCCCACCCTCGTGCACTGGCAGGGATCTCGCGCAAAGCGGTGACGAGATCGTGCTCGACGATCTCGCCCTCTTCCACCAACTCATAGGGAGACTCGGTTCCGCAGTAGGCGCAGATCAGCGCCTTCTTGGCAGGATTCCAGTGCGCCTCGCCGCCGCAGGCAGGGCACGAAAGCTTCTCCCTGGCCGCCAGTTCCTCTTCACGCATGTGCGACGGATTCTTCTGCCTTAGCCTGCGAGGAATTCATCGACCGACTTGCGCGGAACGCGCCACTGCGAACCGATCTTGCGCCCCTTGAGGTTGCCGTTCTCCAACTCCACCAACACATCTGCCGCTGTCACGCGGAGCAGCTCAGCCACTTGCTCAGGTGTCAGCACACTCAGCGCCGGATCTGCAGGCGCCGCGGTTGCTGCAGCTCCGGCCATGGCGCCTGGCACAAAACCGGGCATACCGGGCGCCGCAACGCCACCTCCGGCACCCATGCCCTGAAGCATGGACTGCCCCATGGCAAGGCCGGTAGCCAATTCTGCACCCATGCCCGCCACGCCGGCCTTGCCATCGGCCAGGGCATTGCCCATGTTGTATTTGACGTAATCGTTGAGGTTGCCGATGGCCGTCATGGCTCCGCGTTTGTCGATCGCCTCTTCCACCTCTTTCGGCACCGACACGTTCTCGACCACAAAGGCGGTCATCTCTATGCCGTACTTCTCCCGCATCACCAGATTCACAGGTTCCAGTAATGCGTCGCCCAGTTCGGAGTATCGTGTGGCCACGTCGAGCACCGGCACCTTGGCCGATGCGAGTGTTTCGCTGAACACGGCGACAATGCGCGAACGCATCACGTCGTGGAATTCGTCCAGACGGAAATGGTGATCTGTGCCAGCCACCTCTCGCAGAAACAGTGGGGGATTGACGATCTTGAAGTCGAAGGTGCCGAAAGCACGTATCCGTACGGCGCCAAAGTCGGCGTCCCGCATCATCACCGGGTTGGACGTTCCCCATTTGTTGCCAGTGAAAGTACGGGTGATGACGTAATAAACGTCGGCCTTGAAGGGCGACTCGAACTTGTACTTCCACCCCAACAGGTCGCTGAGGATGGGAATGTTCTCCGTCGTGAGCGTATGCTTGCCCGGACCCAGCGTGTCCGCATACTTGCCCAGATATACGAACTGAGCGACTTGGCTCTCGCGCACGATAAGCTGCGCACCGTTCTTGATTTCCTTGTCGTCATCCGGCCAGCGATAGGACAAAGTGTCCCGCGAATCATCGAGCCATTCGATGATGTCGATCCACTGCTTGTTGATGAAATCCATCAGTGCCATGGGTTCCTCCTCATTGGCGTTGCGTGTTCAAGGTCAGCCGGGCGGCCGGGTCAGGCTTGTGCCTTGATGGCATCGGCCAGAACATTGACCATGGTATCAATATGCGACGCTTCCACGATATACGGCGGCGCAAACACGAGATTGTCGCCAGCGCTGCGCACCAGCACGCCGCGCTGGAACGCGTGAAGGAAGGCATCGTAGGCCCTTTTGCCGGGCAAGCTCGGTGCAGGCGCCAACTCAACCGCCGCCGCCAGGCCATAGCTGCGGATACTCACCACGTTTGGCAACCCCTTGCAAGCCGAGTGCACAGCGTCGCCCAAGACTTTGCCCATTTCGCCCGCGCGCTCGAACAGGTTCTCTGATTGAAGCAAGTCGATGGTAGCCACGGCTGCAGCGCTGGCCACGGGGTGTCCCGAGTAGGTGTAGCCGTGGAAGAATTCGATGGCATGTTCCGGAGCCTGGCCATGCGCATTCATCAACCCGTCATAGAGATGCTGCCGGCACGCTACGCCCCCCATGGGAATCACGCCGTTGGTCACGCACTTGGCGAAGTTGAGCATGTCGGGCACGACGCCATAGTGGTCGGCCGCAAATGGCGAGCCGAGACGACCAAAACCGGTGATGACTTCGTCAAAGATCAGCAGGATGCCATGCTTGTCGCAAATTTCGCGCAAGCGTTTGAGGTATCCCTTGGGCGGCACGTACCAGCCGGCGCTGCCAGCCACAGGCTCGACGATGACGGCGGCGACATTGCTTGGATCATGCAGAGGCAAGATGCGCTGCTCCAGTTCAAGCAGCGGGTCTTCCGCCCACACCGGCTCCTCGTTGTGCACATAAGCGTGATTGACCGGATCATGAATGAACCGCATGTGGTCGATTCGAGGCAACAGCGCAGGACCATAGACCTTGCGGTTGGCTGGAATACCGCCAACGCTCATACCACCAAAACCGACCCCGTGGTAACCCTTTTCACGACCGATGAAGATGTTGCGGTGTCCCTCTCCCCGCGCCCGGTGGTAGGCCAAGGCAATCTTCATGGAAGTATCGGCCGCCTCGCTGCCGGAATTGCAGAAAACGACCTTGTTCAGGTCGCCAGGCGCCAGCCCGGCAATCTTCTGTGCAGCCAGGAAAGCCTGGTCGTTCCCGATATTGAAGGCCGTGGCGTAGTCCAGCGTGTCGACCTGGCGCTTGATGGCCTCATTGATGGGCGCGCGATTGTGCCCCGCCCCCACACACCACAAACTGGAAATACCGTCGATCACCTCCCTTCCGTCATGGGTGACAAACATCATTCCGTCCGCTTTCACAAATACACGCGGGTCTTTGTGAAAGCTGCGGTTGGGAGTGAACGGCAACCAGTGGTTGTCCATCCGAAGGTCGCTGAATGCCATGGGTGTCTCCGGCAAAAAGGGCAATGAATCTGGACACCATTGTGGCACTGGCGCCATGCCCGTGGAACAGGCTCGGGCAAAGCCTGGCTGTTCCTGCGAAAATGCCGAAGCCATGAAAAACAGTTACGTTCTTACCCTCTCCTGCCCGGACCGCCGGGGCATCGTCCACGCCGTCTCTGGATTCCTGCTGGAGCGGGGCGGAAATATTGAAGAAGCGGCACAGTTCAACGACCATGACACGGGCCTGTTCTTCATGCGCGTGCAGTTCACCTGCCCTGACCTGCCCGCCCTGGACCTCAGTGACCAACTCAAGGCCTTTGCGACCGGGTTCGAGATGAAGTGGAGCCTCCACCCTTTGGCCGAACCTGTGAAGACGGTGATTTTCGTGAGCAAGGAGGGCCATTGCCTCAACGATCTGCTGTTCCGCTGGAAGAGCGGCCTGCTTCGCCTGGATGTCCGCGCCATCGTGAGCAACCACCGGGACTTCTATCAACTGGCAGCCAGCTACAACGTACCGTTTCATCACATCCCTGTCACAGCGGCAACCAAAGAGCACGCAGAAGCCAAGCAACTGGAGATCATCGAGCAAGAAGGCGCTGAGTTGGTCGTCCTGGCCCGCTACATGCAGATCCTGAGCGACAACATGTGCCAGAAGCTGGCAGGGCGAGCCATCAACATCCACCACAGCTTCTTGCCCAGCTTCAAGGGGGCCAAGCCTTACTACCAGGCACATGACCGGGGTGTGAAGCTCATTGGCGCAACCGCGCACTACGTCACGGCCGACCTTGACGAGGGTCCGATCATCGAACAGGACGTGGCCCGGGTCGACCACACTTACGAGGTCGAAGACCTCACTGCCACTGGCCGTGACACCGAAAGTCAGGTATTGGCGCGCGCCGTGAAGTGGCACAGCGACCACCGCGTGCTGCTCAACGGTCATAAAACGGTTGTCTTCCAGTGAGCGCACGCATCCCGCCGATCCAGTGCCTGCTGACGTTTGAGGCTTTGGCGCGTCTGCGCAGCGTGACACAGGCGGGCGAGGAGCTGTGCGTCACGCCCAGTGCGGTCAGCCATCGGATACGCCAGTTGGAGCAGTTACTGGGCGTCAAGCTGTTTGGGCGGGCTGACTTTTCCCTGACCACCGAAGGCAGCGAATACCTGGCCAACGTCCGCGAGGGACTGGCCACTCTTCAGCGTTTTCCGGGCGCGGGCACCAGCCCCGGGCGGCGCAAGCTCAAGCTGGCAGTCACGCCCACGTTCTCACGCTCCATCCTGCTGCCCAAGCTGCGTCAGTTTTGCGACGCATATCCCGAGATCGATTTGACGCTGCAGGTCAGCATCCCGCTGCTGGATGTGGTGGCCGAAGATGCCGACCTCACTATTCGCTTCGGCACTGGCCGCTATGCGGACGTTGAACACATCTGTCTGCTCAAGGACGAAATTACCCCCTTGGCCTCTCCCGTATTTGCAAGGGAGCACGGCCCTTTCGAGAGCGTGAACGACCTTGAAGGCGTTCCTCTGTTGCGCAGCCCTCTGGAACCTTGGCGAACGTGGTTCGCGGCTCACGACCTCGACTGGCCCGAGCCCACTGATGGTTCGCAGTTCAACGACGTTGGACTGATGTGCGACGCGGCTTCGGTCGGAATGGGGGTAGGACTTTTGCGACTGAAGCTGGCAGCGCCATGGCTGGAAAACGGGACTTTGGTTCCCCTGTTTGATCGCCACGTGCCCAGCCCGCATGCCCACTATCTGTGCTGGCGCACCGGCACCATGGACCGCTGGGAATGTGCCGCCTTTGCCGAATGGCTAAAGAAGGCAGTTTCTTGATCGCCTTCATTCGTCGCACCCCTCGGACAGAGGCGTCCTCTCTGCAACACCAAAAAGCCAGGTCCTCGCCTGGCTTTCTTGCATCTGCTGTCAAGCGATCTTGGCGCCGCTCATTCCACCGTCAGGCGTTGGCCTGGCTTGTTGATTTTTTTCGGCAGCGTCAACACCAGTACACCGTTGTCATATCTGGCCTTGGCAGCCTCATTGTCGATGTCCACGGGAAGCTGAAAGCTGCGCGCCACTGATCCGTAGTATCGCTCGCTGCGCAGGACTTTCTCGCCTTCGGTTTGCGCGTCTTCCTGCTTCACTTCAGCGCTGAGCTGCACCACGTTGCCGTCAATGTTGACGTGGATGTCTTCCTTGCGCACGCCAGGGACGTCAGCCATTACGGTGTACGCAGCATCTGTCTCCTTGACGTCGATCTTCATCTGAGAGGGCGCAGGCAGCGGATCACCGTGAAGCGGTTTGATAAAAAAGCCGGGGGCCACATCTTTGAAGAAATCGTCAAACAGGCCAGATCGGGTCATCAGGGTATTCATGTTTCAAAACTCCTTGCGGTGAATGAAATTTGACCATTGGGGTTGGGAGGCTGGTCCGCGCAAACGTCCAGGCCACCGTTGAGTCAGATTTGGTGTCTGCTTTGGTGTTTTCAAGAGGGCTGGCCCCGCTCGGAGGCTGTTTAGAGGCAGCCCTCCAATTGCCCGCGACCTTGATCGGTTTCAAGTCAGGCTGAAAGAACTTTCATTCTCAGTTGGGCCGATAGCCCCTAAACTGAGGCAACGACGCCCAAACGCCAAGCCCGGTATTCAACGATGACACCCACCGCCACCGACTCCAGCAACCCCACCACCCGCCAGGCGCGCCAGTCCCAGGTGGCCAGTCGTCTCTTGGCAGTTTTGCCCGCCCATGCCGTTCTTTGGCACAGCGAAGACACCACCCCTTACGAATGCGATGGGCTGACTGCTTATCGCGAGCGCCCCATGGTGGTGGCCCTGCCTGAAAACGAAGAACAGGTGGCGGCCACTCTCAAGGTCTGCCATTCCATGGGTGTGCCAGTTGTCGCCCGTGGCGCCGGAACAGGCCTCTCCGGTGGGGCTCTGCCGCACCCGGATGGCGTCACACTGTCGCTGGCAAAGTTCAACCAGATCGTCCGCATCGACCCGATGGCTCGCACGGCCACAGTGCAAGCGGGTGTACGCAATCTCGCCATCAGCGAAGCGGCTGCCCCTTACGGCCTGTACTACGCGCCCGATCCCAGCAGCCAGATTGCCTGCACCATTGGCGGCAACGTGGCAGAGAATTCTGGCGGAGTGCACTGCCTCAAATACGGCCTGACCATTCACAACGTGCTGCAAGTGCGCGGATTCACCGTAGAAGGAGAGGCCATCAGCTTTGGAGGCGAGGCACTGGATGCGCCGGGACTTGACCTTCTGCCTTTGGTCATAGGGTCTGAAGGCATGTTGGCCGTCACGACCGAGGTCACCGTCAAGCTGGTGCCCAAACCGCAGTTGGCGCGCTGCATCATGGCCAGCTTTCCGGATGTGGAAAGCGCAGGAGAAGCGGTGGCCGATGTCATCGCGGCAGGCATCATTCCAGCGGGGCTGGAGATGATGGACAAACCCATGACGGCCGCCGTGGAAGACTTCGTGCATGCCGGTTACGACCTGAATGCGGCGGCCATCCTGCTGTGCGAGAGCGACGGCACGCCAGAGGAAGTCGCAGAAGAAATTGAGCACATGAGCAATGTGCTGCGACGAGCCGGGGCCAATGCCATAGCCGTCAGCCAGGATGAAGCCGAACGCTTGCGCTTCTGGAGCGGGCGCAAGAATGCGTTTCCTGCGTCTGGGCGCATTAGCCCTGATTACATGTGCATGGACTCCACCATCCCGCGCAAGCGTCTGGCAGACATTCTTCGATCCATCGAGAAGATGGAGGCCCAATATGGGCTCCGATGCGCCAATGTGTTCCATGCCGGCGACGGGAATCTCCATCCCCTGATCCTCTTCGACGCCAACGATCCGGACCAATTGCACCGCGCAGAGTTGTTTGGAGCCGACATTCTGGAAACCAGCGTGGCGATGGGCGGCACCGTGACAGGCGAGCATGGAGTCGGGGTGGAGAAGCTCAACAGCATGTGTGTGCAGTTTTCCCCCGAAGAGAATCAACTCATGCGTGAAATCAAGCACGCATTTGATGCAAAAGAACTACTGAATCCAGGCAAGGTGATTCCAACACTGCAACGCTGCGCCGAGTACGGGAAGATGCTGGTCCGCGGAGGACGAATACCTTTTCCTGAATTAAGCCGTTTCTGACTGTCAATTCTCACAGGTCATTTTTTTTGACCTCAGGTAAAGTCGGACTCGATGAGTGCTCACTCTCGAAGACTTCCGCGGCTGCCATCCGGCGACTCTGATGGCCAAGCCGAGACGAGCCGGGAAGCGCAGTTGCTCGAACGCATCGAGCAACTTGAGGCGGACAACCGGCGCCTTCGGCAGGCTTTGCCTGGCGAGGCAAGTGCGCGCGTGCTCCCCATTGCGCCCGCGCCCATGCAGCCGGTCTCCTCGACGAGTCCCAGCACATTCCAATCGTTCGACGACTCAGCCTATCGAGAGCTCTTCTCTGCCATGTCGGCGGTGTTCCCGATTGGTGTTTTCCGGGTCAATCGCCGCTGCGCCATCACCCATGTCGATGAGAGTCTCTGTCAGATATTCGGATTAACGCCTGCTGACTTCGACAACTGGTCTTGGCAAGATCATGTGCACATTGCCGACATCGACCGTATTCGAAGCATTTGGTCGTCAGAGGCAGAGCCGCTGCAAGATCGCCTCGACATGGAGTTCCGGCTTATTCGACCTGGTGGGGAAACTGCCCACTTGCTGGCACGCACCATCCCCACCCACGACGCCAATGGTGTGCTGGCAGGACATCTCGGGTTCGTCCAGGATCTCAGCCAGTTGCGTCGACTGGAGGAAAACGCGCGCATCAAGGAAGAGCTGAACCGCCAGAT
>JBNKNN010000180.1:0-3106 GCA_050293865.1 Hydrogenophaga sp. | reverse complement strand
CAGGAAATTCTTGAAGGCGTAGATCGGCAGTGGAAGATCTTCTGGTGCCAACGGAAACACCGCAGCTGTCAGCAATTGATCGTCGCCCACGCTGAAAGCCTGCGCCGACCGCAAGGCCCCGCGCAGAGACAACTGCTGCTGCATCTCCGCTGCCACCAGTTGTTTACCCTGTTCCACGGCTTTTACCGTCTCAAGAGATGCGCCGGTGGAGGAAGTGAGCTCGGCCAAGTCGCCGAGGGAAGCCGTGGTTTCGAGCTGAAGCCAGTAGACGTCGCCCTCGTTGTCGACGCCCAGCGCCCCAAACGGTTCGCCGATGAACACGTACTCAACCCAGTGTTTTTGCACGAATTCAAGCAGATCTCGGGCCACGGAAGGTACCTGCAACACGGATTGTTGACCGGGTTGCAGAACGCTTCGCCACAGTGTGTTCAACCGTGGATGCGGAGCATGGGCGAGCTTGGCGATCACCGACATGATCTGCCGTGTGATGTCTGCAGACTGCTTTGGCACAAATTGGTCGATCAACCCGTTGTTGAAGGCTTGAATGGCGATCTGCTCGTCCGCCTGCCCGGTGAGCAATACGCGAGAGCCGGGCCAATCCAGCAGAGTGTTGAGGACTTTGAGGCCGTCAGTCCCAGGCATGGCGTAGTCGACCACGCAAGTCTCGGCCAATTGGTAGCGCGAAGGATTGGTAGCCCAGTAGCGCAACACCAAGGGCAATAAAGCGTGTCCTTGCCGCCAGCGCTCAAGGATCATGAGCTGGTGACCTGCATCGGCCTCCCAGCGCGCAGGCTCGTCTCTCATTCGGTCGCTGAAGGCGGAGGGGCGAGAGTAAAGCTCTATCTGCCAGCTCGGCGGGAGCACCATACCGAGCATCTCGAGATAGTCCTGGTCGTCATCCAGAAACAGGATGCTTCCGGGGCGATGGAACAGTGGAATCGTCAGGGCCATGGGGGATCAGGTCATTCGGTCGGGCGGCGCACCGGCAAGTCGATGATGAAGACGGCGCCAAGATTCGGTTCGGAATGCACACTGATGTGCCCCCTGGCGGCTTCGACCACGTTGCGGCAGAAGGTCAGGCCCAAGCCACTTCCTGCTCCTGACTGGGTTGAAAAGAAAGGTTCAAAAATACGTTGCTGGCGGTCATGTGGAATGCCCATGCCCTCATCGGAAATGGCGATGCGTCCTTTGCCATGATGCAATCCCACGTCAACGCGCAAGTCACCAGGCTCGATCACTTTGCTTGTCGCCGCAAGGGAATGCAGTGCATTCTTGACCAGATTGGTCAACACTTGGGCGAACAAGGGTCTTGACCCGGAAAAAGCAAAATTCTCCTGAATGGTAACCGTCACGCACTCGCGTTCACGACTGGTTTTGTAAGGGTATTGTGAAATGACCTCGCTCACCAGTGCCTTGGCGTCTATCAGCGAGTTCTCTCGAGGCAATCTCATGAGCTGCGCATTGGATATCTGGGTGTCGATCAGACGATTCATTCCCCTGACCAGATTCTGAAGCCGTTGGCCCAGTTCATCCAGGCGTTTGCGCTTGTTCTCCGGAAGGTCGCTGGTGGCCAGTCCGGCCAGAACATCGCCCATGAGATTGACCGTCGCCAACGGGGTGCGAAGCTCATGCGCCATCACGCCCATGGTACTGAGCATGTTGATCAAGCGAGCCCGCCGCAAATTGGCACTGGAGAATCCCAGCATCAGACCCATGAAGTAGCTGAAAGAAATCACCACATACTGCTCTTTCGGCAGGCTGAAGCGCAATTCGCCTGAGTAGGTGAGCGCGGCAAGACCAGACCCGGCGGCGAGGCCCAGCAAAGTGCCCGCGGCTGCAATGCGCCAATCCGTGGTGTGGAAGTAGACCAGAATCGCCGCACTCAGGCTCGCCAGCCAGACCGCATTGGCGTCATTCATCCAGAACATCCACGTGAAAAACATGGGCAACTGTATCCATGACGCAATGCCAAATACCCAGTTGCTTTTTGGCGACGACAGGTCGCGGGTGACAGCCGGCATGATGTAAGCGACCGCTAACAGTGACAGGCCTGCGCGAATCCATACACTGTCAAAAGGCTGCGGTAACCAAAAAAGCCAAATGCCACCGAAAATAAGGTGTCCGAGAAAAGTAAACGCGGCAAACCATCCCAATCGCCCCTGACTTGGGTGCAAAATGGGTTCCAACGGTGCGTCGACGATGCGATCTGACAGCCAGCGCCAGAATCGTGTTCGAATGCTGTGTAGCCACAAACGGTTCAAGGCCACTAAGTAATCCTCAGTATGTGCTCCTGCATGTTGCCTTCCCTTATCGGCCCCTTGTCTCAAGGGTTGAATAGCATTGTCGTTGTTTCGAGGTGTGACGAGCGATGACATTGCCTGTCAACTTTGACAGTGTCGGCGTAGATGCCATTCTCGCCGATTGGTTATGCGCCCTGAAAGACCAGGGCGTCGATGCAGTGCTCGTGCTGGGACCCAATCCGTTGGGGGATCGCGACGCTCGCGAGGTGTTGGCCGTGCATCCGCCAAGAATGCTGGGCCCAGCTCAGGCTTTGGCCGATAGCCGCGACTTCGGCGCAGGCTGGCGCGACAGCGATGCGCCGTTGGTTGCATGGCAGGATATCTCCAAATCTGCTTACGGGGATCAGGCCGAAGCTGGAGGCCGGTGGCGTCGCATGTGGCTGTCCCACGGTTTCCAGACGCTTGTGCGCGTCGCCTTTTCGCTTCCTGCCGGTCGGGCGTTCGAATGTTTCATGTTCAGCCCTCGCGCTTTTGCTGACCGTTCCGAGGCGGCGCAACTGGCATGGTCAGCTTTCAACGTCTGGCCGATGCTGCGACGCTCCATCGCAGAACAGCGCATCAGCCTCAGTCCAAGGGAGCAGGAGAGTCTGAACTTTGCCTTCGAGGGCCTGACGGCACGAGAAACTGCGCAGCGCATGGAGTGCTCCGAGCGAACGGTCAACTACCATTTGGCCAACGCCATGGCCAAGCTCCAGACGGACAACAAGCTGGCTGCAGTGCAAAGGGCCTGCTGGCTCGGTCTCATCTGACTTTGGTCTAGAGCTGCACTGATTCATCAGGGATTCCCCTGTGTCGTTTGATTTTGC
>JBNKNN010000179.1:0-13577 GCA_050293865.1 Hydrogenophaga sp. | reverse complement strand
CTGTCCGATGGTGCGTTGCGCCGCTAATCCCTTGCGCATGGTGACTACCTGCTGGCTGGAGAGGGCCGCTGGCTGTCGTCTCGCCACGACACGGCTGTGCTATCTCGTGCGAAGGCGTGGATCTTGCACGAAATGCCGGCTGATGCTTGGCGATTCCGCTCCCCGTCGCCATACAATCTTTTATGGTCTACCACATAGTCAAGTCGACGGTGGTGGCGCGAGCCTCAGGTGATTTGTCCAAGAAAAGTCAGGTCCTGAGGAAAGGGAGCGTAAAAGCAAAAGCAAGAAAGCGGGCAGGGCTTCAACAGCCTTCTTTGCCCAGGGAAGAAGCGGGGCCGTCTTGGCTCCCGCTGCTGGTGGGCGAGTTGTCTCGGACTACCGGCACCAAACGATTTTCTTTCGGCTCCCTCGCGTGTGCAGCTGTGCTCAGCAGGCCAGTGCGTTCCATTTTCTTTTCAACATGACTCTGGGAGGGAGCCCAAAATGAAATTCAACGACACCGATATCAATACCAATATCGACATTTCTAACAGCAACAACAGCGGTGAAAAGCACCTTACCCTGCGATGGGTGGCCATGAGCGTGATGTGCGCCGCTCTGGTGGCCTGTGGCGGGGGCAGCAGTGATTCTGCAGAAGACTCTTCTGCAGCCGATGGCAGCATTGCAAAAACCTGTGCGCAAGAAGGCAACAACGTCTCGGTGACGCAAGAAGGTTGCCTCACGTACTTTGGCAACAACGACCAGACGGTTGCCTGCACCGGCGCCAACACGCTGCATATGCTCACAGGTAAGGGCTGGACCAGGGAAGAGCTGGTGCGAAGCGGTAGCAAGACCACCGCGGGCAACGGCCAGTTTGGTTTTAACCAGCTGACGCTTCGTTGCGTGTAAGGCCTGCGCGACCGAGCATTGCCTGAGGCAAAACGCTCGGTGAACCCAAGAATATTGACGACAACCTCGGCGGCTTCGACCGCTGGAGCAGTGAGAGGTTAAATATGACGAAGATGAATTCCTTTGATGCGCCAGGTATGGCCTCGGAAACATGCTGTGTTCCCGCCAACCCTGAGATGTCCATCCCGCGCCGTGGCTTGCTGCTCGGTGCCTCGGCCTTTGCTCTGACGGCTCTCGCCGGATGTGGTGGCGGCTCGGACGATGATCCAACCAGCAGCGATGGAGTACCCAAGTCGGACAGCAATCTGTACCGTGCGCTGATGGCCTTGCGCTATGGCATGACGCCAAATGATGCAGCCAATCTGGTCGGCCGTTCGCCAGACTATGTTTACCCCAGCGGCTCTTACCAATGGAGCGAAGGGGTAGAGAGGCTCCACATCTCCGGGATCAAAGATGCGAACACAGTGATCAGCAGTATCACGTGGCGCTATTCCGAGTCGCACTCGGCGCTGTACACGCTGCCCAAGGACCACGAAGGGCCGAAGTTCGTCAAGAAAAAGTGACACTGCTTTGTTGGCTGGCGGAGCGCCGACTCGTTGTTGAACAGCGGGCCGATGCTTCGGCTTTTCGGACACAGGCGTGCGATACGAAGTGGAAAACCATGACCTCGAAACGCCGCTTGGCGTGAAATACAGAGCGGCCCTGAATGAATGCGTGATTGAATGAGCGAAGAGAAGGCACGCCGAAAACCGTCACACCTGAGCCTGAAGGACTGCGCTCGATGAGCAACCCTGTTGTCTGGTACAAGAAGCTGGACGCTTGGAGCAAGGTTTGGATGGACAGGCTATTTGCGCTGCAGACCTTCCAAGATTTGTTTATTGTTCTACTGATGTTAGCTGGGATGTGGGCCGCCGCCTGGTTTGGGCACGTGATCGTTCCTTGGTACGAGTCACTGTTGGGTCTGGATCCGACAGATCCGCTTCCTGAAGCAAAGGTGCGTTGGCGGCAGATCTGGTCCTCTGCAATTTGTTTTCCAGGTATTGTGGGAGCTTTGTACAAGTACTTCGATGAGCGTAGAAAGCAGCAGGAAAGCAAGAAGTGAGTAGCCCCGTAACCTGGCTCAAGAGGTTCGACGCCTGGAGCAAGGCGTGGATGGACCGCATATTTGAGTTGCGTACGTTCAGTGACTTGTGCCTTGTTTTAGCGCTGTTGTCAGTTGCGTAGGTTTTGGCATGGAACATGCATACCGTCATTCCGTCGGTAACCGATTTGATAGGTTTCGGTCCGTATGATCCTGACCCGCCGGGAAAAGTGCGTTGGCGACGGATTTGGTCCTCCGCGATCTGTCTGTCTGGAATCGTTCTATCAATCTTTGTGTATTTTGCTCAGCGTCGAGAGAGGCGAGAAACCGAAGGGAAGTGATTGATGCGAGCGCCATTCCTTCGGCAATTGCTTCGCCATGGTTGCTGCAGGAAGGTTTGCCGGTAGAATGCTGGCCGTTTGCTTGGAGCTGTTGTTCTGGGGGCGTGTAGATCTGGAGTAGGTCGATGATCGACATCAGTTTGATGCATGCGGAGCAGTGCGTCGGTGGCTTTAAGGAGGACTGGTTGGAGTACAAAGGCTGGGACAAAGAGTTCTACGCTTTGGACCTGGCCGACCAGAGGCAAGCTTTGTATGCCATCAGGAAATGGTTGTCTCCGGGAAAAGATGCCCGCTACCCTGAGTCTGGTTGGTATCGAGTGAAGGAGGCTTGTCGGTACTGCTTGACCAAGGACATTCCTTTTGGAGATGTTTGGCTTCCAGGTATTAGCGATCTGTACACTGGAAATGGGGGGGGAGGCACATCCGACGTAGCGAAAGGAGAGCAACTGTCGAGAGCATTTCACCTTTTGTTGTGGGCTGAGATGTTCCCCGATGACCCATATCGCCCTGCCGATTTGGGCCAGTATCGCCAACGAGTGGATGAGAACTTTGTCAGATTTCCTCACATGCCTGAGCTTTGGGGCGAACCCGAGTACAGGCCATGGTGAAGACTGCGCTTAGTGCGTCTTCGGCGGCGCCATAAGCGCAGGCGGCAACTTCTCGCTGCTGGCCTACGACACCGGCCGCCGCATCTTTGCCCCGTCTGCCCCGGGCAGCCAAAGCCCGAAGTAGCGCCCGGATGACACCACCTTCAATCAGACGGGCACCCAACTCAACATCGGCGGTGGCCTGAGCATCAGCGCCAGCAAGGACATCGCGGCTCAGGCCTAGGCGACCCTCTTCAGGTCAGGCGAAACACCTGAACCACTTGCGAGAGCTTGACCGCCTGATCTCTCAGGCTTTCGGCCGCTGCCGCGCTTTGCTCCACAAGCGCCGCGTTTTGCTGCGTCATCTGGTCCAGCTGGTTCACTGCCGTGTTCACCTGAGCGATCCCATTGTTTTGCTCGCTTGAAGCCGCTGTGATCTCACCAATGATGTCCGTTACACGCTGCACCGAGCCCACGATTTCGTTCATCGTTTGCCCAGCCTCGGCCACCGGCCTGCTGCCCACGTCCACCTTGTCTACGCTCGTGCCAATCAGGCCTTTGATCTCCTTGGCTGCCTCTGCACTGCGCTGCGCCAGGTTGCGCACCTCGGCGGCCACCACTGCAAAGCCCCTGCCTTGCTCGCCTGCTCGCGCCGCTTCAACCGCTGCGTTGAGCGCCAGAATGTTCGTTTGGAAGGCGATGCCGTCGATCACCCCGATGATGTCGTTGATCTTCTTGCTGCTGTGATTGATCTCTTCCATGGTGGTGACGACCTGCCCCACCACCTGCCCGCCGCGCAGGGCCACTTCAGAAGCGCTCTCGGCCAACTGGTTCGCCTGGCGGGCCGCATCGGCGCTCTGGCTTACCGTGCTGGTGAGCTCCTCCATCGAAGCGGCGGTTTCCTCCAGGTTGCTCGCGGCCTGCTCGGTGCGTGCGCTCAAGTCCTGGTTGCCGCTGGCAATCTCGCTTGATGCGGTGTTGATGCTGTCGGTTGCGCTGCGAATCTGAGTCACCGTGCCCAACAAAGAGTTCTTCATGGCATCCAGCGCATTGAGCAAATCCCCCAGTTCGTCTTTGCGATGGGTTTGGGTCGGCTGTGTCAGATCGCTTTTGGCGATGCTTTCAGCGACTGCCACAGCCTGTTGAAGCGGTCGTGTGATGCTGCGGGAGATCATCCATGCAGCCACGAATCCGAGCAGCAGTGCCGTCGAGCCGAGAGCCGCCAACCAGACAGCGCCAGCCCTGTTCTCTTGGCGCAAATCTGCCGCCAGGCGGTCGATCTCTTCTCGTTGAAGCGCTTGCAACGCCAGCATGCCTTGAAGATAGGCATCGGCTGCAGGCCGGAAGTCCTTGGCCAACTTGGTTATCGCGGCGTCGGCTTGCCCTTCACTCTTCAAAGCAGCGATTTCATCGCGCACTCGAATGAAAGTCTTGCGGGCTTCTCCGATGCGCGCGAAGACCTCTCGCTCCCGCTCCTTTTGCAGCAGTTCGCCGATTTGCTTTTGCAGCGAGCCAGAGAGCTTGCTGGCTGCCTTCACATCCTCGGCAAAGAATTCAACCAGAGATGGGTCGGAACTGCGTGCGATCGCACCGGTTCGGCGAACACCAGCATTGACGTTGGCGAACCAGTCTCCAACCAGGCGCTCTTTGGTGAGTGGCACTTCCATCATGGCCTGGGTTTGCGCGGCCGAGCTGGTGAATCGAACAAGGGCCAGGATGGTGATGGCGGCAAGCAAGGCCAGAACCAAGCCGAATGCAATGGCCAGCCTTTGTCCAATTTTCAGGTTATTCATCGGTTTCTTTCTATGAGGTAAGGCGCGAGGCGGGGCTCATTTCCCCAGATCTTTTAGAAACTCTCCCAATCGACCGCCGCACCTGCAGGGTGTCGATCCCGTAGTCCCCTGCACCCGGACGGAATGTCAGAATTTCCGCGCCATCGGACTTCTGTGCAGCACCTTGACCGGTTGCTCTGCCCCTAGAGTCAGAAGTGCTTGCTGAGCTGAGCTGATTCATCACGAAGGCCCCTAAATAGCGCGAGAAGTCTTGTAACTATCGGCTGAAATGCGCCGCGCTTAAGGTCAAAAAAAAGCCGGGGCGATGCTGGCCAAACCGGGCTTTTGCCCGCGCACGTCCCCAAAGCGGCGGGCAATGACTGAGACAATGACTTGGAAGAAGCCCCTGGCTTGCACAGACAAGCACACCCCACCCGTTCTCCAGCACACCTGAGCGCATCAGGTGTCAGCCAGTCAGTCAGTGGACGGACTCTGGAGTCACATCTGACTCTTTGCAGCTTGTTCTTGGATGGATGCTTGACCCGAGCAGAAGAGCAAGAATAGGAGCCTTCTTTCTTGGATGGTCGGGTGCTGCATCGCGCGCCAGAGATGCTGGCCAGTCTGGCCGCTGATGCGCAAGACTTGGCTGACCCAGACTCCGTCACGGAGCAAAAGCCGGATTCTGCTCAAAACGCGATACGATCTCGCAGGCCGGGGATATTCGTTGCCGTGCGTTCAAGAACAAGCCCGCGCCGACAAGCATGGAGGTGCCGCGCCATGTGTCTACCAGCGAGACACGCATCGTGATTGGCGAGGATGAGTGTGGCCGCGGCCTGAGTGCCCGTTCTCGTTCTCGCTGCGCCGTTTCGATCCTTCAAATGCCCCATTGATCCCGCATCTGGTACCACAGCGCGCCCAGGGCGGTAAAGGGAACGCGAAACAAACGCCCGCCCGGAAAGGGGTGGTGTGGCAGACGGGCGAATGCGCCGAAGCGCGTCGCGTCGCCCTTGATGGCTTCGCCCACCACGCGACCGGCCAGGTGCGTGAAGGTGATGCCGTGGCCCGAACACCCTTGAGAGAAATAGATGTTGGGCTCCAGCGTGCCCACTTGGGGCAAACGCGAGAGCGTGAGCAAAAAGTTGCCTGTCCAACCAAAGTCGATCTTCACGCCCTCCAGGCTGGGGAAGGTCTTGAGCATCTTGGGCAGGATGAGGGACTTCACTTCCGATGGTTCGCGAGCGCCGTAGACCACGCCGCCGCCATAGATGAGTCGCTTGTCGGCTGAGAGGCGGAAGTAGTCGAGCAGAAAGTTGTTGTCTTCGACGCAGTGGTCCGACGGCACCAGGGCGTCGCCACGCTCGCCCAGCGGTTCGGTGGCGATGACCTGCGTGCCGCAGGGCATGGAGCGGCTGGCCAGCTTGGGCTCCAGCCCGCCGAGGTAGGCATTGCCCGCCACAATCACATAGCGCGCCTTGACCTGACCGCCGCTGCGGGTGTGCACCACCGGGTGTGTGCCACGCTCGATGCGCGTCACTTCGCTGCCTTCGTGGATGCGGCCGCCGAGGCTCTCCAGCGCTGCGGCTTCGCCCAGTGCCAGATTGAGCGGGTGGAAATGGCCGCCAGTGGGGTCGACGAGCAGGGTGTGATAACGCTCGGTGTTGACCAACCGACGAACGTCGGCGGGGGTGTCCACCACCTCCATGCCGGGGTGCCCCCAGCGCTCCCATAAGGCTTTTTGCTCGTGCAGGCCTATGGCTTTGCGTGCGCTGATGGCTGCAAAAATGCCGCCGTCCTTGAGGTCGCAGTCGATGCCGTAACGCTGCACGCGTTCGCGAATGATGCCCGCGCCTTCGAACATCATCTTGGCCAGCGGCTCGGCCACCGCGTGACCGTACTGCCGTTCGATGACATCGATGTCGCGCGAGAAGCTGTGAACGATCTGTCCGCCGTTTCGCCCCGAGGCTCCCCAACCCACCTGTGCCGACTCGAGTACCACCACCTTCATGCCTGCTTCGGCCAGCGTGATGCCGGCGGACAAGCCGGTGTAGCCCGCGCCGACGATGCAGACGTCGGCCTCAATGGCGTCTTGCAGGGGTGGTCGCGGCGGCGCAGCGTGAGCGGAATGGGCGTAGTACGAGGGGGCGTGTGGCGTCAGCGTGCCTGAGGCATCAGAGATGGCGGGCATGAAAGGTCTTGGCGAGTGGAGAGGCCCTCCCTTGAGGGCCTCATTCGCTCATCATCTCACGGCGTGTCATTCGGATACTTGCCTTCGCGGGAAATATCCAACGCTTTCCAGCTCCCCTTTCCCCCCTTTTTTTCTCTTATGTGGCCAATCGCCGGGAACCGCGGTGAGTACTCAGGGGCAGTTATTGTGCTTCTTCCATTGGTCTTCATGACCCAGGAATCTGGCGAAAGCGGGCACCTCGCAACGCTCAGCGTTTGACTCGCCCGCCACGCCTGTGAGCCCCATTTCTTCCACAGTGGCAAATTCGTCAAAGCCGCCCTGAACTGCTCCTGTACTTTTCACCCAGCCGGCCGCCACATACACGCCTGCAGCGAACACGACCAAGGTGATGATTTCACCGGCACGCAGCATGGGGCTCTTGCGAATCGGCACTTCACACACGCCGCCGGGGCAGAGCTGCGCCTTCTCCTTGTTGAACACGTTGTAGAGCTTGCAGCCCAGGCAGATGCCGAACGCGGTCTCGAAGAACATGAGCGTCAGGCAACTCGCACACACCAACATGTTCAGCGGTCCCATGTAACGATTGAAGACCATGAGATGCATCATGGTCACGCCCAGCAACATGCCAAGGCCCCAGGCAAAACGCTTTTGTGGCGCCCCCACCCATTCGGGCGTCTGGTTGCGCACGATCCATCCCCCAATGATCATGGACGGCGACCAGCGCGGGTCGATCATGCGCAGCGTCATGTCGGCCAGGAAAATGATCACGAACAGGCGTGTGGGCTGGTAGTTGGCCGTCAGGAACGCGTTCATGAAAGACACGACCGCCGCAAAAAACAAGATGCCTGCTGCCGCACGCACCGCCCGCTCATTGAGCACGGGTACGTCATAGCCCTCGATGCGTTCACCGAACTGGAACGGCAGGGCAGAAGAAAATGACACTTGGTTCATGGCCCTAATCTCCGAATATTGGTGTTTGGTTATATATCGGTTGGGAGAGATTTGCCATGGCAGGAACCCTAGGGTGTAGGGTTGCTCTTTCCGTCGTCCGTGAGTCGAGCGCCAGATCTTGTCTTTTGCCCCGGCTCTGGCGCGAAGGGGTAAAACAAAACGCAAGCGCTGCTTCTGCAGCTCTCACGCTGTCTGCAAATTCTCGGCAAACATCATGGCGTTGCCATCCGGATCAAAGAATGTGATGAGCTTGACCATGTCGGGGATGTGCTGGATATCGCCGTCCTGCCTGACGCCTTTCGCATCCAGGTGCGCTTTGGCGGCGTCAATATCTTTCACTCCCCACACGTTGGTGGCGCCGCCTCCCTGAACCACGGTTTCCACTTGGGAAAGCCCGACAGTGACGCCGGGAACGCCGGTAGACATTTCGCACCAGCCCATATCATCGAGCTTGTAGAGCAGCTCAAAACCCAGCACGTCGGTGTACCAGGCGAGCGCTGCTTCCAGGTCTGTCACGCCAATGGAAGCAGTGAGTTCGGGCGTGTATGCGAGTGTCATGATTTCTCTCCTGGTACATGTGTTTTGCGTTTCTGTGGTCTGGAATGTATAGTTAATATTCGATGCCGTCAAATCTTGCGATGGATGAGCTGATTGCCCTGTGCCGAGGGCGATGGAACTTGGCTGTGCTGGAGGACTTGCTCGCGCACAAGGGGGCGCGCTTCGTCGAACTTTTGCATCGAGTGGGCGCCCCCAGGGACAGCCTGGTGCGCACGCTGCAGGCGCTAGGGGCTGCTGGGTGGGTTGAGCGCAATCCGGGCCATGGGCACCCGCTTCGCCCGGAATACATACTGACGCCAGAGGGCTCGGGAGTCGCCGCGAGTGCCGCGCCGATCTACGCTGCGCAGCAGAAGCTGGGCCTCACGCCTGGGTCGCTGTCCAGTTGGGGCATGCCGCTGGTCTCAGCCATCGGGAGCGGCGCCTGCCGGTTCAGCGAGATGAGTCATGTGCTGGCCGCTGCAACACCCCGGGCCATCTCGCAGGGGCTGCAAACCTTGGCCGCCAACGATCTGGTGTTTCGCGAGGACATCGCGGGGCGAGGAAAGAACCCTGGCGTCTATGGTTTGACAAAGGACGGGGTGTACCTGGCCAAAGCGCTTTGACGCGCACCGTCCGGCCTGTTTGTGTGCCAGACCTGGGGTGTTTCGGTTCAGGATGATTTGTCCCGCAAGGCGCGGATCTTTCTGTAGAGAGAACGCTCGCTGATGCCCAGCTCTGCTGCAAGCGCTGCCCGGTTCCCCTGGTGGTGGGTAAGCCTGTCGATGAGCGTCTGTTCTTGCGCTTCGCGCAGTAAAGCTTGGTGACCACCCAACGGTAATGGCGCTGGAAAGAGAGGTGGCGAAGCGGTCGAAACGGGCGCAGACCTCGGTGGCGTTGTCCGATGCGGCGAGCGCCCGGTGTCGATGGCTTCCTGGACATGGATGGCTTCGAGCGTGGCGCCGTCGCAGAGCAGGGCGGCACGTTCGATAAGGTTGCGCAGCTCGCGCACGTTGCCAGGGAAAGGCTGCGCATCGAGAAGTTTCAGGGCGTTCGCGCTGAGCTTCAGGCCACGGCCAGGGGCCACCCGGGACAGCAGCGCTGCGGCCAGGGCTCCGATGTCGCCGTGGCGTTCACGCAATGGCGGCATCTGGATGGGGAAGACGCAGAGGCGGTAATACAGATCTTCGCGGAACTCGCCGTTGATCACCATGCGTTCGAGGTCGCGGTGAGTGGCGGCAACGACTCGGATGTCTGCGTGGCGAAGTTGCGTGCTGCCGACGCGACGGTAGGTGCCGGTCTCCAGCAGGCGCAGCAGCTTCACTTGCATTGGCAATGGAATATCGCCCACTTCGTCGAGGAAGAGGGTTCCACCGCTGGCGGCCTCCACGAGGCCGGTGTGTCGCTGGGTGGCGCCGGTGAAGGCGCCGCGTTCGTGGCCGAAGAGTTCGGATTCAAACAGGTTCTCGGGCAGGCTGGAGCAGTCGACTGCGACCAGCGCTTGCGCAGCGCGGGGGCTGGCTTCGTGCACGGCACGAGCGACGAGCTCCTTTCCGGTACCGGATTCGCCCAGCAGCAGCACGCTGGCCTCTGAGGGCGCCACGCGCGCCACCAGCCCAAGCATGCGCTGGAAGGCGGGTGATCGGCCGATCAGGCCTTGCGCTGCCGGGTGGCCCTTGGCCACGCGCAGCGGCTCCATTTTCTCTACGTAGAAAGCGGGCTGGCCATCGTCCCCCGCCAGCGGAATCAGCTCAATGTTGACATACTCCTCGCCCCGCCTCGTGTGGTGCAAGTGCAGAACGCGCTCGCGTTGACCCGACTGACGCGACTGCGAGAGCGGGCAGGTTTCACCTGCCTGGTCGCAGGGCACGGCAAAGTGGTGCGAGACCTCGTAGCAGTGACGGCCCACGACGCTGCGATCGGGACTGAACTGGCTGCGGTAAGCCGAATTGGCCGAGACGATGCGGTACTGGGCGTCGAACAGGATGTGGGGTTCAGGCAGCCCCTCCAGAAAGCTGGCCAGTTCGGGCAGTGAGTTCATGGCAGGTTGGCCTTGGGTGAAGTAGCTGTGGAGAACTTCGATTCTGCCATGTTGACTGCCAATTAGGCTGCCATCTTGGCAGTCAATCTGGTGGGTGTGGTCCGAGACGAGGAGGTTGAGAGTCAATCCATAGGCTGCAAGGCATGCCAACACGTTGATTTTCAAGAGGTTTTTCGGCGCAGACGGAAGCGCCCGATGTCTGGCACGAATCTTGGACTGTCTCTCCTGAATCGAACCCGCTGACCATGTCTTCCAACACCACGCTTCCCCCTCGACTGGTTCCCCGGTTGGTGGCAGCCGTGCTCATCAAGCTGACGCTGCTGGGAGGGATCTGGTGGTGGTTTGTGCGCGACCAGCGGGTCGAGGTGGATGGTGCTGCGGCGGCCTCTCAGGTCTTGGGGGCGCCGCTTTCAGAGGCCATGGCAGCGCCAGAGTCCCCGACTTTCACTAACTCTCCGGAGCCGACCCAATGATTTCCGATCAACTGGTGGATCTGTCGCGATTGCAGTTCGCCGCCACCGCGATGTACCACTTTCTCTTCGTGCCTCTGACCATCGGCATGGTGTGGCTGCTGGTGATCATGGAGAGTGTGTATGTGATGACCGGCAAGGTGATCTGGAAGGACATGACCCGTTATTGGGGCAAGCTCTTCGGCATCAATTTCGCGCTGGGCGTGACGACCGGGATCACGCTGGAGTTCCAATTCGGCACGAACTGGGCCTACTACTCGCACTATGTGGGCGACATCTTCGGCGCGCCGCTGGCGATTGAAGGCCTGATGGCATTCTTCTTGGAGAGTACTTTCATCGGTCTGTTCTTTTTTGGCTGGGACCGCCTCTCGCGCACGCAGCATTTGCTGGTGACCATCCTCATGGCAGTGGGCACCAACCTGTCGGCACTGTGGATCCTGATTGCAAACGGCTGGATGCAAAACCCGGTGGGGGCCGAGTTCAGCTACGAGACCATGCGGATGGAGATGGTCGACTTCTGGGCGGTGGTGTTCAACCCCGATGCTCAAGCCAAGTTTGTGCACACCGTCTCGGCGGGATACGTCACTGGTGCCATGTTTGTTCTGGCGATCAGTTCCTGGTATTTGCTCAAGGGGCGCGATGTGGAGTTCGCCAAGCGCAGTTTCCGCGTGGCGGCTGCCTTCGGCCTGGCCAGCGTGTGCTCGGTCATTGTGCTGGGCGACGAGTCGGGCTATACGGTGGGTGAAGCGCAGCAAACCAAGATGGCAGCGATTGAAGCCATGTGGGAGACCGAACCGGCGCCGGCCAGCTTCAACCTCATCGCCGGGATCAACGAGGCCGAGCAGAAGAACGACTGGGCCATCGAGATTCCGTGGGTGATGGGCCTGATCGGCACGCGTTCGATCAGCAAGGAGATTCCAGGCATTGCCGAGATCAAGGAAAAGAACCGCGAGCGCATCGAGCGTGGTATTCATGCCGTGACAGCTCTGGAAGCCTTGCGCGCCAATCGTGATGATGAGCAGGCTCGCGCCCTCTTCGAGGAATTCAAGGTTGACCTGGGCTTCGGCCTGCTCCTGCGCCGCTACACCACGGATGTGCGTGATGCCACTTCCGAGATGATCCAGAAGGCGGTGGACAGCACCGTGCCGCGCGTGACGCCGATGTTCTGGGCGTTTCGCGTGATGGTGGGCCTGGGCTTTGCCATGCTGGTGCTGTTCGCCCTGGCGTTCTGGAGCACCTTGCGCATGCAGTGCGAGACCAAGCCCTGGCTGCTCAAGTGGGCGTTGTGGATGTTGCCAGCGCCTTGGCTGGCCTGCGAATTGGGTTGGTTCGTTGCCGAGTACGGCCGTCAGCCCTGGACGATATATGGCGTGCTGCCCACCCACTTGAGTGTGTCGACGCTGAGCGTGAACAGCCTGTACGGATCACTGGCCGGATTTGTGGGCTTCTACACGCTGCTGCTGGTGGTGGAGATGTACCTGATGGTGAAGTTCGCCCGCATGGGGCCGGGCAGTCTGGGCACCGGCCGTTATGCCAACGAACCGGCTCACGCCTGACCTGGAGATCTCATCATGTTCGAATATGAAACCCTCAAACTGATTTGGTGGCTGCTGGTGGGCGTGTTGCTGGTGGGCTTCGCCATCATGGACGGCCACGACATGGGCGTGGGCACCCTGCTGCCCTTTGTGGGCAAGAGCGATGTGGAACGCCGCGTCGTCATCAACACGGTGGGCCCGCACTGGGACGGCAACCAGGTCTGGTTCATTACCGGTGGTGGCGCCATCTTTGCGGCCTGGCCGCTGGTGTACGCCACGGCTTTCAGCGGCTTCTATTGGGCCATGCTGGCAGTGCTGTGGGCCCTATTCTTCCGTCCGGTGGGCTTTGACTACCGCAGCAAGATCCACAATGCCACCTGGCGCGCCACCTGGGACTGGGGTCTCTTTGTCGGCGGATTCGTGCCCCCGGTGATCTTCGGCGTGGCCTTCGGCAACCTGTTGCAAGGCGTGCCGTTCAGCTTCGATGTCTACTTGGTGTCGACGTATCACGGCAGCTTCTGGGCGCTGCTCAACCCATTTGGTCTGCTCGCTGGTGTGGTGAGCAGCGCGATGATCACCATGCAGGGTGCAGCGTATCTCTCGCACCGTACAGAAGGCGTGATCCAGGATCGCGCCGTTCGCTGGGGCATCAGCGCTGCGCTGCTGATGGTGCTGGCCTTTGTGGTCGCTGGCTTCTGGGTGCAGGGCATTGACGGGTATCGCATCACCTCTGCGGTCGACACCTCTGCCTTGCCCAATCCGATGGCCAAAACCGTGGTGCGTGAAGCAGGGGCATGGATGTCGAACTACGACGCCTTTCCGCTGCTGTGGCTGTTGCCAGCATTGGGAGTGCTGGCTGCGTTGATGAGCGCGGTGTTGATGAAAGCGCGCTGGACGCTGTCAGCCTTCGTGTCATCTTCACTGGCGATTGTGGGTGTGATCGGCACGGCCGGCGTGGCCCTATTCCCATTCGTCATGCCCTCATCGCTGCAGCCTGAAGCCAGCCTCACCGTATGGGACAGCGTCTCGAGCCATCTCACGCTGGCGATCATGTTCTGGGCCACGCTGATCTTCATGCCGCTGATCGTGATGTACACGGGCTGGGCGTATCGCGTGATGCGCGGCAAGGTCACCACAGCCTATATCCGAGAGAACGAACACGGTGCGTATTGAACGCCAGCACAACAGGAGC
>JBNKNN010000178.1:0-32060 GCA_050293865.1 Hydrogenophaga sp. | reverse complement strand
TGGATTTCAGTGCCTGGGATACCGATTCAAAGCTCACGCAGGACGATTTTCTGTTTGAAGTACCGACAGGTGCCGACGTGATCAGCCAATGAGCGCTTCGCGATGACAGGCTTGCATGTGCCACTGGCCGAGCGTTTGCGGCCCAGGAATCTCTCAGAGGTGATCGGGCAGCGGCAAGTGCTGGGCGAAGGCATGGCCTTGCGGCTTGCATTTGAGTCAGGCCAGCCGCACAGTTGCATTCTCTGGGGGCCCCCTGGCGTCGGAAAAACCACCATCGCCCGCCTGATGGCTGACGCGTTTGATGCCCAGTTCATCACCATCAGTGCCGTGCTCGGTGGCGTCAAGGACATCCGCGAGGCGGTGGAGCAGGCTCAGGCAGCGCGAGAAGGGCTACATGCTCAGCGCACCATCGTGTTTGTGGACGAAGTGCACCGCTTCAACAAGAGCCAGCAAGACGCCTTTTTGCCGCATGTGGAGAGTGGCTTGTTCACCTTCATTGGCGCCACCACGGAGAACCCATCGTTTGAGGTGAACTCGGCTTTGCTATCGCGGGCGGCGGTTTACGTGCTGCAGCCTTTGAGCAACGAGGATCTCCTGCAATTGGTGCAAAGGGCTCAGGCCATCGACGCTGTGCCCAGCGTGCAAGAGGCGGCGCTTGATCGCCTTCTGGGCTATGCCGACGGCGATGCACGGCGCTTGCTCAACACGCTGGAGACTTTGGCGGTGGCTGCTGCCAAGGAAAAACGGGTCGAAGTCACCGACGAATGGCTGCTCAAGGTATTGGGCGAGCGCATGCGGCGTTACGACAAAGGCGGTGAGCAGTTCTACGACACCATCAGCGCCCTGCACAAGAGTGTGCGCGGGTCGGATCCGGATGCCGCCCTGTATTGGTTTGTTCGCATGCTCGATGGTGGTGCAGATCCGCGCTATCTGGCGCGGCGGTTCGTGCGCATGGCCAGTGAGGATATCGGACTGGCTGATCCGCGTGCTCTTCGCCTGGCCTTGGATGCGGCGGAAGTGTATGAACGCCTGGGGTCCCCCGAAGGTGAACTGGCCCTCGCCGAGTGCGTGATCTACCTGGCCGTCGCCCCAAAATCCAATGCGGTCTACGCAGCGTACAACCAGGCGCGCGCCTTCGTGCGAAAGGATGGCTCTCGCCCAGTGCCTATGCATCTGCGAAATGCACCCACCAAACTCATGAAGGAGCTGGACTACGGGAAGAACTATCGCTATGCACACGACGAGCAGGACGGCTTCGCTGCTGGCGAGGTTTACCTCCCGGACGGGATGAGTGAGCAAGCCTTCTATCAGCCAGTGGATCGGGGTCTGGAAATCCGCATTGCAGAGAAGATGCGCCAATTGAGGGCACGCAATGAAGAGGCCCGGCATGGTGTCGAGGGCATGCGTCGGTCGGATTAGGGCCTGTTGACACCGCTTTTCCAAGTGCGAAAGGGGTGGATGCAACGCCACTCGTCATTGCGCTCCCAGGTCACGGGCGGCACACGCGAGCCGACAGGTGATGCAGAGGTTCCCTGGCTCCGTTTGGCTTGGTGGCGAGTTCGGGCTGCAAGCGAGGTGCAGATGCGAAGCCAAGGATTTCACGCGGCAAATGGTCTGAAATTGCGAATTTCATGGATTCATCTGCAAAAAAGTATCAAGCCTATCGGGGCTTGCACCTATCCGGTGCATGGGGCTGCCGGATAAAATGTCCGGTTACAACCCGCTGCCCAGTCCCGCTAGACGAGTCCAGGCATGGCGGGTTTTTTGCTAAGTCATAAATCCAACCGAATGGCGCTTTGCCGTCCACAAGACGGTGATGCGCCGGGGTCCGAGATGGGCCCGCCCTCTAACCTAACGGAGTTTTGCATGGACAGTACCCTGCTACAGCAGATCATCAATGGTCTGGTCCTGGGCAGCATGTACGCCTTGGTAGCCTTGGGCTATACCATGGTGTACGGGATCATCGGCCTGATCAACTTTGCCCATGGCGAAGTCTTGATGGTGGGCGCGTTGACCAGCTGGAGCATCATCAGCCTCATGACAGACGCCGCCGTCGATATGCCAGGGTGGTCCATCCTGCTGGTGGCGATGCTGGTTTCCATGTTCGTGTGCGCTGCACTGAACTGGACCATTGAGAAACTGGCTTACCGGCCTCTGCGCAACTCGCCGCGGCTCGCTCCCCTCATCACCGCCATCGGTATGTCGCTTCTGCTTCAGACGCTTGCGCAAATGATCTGGAAACCCAATCCCAAACCCTATCCATCCATGCTCTCGCGTGAACCGATTGAAATTGGTGGTGCGGTGATTTCAGTCACCCAGATCACGATCTTGGCCACCACCGTGATCACACTGGCGATCCTGATGTGGTTGGTCAACCGCACCAGCCTTGGCCGCGCGATGCGCGCCACTGCGGAGAACCCGAGGGTGGCGGCGCTGATGGGCATCCGTCCCGACGTGGTTATTTCAGCCACTTTCATCATTGGTGCCATGCTGGCAGCCGTGGCTGGCGTGATGTGGGCTTCCAACTACGGCACCGTGCAGCACACCATGGGCTTCATGCCCGGCCTCAAGGCATTCGTGGCCGCGGTCATGGGCGGAATTGGCAACCTGGCCGGAGCGGTGCTGGGTGGCGTTGCTCTGGGCTTGATCGAGTCGTTGGGCGCCGGTTACCTGGGGGCCCTCACGGGCGGATTCCTCGGTAGCCAGTACAGCGATATTTTTGCCTTCGTGGTGTTGGCCCTGGTGCTGACCTTGCGGCCATCTGGCTTGCTGGGTGAGCGTGTGGCAGACCGTGCTTGATCGATCAGGAGCATTGAAAATGACGCAAAACAAATCGACCAAGCTGATCATGTTCGTGGTGGTGGCGATAGCACTTCTGGTGTTCCCTTTGGTGCTGCAGGCCACGGGCAACAACTCCTATGCTCGCATCGTTGACCAGGCTCTGCTCTATGTGTTGCTGGCCCTGGGACTGAACATCGTGGTGGGCTATGCCGGCCTGCTGGACCTGGGCTACATCGCCTTCTATGCGGTGGGCGCCTACCTCTATGGTCTTTTGGCTTCACCGCATCTGGTGCAGGCCTTCCCAGCTATTGCAGAGGCCTTTCCGGGCGGAATGCACACCAACATATTCCCGGTGATCATCATCGCGGCGATTTTTGCCGGCATAGTCGGCATGATCCTGGGGGCGCCAACGCTCAAACTGCGCGGCGATTACCTGGCCATCGTGACGCTGGGCTTCGGTGAGATCATCCGCATCTTCATGCTCAACCTGGATCGTCCGATCAACATCACCAACGGCCCCAAAGGCCTGCCGCAAGTGGATGCGCCCAACGTCTTCGGGCTCAGCTTTGCCAAACGAATCAGCATTGGTGACTACACGATCGAGCCAGTGACCATGTATTACTACTTGTTCCTGGCATTCGTGATCATGGCGGTGTTCATTTCCTATCGCCTGCAAGATTCCCGAGTCGGACGCGCCTGGATGGCCATTCGCGAAGACGAGACTGCAGCCAAGGCCATGGGCCTGAACACTCGCAACCTGAAATTGCTGGCGTTCGGAATGGGCGCAACCTTCGGTGGCATTTCCGGTGTGCTGTTCGCTTCCTTCCAGCGTGGTGTCTATCCCGAGTCCTTCATTCTGATGGAGTCGGTGATGGTCGTGGCCATGGTTGTGCTCGGTGGTCTGGGGCATATCCCCGGGGTGATTCTGGGTGCGCTGCTGCTGGCTGCGCTGCCGGAGGTGCTGCGCCATTTCGCCGGTCCTCTGGGGCAATTGACCGACGGCCGTCTGGCACCGGAGATCCTGCGTCAGTTGCTGATTGCGCTGGCGATGATTGTGGTGATGCTGCTGCGACCGAAAGGTTTGTGGCCGTCGCCTGAGCATGGCAAGTCGCTGGCACGTTGAAGAAGAAGGAGAGCAGCGACATGAGTGAAACCATTCTCCGAGTGAGCAATGTCTCCAAACGCTTTGGCGGCCTTCAGGCGCTGAGCGATGTAGGCATCGAAATCCATCGTGGTCAGGTCTATGGCCTGATCGGCCCCAATGGCGCCGGCAAGACCACCTTTTTCAACGTCCTGACGGGTCTGTACACGCCAGACAGTGGCTCGTTTGAACTGGCTGGCAAGCCTTATGTGCCCACAGCGGTGCACGAAGTAGCCAAGGCCGGCATCGCCCGCACCTTCCAGAATATCCGTCTTTTCCCGGAAATGACGGCGTTGGAAAACGTGATGGTGGGTCGCCACGTGCGCACCAAGTCGGGCTTGATCGGTGCGGTGTTCCGCACCGGGGGCTTCCGCAAGGAAGAGGCCGAAATCCGTGCCCGTGCCGAGGAGTTGCTGAAGTACGTGGGCATCGAACGCTTCGCCGACTTCAAGTCGCGCACGCTCAGCTATGGCGACCAGCGCCGCCTGGAGATCGCACGCGCCCTGGCGACCGACCCACAGCTGATCGCGCTGGATGAGCCGGCGGCAGGCATGAACGCCACTGAAAAAGTGCAATTGCGCGAGTTGATCGACCGCATTCGTCAGGACAATCGCACCATTTTGCTCATTGAACACGACGTGAAGCTGGTCATGGGCCTGTGTGACAAAGTGACCGTGCTGGACTACGGCAAGCAGCTCTCGAGCGGGACGCCAGCTGAAGTTCAGAACGACCCCAAAGTGATCGAGGCCTATCTGGGCAGCGGCAACTGAAGCACACGCACAGGCAAAAAGCACACGCGAAAGCAGAAGGCGACACCCACATCATGTCCAACACTCTTCTCAAAGTCAGTGGCCTCAAGGTGTCCTATGGCGGCATCAAGGCGGTCAAAGGCATCGATCTCGAGGTTCACGAAGGGGAGCTGATCTCCCTGATCGGCTCCAATGGCGCTGGCAAGACCACCACCATGAAGGCCATCACCGGCTCTTTGCAGTTCGAGGGGGGCCAAATCGAATACCATGGCCATAACGTTCAGGGCCAGGGCGCCTGGGATCTGGTGCGCCAGGGCCTGGCCATGGTCCCGGAGGGCCGAGGTGTCTTCACCCGGATGAGCATCACGGAAAACCTGCTCATGGGCGCCTATGTGCGCTCGGACAAGGCTGAAATTGAACTTGATGTCGAGCGCATGTTCGGCATCTTCCCTCGCCTCAAGGAGCGCAAAGACCAACTCGCGGGCACCATGAGCGGTGGTGAGCAGCAGATGCTGGCCATGGCCCGCGCCCTGATGAGCCGTCCCAAGTTGCTCTTGCTCGATGAGCCGTCCATGGGTCTTTCGCCCATCATGGTCGACAAGGTCTTCGAGGTCGTGCAAGACGTCAAGGCGCAGAACGTCACCATCCTTCTGGTGGAGCAAAACGCCCAGCGCGCTTTGCAGATCGCAGACAGAGGCTATGTGATGGACTCCGGCGAGATCACCATGACCGGATCCGGCAAGGAGTTGCTGGTCGATCCCCGTGTGCGCGAGGCCTATCTGGGCCACTGATGCTAAGGCGCCGGACAGGCGGCCTGCCAAAAACTTACAATTAAGGGTTTGGGCGTCTCCCCGGGAGGGGTGGCGCCTGCCTGAATTGCACTTCTCTCACCCAGTCATGACCACTGCCGATCCTTCCCAGGCGCCAGGCGCCGCACCCGCTGCCGACGAGAACCAACTGATGGCCGAGCGCCGTGAGAAGCTGGGCCATCTGCGTGAGGCGCAAAAACGCGGTGAGGGCGTGGCGTTCCCCAATGACTTCAAACCAGCGGACAAGGCGGAGAACCTGTTTGCCCTGCATGGCCAGGCCACCAAGGAAGCGCTGGAAGCCAATCCGGTGCGCGCCAGTGTGGCTGGCCGCATGATGCTCAAGCGTGTGATGGGCAAGGCCAGCTTTGCCACGCTGCAGGACTCGTCGTTTGGCCCGTCCGGTGGTCGCATTCAGATCTACCTGAACAATGACAGCGTGGGTGCCGAAGTGCATGCCGCTTTCAAGCACTGGGACCTGGGCGACATTGTGGCCGCCGAAGGCGTGCTGTTCAAGACCCGCACCGGTGAGCTGACCGTCCATGCCGACAAGATTCGCCTGCTCACCAAGAGCCTGCGCCCGCTACCTGACAAGTTCCATGGTGTGCATGACCAGGAAATCAAATATCGCCAGCGCTATGTGGACCTGATGACCGATGAATCGGCCCGTCGCCGCTTCATGGTGCGCAGCAAGGCCATGTCGGCCATGCGCGAATTCATGGTCAGTCATGACTTCCTGGAGGTCGAGACGCCCATGCTGCACCCCATCCCGGGTGGCGCCAACGCCAAGCCTTTCGAGACGCACCATAACGCGCTCGATCAGCAAATGTTCTTGCGCATTGCGCCTGAGTTGTACCTCAAGCGCCTGATCGTCGGCGGTTTCGAGCGTGTGTTCGAAATCAACCGCAATTTCCGCAACGAAGGCATTTCTGTTCGCCACAACCCCGAGTTCACCATGATGGAGTTCTACGCGGCGTACTGGAACTACCAGGATCTCATGGGTTTTACGGAGCAGATGATTCGCCACGCGGTGCGCGCTGTGCTGGGTGAGGGGCCGTTGACCTATCAGGGCCAGGAGATCCATGTGGAGAAGCCGTTCGAGCGATTGACCATTCGCGAGGCCATCATCAAGTACACCGATGCCGGCGAGCATGTGGACGACGCTCAATGGCTGCAGAACGCTCTTCGCAAGCTGGGCATGTCAGAAGAAAAGGACAAGCTCAGCGGCCGAAGCCTGGCCAGTCTGCAGGTGCTGTACTTCGAAGAGACTGTGGAAGAGAAGCTGATCCAGCCGACCTTCATCATGGAGCACCCCACCGAGATATCACCGCTGGCCCGCGCCAATGATGACCGCCCAGAGGTGACAGAACGCTTTGAGCTCTACATCACCGGGCGCGAAATTGGCAATGGTTTCTCGGAGCTCAATGATGCCGAAGACCAGGCTGCCCGATTCCATGCCCAAGTGGCGCAAAAGGATGGCGGCGATGATGAGGCCATGTTCTATGACGCTGACTACATCCGTGCGCTGGAGTACGGCATGCCGCCAGCCGGTGGTTGTGGCGTGGGCATTGACCGTCTGATGATGCTGTTGACCGATAGCCCGAGCATTCGTGACGTCATCCTCTTCCCGGCCCTGCGCCGCGAAGCCTAAGCCTGATCAGACGTCGGTTTTCCTGCTCAAGGGGGACGGAAGCCAGCGCGGGCTGTGGCGCGCGCTCAAAAGTTGAGTGCAGCGATGGCCCGTTTGTCTTCTGCCTTCAAGTCTTCCAGCGCATCCTGCAGCCAGGCCAGATGCAAGTTGGGGTCGAGTTCCAGCGCAGGATCCTGGTCGGGTAGCATGGCCATGACGATTTTCAGGCGCAAGGATGTGCCAGATGGCAGGTCGGGCGCGGGACGCAGGCCGTGCGCTACCAGCGAGGTGGCAGTTGATACGACTTGTGAAGGCCTCACGGGCCCTTCCATGAGGATCGCCAGCGTGGCGTCGTCCACGCGAGCCGTGGCATCAACGTCGCGCGCCTGAGAGCGCAGCAGGGATGCCGTGAGCACGAGTGCCCGGTCGGCCACTTCGCGGCCGTATTGGCTGATGAACCAGTCATGGTTGTCCAGGGAGATCAGCACAAGGGCACAACGGTAGCGGTAGCGCGTGGCGCGAACCAGCGTGTCATGCAGGCGCACCAGGAAGTTGTGTCGATTGAACAAGCCGGTCAGTGGCTCATTGAGCGCCAGAGCCCTTGCCCGCGTCTGTGCTTCGTGCTGTTCAGCAGACTTTCGAATCAGCGCGTAGAGCAGAATCGGACCCTGTATGACGGCGCCGATCAACATGCTGTACTGCGTGATGAACGTGTTTGACAGAATGTCCCAGTTGCGCAGAACGGGCATCACTCCACCCACCAACATGGGCAGCATGCCCGTGGCCACCAGACGGGCCCAGTCTTCGGGTTGCTTCCAGCCCAGAATGATCAGTCTGCCCGAAAGGATGAGTGTGAACAATCCGCCAAGGGTCAGCAATTGCAGCGAGAGTGTGCTCATGGCTGTGAGGTGCCAAAGCATGATTATCAGGAAAGCCGGCCCCAGAAGCAGGGCCGATCTGTCCAGCCACCGCGACATCTTGCCCAGGTAGACCGTGCGAGCGAAATAGACCCCTGCAGTGGCCAGCAGCGGCAGGAGAATGAATTCCGCCTGCGCGTTCCAGAACTGCGCCTGCGGCCAGAGATAGAGACCGCCTACGCCAAGCGACGCAGCTATTTGGAGGGTCAGAACGGTGGCGTAGACAGCAAAGGCGGTGAAGCTTCTGTCGCGGTAGAACCCGCCATTGACCAACGTCACCAAGATGAGCAGGAAAGCCATGCCGAAGTAGCCACCGAGTACAAACTGGTCGGCCATGCGCGCTTCGCGCAGGTGGTTCTGGCTTTGCAGAGTCAGCTCGCCCGAGAACGGCACCAGCGGGTGCTGGATCCGGACCCAATAGTGTTGACCGTGTCCGTCTCCATGTCTGGGCAGGTCGAACACGGGAAAGCGGTCACGCGAAGGCCATTGCGCAACTGCATGGCGGTCGCCCGCGACCTGCCGATTCCATTGGCCCGAGTCATCCTGCCAGTAAAGAGCGATTTCGTCTGTGCCGGCGCGCTCGAGCTCGAGCTGCCAGTCATTCGGTCCGGTGTAGTCAAGCAGGTCGAAGCGGATCCACAGAGCGCTATTGCCGGGCAGCTTTACCCGATGCCCGTCCGGCCGCACGGAGAAAGGCAGTGTGGAAAACTCTGCTTCCACTTCCTCGACGGTTTTCGTCCCTGCTGAATCGATCCAGTAAAGGCTGCGGCCAGCCAAGGAGACTTCGGCCAGTTCGTCCGAAAACGCGAAGGGCAGAGTCGGCTGGCCGCCACTCGTCTTTACCTTGCCGTTGTCAGCATGTGCGGGGACAAAGCAGGCGAAGGTTCCCAGGGCAAAGACCAACGCCACCAACCACGGGGCGGCAACGAATTGGCGAAGTGAGCGCATGGCTAGCATTGTCTCCCGAAGCGCACAAAACGCGGTGCCAGGTTGTGGTTTGCGCGCAAACGAAAAAGGCGGCACACCTTTGGTGGTGTGCCGCCTTCAAAGACAGGTCTTCAGGACCTCCTGATCATGCGAATTCCGCTAGCGACTTCCGCATCTTTTTCATGGCCGCCACTTCAATCTGGCGTACGCGCTCGGCACTGATGCCGTATTCGGCTGCCAACTCGTGCAAGGTCATGCCGCCTGAGCCATCGTCGTTGACCTTGAGCCAGCGCTCGGACACGATGCGGCGCGAGCGATCATCCAGCGATGCCATGGCTTGGGCAATGCCCTCGGTTGCCAAGTGATCGCGCTCGTTGGATTCGAGCACCATCGTTGGTTCATGAGAGGCATCTGAGAGCCATGAGATGGGGCCATAGCCATTCTCCGACTGTTCATCGCCAGGACTTGGATCGAGGATCACATCGCCGCCAGCCATGCGGGTTTCCATTTCGCGAACCTCTTCCGGCTTGACGTTGAGGTCTTCGGCTACCACGGCGATTTCGGCGTCTGACAGGCCTTCACGGTGGGTGTCGCCGTCGAGTGCTTCCGCGCGGAAGCCTTGCTTCTTGGAGCGCAGGTTGAAGAAAAGCTTGCGTTGGGCTTTGGTGGTTGCCAACTTGACCATGCGCCAGTTCTTCAGAATGTACTCGTGAATCTCGGCCTTGATCCAGTGCATGGCGTAGCTCACCAAGCGGACGTTCTGGTCCGGGTCGAAGCGCTTGACTGCTTTCATCAAGCCAACGTTGCCCTCCTGAATCAGGTCGCCGTGCGGCAGACCGTAGCCCAGGTATTGACGAGCGATGGAGACCACCAGGCGCAGGTGCGACAGCACCAGTTTTCCGGCTGCTTCCAGGTCGTTGTGGTCGCGCAGGCGGCGGGCGGCCGCCTGTTCTTCCTCTAGCGTCAGCATAGGCATGCGGTTGACGGCCGAAATGTACGCGTCGAGGTTACCCAGTGGCGGGAGGGTCAGGGAACGGTTACCCCATGAACTGGCCCCGGCAACTGCGGCGCCGGTGGGGGTCACGTTGGCAAGAGCGAAGTTTTGGGTCATGGGGTCAGGTCTCCTCCTGGAGTTCATGGATCAATATTAGCACTCTATTGGAGGGAGTGCTAAGGAAATGGTTCCCCGGGAGAGTGCCTTTTCGCGTTGCCGAATACTCGTCTAGGTGTTGTAAAGGTAGTGAGGAGATGAGATACTAATGTACCGGGGTAACATAAGATCGATGTATATCCCTGAATTGGAACGTGTGAAGCAATCGAAACGTAGGCCGGAAAGGTGACAGGAATGATGGACTCATTGGCAAAGAAAGCTGCTGGGCTTGAGCGGGTTCAGACAGGCGTTCGTCTGGAGAAGCGGCTGCTCAAGGTGCTCAAAGCGGTAGCCGAGATGAACGACATGAGCCTTGGAGACTTGATCGAGGGCGTTGTCTTGCACGCGTTCGAGGGGAAGTCCGCTTTCGAGCCGGATACGCTGGAAAAAATCCGTCAACTCAAGGCGGTCTACGGGCTGGACCTCACCGCTGAACACAGCCACGCCATGATCGAGGGCGACGACCAAGGAGAGGGCAATGCCTGAGTCGATTCGTGCCAGCCATGCAATTCGCATCGATTTGCCCGTCGACCAGACGCAACGCCTGTTCACACCCGCCGGCGAGACGCTGTGGGTGGAGGGCTGGGAGCCGCGCTATCTGGCGCCAGAAACGGGGGAGACCTCCCAGGGCATGGTCTTCCTGACGGGTGACGGTGATGAAAACACGGTCTGGACGCTTCAGGCGTTCACCCAGAACCCTCATCGCGCGCGCTATCTTCGCGTGACCCCTGCCACGCGCTGGGGCTATGTGGATGTGGATTGTGAAGCCGAGGGGGACGATGCCACGCGGGTGACGGTGTCTTACACCTTGACTGCGCTCAACGCAGAGGGCTCGCGCGCCCTGGAGTCATTTTCGCCCGAACCCTTTGCCAGAATGATTGAGGGATGGAAGACAGCTATCGACAATCTTTTGCCTATGCTTGGCCGGTCGACCATCGCATAGTGTCGCGCTGGGGACTTGGTGATTCCTAAGGCTTTTGGTGAGTCCGTCAGATTTGCCTGTCAATGTCGCCTTCTAGTCTGCGCGCAGCGGGCGAGGCCTGCTAGGGTCCTTATCGTCATCGGCACATCGACCATTGAAGAGGAGATTTCATGTCATTCCCCCCTATCGATTTGAGTGAACAAGTCGCGATCGTGACGGGCGCCGGTCGCGGCCTTGGGCGCTGTCACGCACTGGCACTGGCGCGGCGCGGCGCCAAAGTCGTCGTGTCAGATCTGGCGCCTAAGGACGGACCATCATCTGCAGAAGCGGTCGCTCAAGAGATTCGCGAGGCCGGGGGGCAGGCGATGGCAGTTCATGCGTCCGTGATGGACGAAGCGGCGGTCGCTGCCATGGTTTCTGCCGTGATGGTGGAATGGGGTCGCATCGACATCCTGGTCAACAACGCCGGATTTCTGCGCGACAAGAGTTTTGGCAAATCCTCCATCGATGATTTTCAAGCCATCGTTGATGTTCACCTGATGGGTGCAGTGAGATGCACCAAGGCTGTCTGGGACATCATGAAGGCTCAGAGTCACGGCCGGATCGTTTTCACCACCTCATCATCTGGTTTGTACGGCAATTTCGGTCAGACCAACTACGGGGCGGCCAAACTGGCGCTCGTGGGGCTCATGCAGACTTTGTCAATTGAAGGGCAGAAGAGCAATATACGAGTGAATTGTCTGGCGCCGACTGCCGCCACGGCCATGACCGAAGGCTTGATGCCCGAGGAGGTGCTCGCGGCCCTCAAGCCCGAGGCGGTAAGCCCAGCCGTGGTCTACCTTTCGGGCCCTGATGCGCCCAATCGTCAGATTGTGCTGGCGGGGGCTGGAAGTTTCGCCGCTGCCAATATCACCATGACCCATGGCTTGCATCTTGGCTTGGGCGACGACGTTGCCGATCAGTTGAACAACCGACGTGAGGAGCTCACTGACCGGGCGGGTGAAAAAGTGCCTCAGGCAGGCGCCGAGCAGGGCCAGCAGGAAGTGGGAATGGCCATGGCCGCGCGCCGGTAGTCAGAGCGCAGCCATTCGGGTTCGGCCGTGTCAGGCAACGCGGCTGCTGGCCTCATGTGCCTGGGATTCGGCTTCCTGGGCGGCAGCCATTGCCTCCCGACTCACTGCCTCGACAGCAGGTACCGTCTCCTGTGTGGATGCCAGCCAGGCGCGCGCATCCTTGCCAAGCGCGGCCAGTTGGCTATTCAGGGCCTGCTCGTCACCTTCGGCAGCAGCTTGGTGAAGAGCGTCTATGGCTGTTGCCAGGTCAAGGGCAGAATCGCCTGCGGCTGCGTACTGAACACCATTGGGCGTCCGGCCTTGATCGGCCGCAGCGAGGTCGCCCGAAAGTACCGTGTCGATGTCTTTGAAGGTGTTGAAGTTGGTTTGCAGGTCGTCAAGCAGGTCTCGAGAGAGGTCGTTCTCCGCCTCGCTCGTTGAGGAATGGATGCGTTGACGGAAAGCCGGTATGACCTCGTCCAGCGCCTTTTGCATTGCGCCGACAAAGGGTTGTCTGTCTTCGCCGTCTGACGCCATTGCTTCAACCAGCGTGTCCCGCATGGCTGCTCTTGCCTCCTTGTTGCCGTGTCGCACAACGTCAGCCAGGTTGTCGCCGGCCGCTTTGGCAAGCCTGCCGAGTGGAATGATGGACAGAGCAGTGTCCACAAGCAACTCGCGAGTGGCCTGGTCATCAGCGAGTTGATCGTTGTACTCTTTGGCCGCACTTCTGGTCGCGATGGCCAAGCTGCCAAGAACCACTCCCATGGCGCTGGCGGCATCTCGTTGAATAGCGTTGGGTTGAGATGCGTCCATGGCCACATCAACGTAGGTTTCCATGCGGGCTTGCATCGCTTCAGCCACGACTTCGCCGACCGAGCGGCCGTCTTCCATCTTGATTTGGTGAGCGTTGGGATCGAGCATGGTTCGCGTCAGGAAGTGGGCCAGCTCTTCGGCGCGGGGCATCTGGTTGATTTCGCTCGCATTCTGGGCTTTCTCCTCGGGCGAGAGGTGCTGGAAGCGCCCCGTCAGGGAGTCAACGATCCAGTCAGGATGGGCCTCGAACAAGCGGGCAGCGGCCCTCAGCCCCTCGTTGTATGCCGTCGGGCCGTGAGATGCGTCAGGGTCGCCAGGATTCTCTGCCTTCGCTGGGTGCGTATTGGTATAGGCCACCAGTTGAAGAAATGCTTCGACGGTGTCCGCTCTGTTGTCGAAGTGTTCGCTGATGAGCGTGGGAGACGCGGTCAGGGCAATCGTGGCGTTCTGCTCCAGAAACGAGGCTTCTGCGTTGGCGTACTCTGCTGGAATCGAGGGGTCTTGCCGCAGTGCTTGCGCTCGCTCATTGGCTGCTGCGGCGAACGCCTCCAGATGTTGGTCGCTTCCGCGAAGCAAGTCGGTTGCCTGGATAACCGGGTAGTGGCGAGATTTCATTGCCAGCGTGACCATGTCGGACGCGTCGATCGCTCCACTGTCCAGCGCGTCGGAAAAAGCGGTCTCGTAGCGCTGGAACTCTTCGTTGCTGATGCCCTGCATCAACCAATAGCCCTTGTCGAAACCGTTGGCGGCAGAACTGGCGAGCCAGGCCCGCGTGAACTCCGTGGAGTAGTTGCCCAGTTCGGGTAGCGAGACGGCGCCGTGAGCGCTCATCTTCTCGTTCAGAACGATAGCCCGTTCCTGCTCATTGAGCAGGTCGAAGAATGTTGCTGCCCTGTTTTGCTTGGTGTCTGACATAAGTCCTCCTTGATTTCCAGTTGTTTCGTTGTCTGATTGTGCCTGTCAGGGCATATCAGGTTGAGCGGTCTGCCGGTGACTGTGAGTGCACATCATCGTCTGCTTGGCACTGCGCTGCTTCAGCTGCGGCAGCTTGTGCCTCGGTGAGCCAGCTTTGGGCAGCCTGACCCTGCTTGGACAAGGTTTCGAGCAGGGCTTGGTCGTCGCCTTTGGTGGCTGCCAGTTGCAGCGATTCGATGCTTTTAAGCAAGTCGTCACCGGCTGGCCCGGCTTCGGCGAACTGCGTCGACTCCGGTGCGTCAGCAGGTACGGCTGCGGTTGCACCGGACGCTTGATGGTCGAAGCTTTCGGATCGATCACCGGCCTTGTCAATAGGATTGACGTCGGTCTCCAGGCTGCTGGCCATCGCTGGCTTGCCGCTCAGGTCTTTTCTGAGCATCTCCTGTCGATCCTTTTCCGCCATTGCTGCTCCTCGCTACAGTGCTTACCGCCATCCTCCCGGTTCGACGCAAACCGGCGTTTATGCTACCAATAGTAGTAATTTTATATGACAAATAGGCTTGGGTACTGACAAGTTCTGCAACGTCCTTTGGGTAAGGATCGGTTCGGGGTTGGCTTGTCAGGCTGCGCCTTCTGCAGATCTTCCCGGGGCCCGCCCTTTACAATGGATGGTTTCAGTGGGAAGCCATGGAAAGCAGTGGCGTCGCCACCTTTCCCTGATGCACTGGAACTCGCTAGCGGTTCCCCTCTTTGAACTGGGACCGACGAGCCAGCCCGATGGCCGTCCTCCGCCTTTTGTCTATCGTTCCCTACTTCCATCGCTGGGCTCCGTTCTTGCAACATGGGGCACAGCAACGCATTGTTTTGCCCAAATCGTCTTTTCACTCTTTCCGTCAGGAATGGTTCTCCAACGTTCGGAATGACGTCATGGCCGGCCTGGTGGTGGCTCTGGCGCTGATCCCGGAAGCCATCGCGTTTTCAATCATTGCAGGCGTCGACCCCAAAGTCGGCCTTTACGCATCTTTCTCGATCGCCACGATCATTGCCTTTGCAGGCGGGCGACCCGGCATGATCTCCGCCGCCACCGGGGCCATGGCTCTGGTGGCAGCCTCGCTGGTGAAAGCGCACGGTGTGGAGTACCTGTTGGCGGCGACAGTACTGACGGGGGTGCTTCAGATGTTGGCGGGCTGGTTAAAGCTCGGTGCATTGATGCGCTTTGTCTCGCGCTCGGTGGTGACGGGCTTTGTGAATGCTCTGGCCATTCTGATTTTCATGGCTCAGTTGCCCGAGCTGATCAACGTGACCTGGCATGTCTACGCCATGACGGCGGTGGGTCTGGCAATCATCTACGGGCTGCCTTATGTGACCAAAGCCGTTCCGTCGCCATTGGTGACGATCGTGCTGCTCACGGCCGTGGCCATTCTCTTCGGGATTGATGTGCGAACGGTGGGCGATATGGGTGAGCTGCCGGGCTCCTTGCCAGTGTGGCACTGGCCACAGGTGCCACTGACCTTCGAAACCCTCAAAACCGTATTGCCTTACTCGCTGACGCTGATGGTCGTGGGATTGCTGGAGTCCATGATGACGGCCACGATCGTGGACGACATGACCGACACGCGCAGCAACAAGAATAGGGAATGCGTGGGCCAAGGCGTGGCCAATCTGACCACAGGCTTCATCGGTGGCATGGCCGGCTGCGCGATGATCGGCCAGACCGTGATCAACGTGAAATCCGGTGGCCGTGGCCGTCTATCCACTCTGGTGGCCGGTGTGGGCTTGTTGATCCTGGTGGTGTTTCTGGGCGACTGGGTGAGCCAGATTCCCATGGCGGCGCTGGTGGCCGTGATGATCATGGTGTCCATCGGCACGTTTGACTGGGGCAGCATCCGCAACCTGCGCGATCACCCCAAGAGTTCGAGTGTAGTGATGATCGCTACAGTGGCGGTCACTGTGGCCACGCACGATCTTGCCAAAGGGGTGCTGACCGGCGTACTGCTATCCGGTTTCTTCTTCGCGCACAAGGTTGGACGAATTCTTCATGTGCGTTCGCAGGCGGACGAGGAAGGGCGTAGCCGCACTTATCAGGTGACCGGCCAGGTGTTTTTTGCTTCGGCCGATCGTTTCGCCAATGCGTTTGATTTCAAGGAAGTGATCGACAAGGTCCAGATCGATGTCAGCAAGGCCCACTTCTGGGACATCACGGCGGTCAGTGCTCTGGATAAGGTGGTGCTGCGCTTCCGCCGCGAGGGAACGGAAGTGGAAGTGGAGGGAATGAACGAAGCGAGTGCAACCATGGTCGATCGCTTCGGGGTGCACGACAAGGACGGTGCGGAAGACGTGCTGATGGGGCACTGAGGAATGAGCGAGAACACCGACATGAACTTGAATGACGAGATGAAAGTGCTTGCCTGTGTGGATCAGTCTGACCATGCGCAGGCGGTGGCCGATGGTGCCGCTTGGGTGTGCTCGAGGCTGAAGGCGCCGCTTGAGTTCCTGCACGTGATCGAGCGCCATCCGCAACTGGGTCCAGAGCAGGATCACAGTGGCATCCTGGGGGTCAATACGCAGGAACAGTTGATGGCGCGGATGGCGGAAGAAGAAGGTGAGCGCAGCAAGCTGGAGCGAGAGCATGGCCGTGAGTTTCTGGCGCGTTTGCGCGAGTACACCAGCACCACGCACGGGATTGAGAATGTGGATGTGCGGCAGCGGCATGACGACCTGGAAGAATCGGTAACGGACCTCCAGGCCGACACGCAGATGGTCGTGCTGGGGCGTCGTGGACGTTCGGCCCAACAGGGCAAACACTCAGGCATGGGCAGCCACTTCGAGTGGGTAGTGCGAGCAATGGACAAGCGCGTCCTGGCCGTTCACGATCGATTTGTGGTGCCGGCGCGCGTGGTGATCGCTTTTGATGACAGCTCGCGCATGCGCAAAGGCGTGGAGTGGCTGGCGAAATGTGAGTTGCTCAAAGGATTGCCGGTGGAGATCATTCTCTCAGGCAAGCCTGATGCGAAGTCGCATCTGCAGGTGGACTGGGCGGTCCAGGTGTTTGCTGATGCGGGCTTCGAGGCTTCGGGCGACGTGCGTCCAGGTCCGCCGGAGGACGTGGTGATCAAGGCCTTGTCGCCGGACGGATCGGACTTGCTGGTGATGGGTGCTTACAGCCACTCACCTTTGCGCAGTTGGCTCTTCGGCAGCAAGACCAGTGGTCTGCTCAAGGCAGCGCCGGTCTCGGCTCTTTTGCTGCGTTAGCGTGATCGGCTGGGATCGGTAGACTCAGACTCCAGCCGAACATTGACGGTCCCCGAGCGCCAGTGCAAATCGCGCTGTGGGAACGGTATTTCGATGTTGGCGGCGCTGAGGGCATCGTCCAGCGCCCACATGAGCTTGGCGTGGGTGGCGGCGGGAGTGGTGGTCAGGCGACGATCGGCCCAAACGATCAGTTCGTAGTTGACCGAATTGTCCCCGTATTCCACCAGCCAGACGGTGGGCTCCTTGCCTTCGACCTGCAGCACACCGGGAACGACTTTGGCTGCTGAAATTGCCGCATCGCGCACTTTTTCTTTCGCTGTGCCATAGGCCACGCCAAATGGGATGTGCATGCGACGATGCGAGTCGTCGTAGGTCCAGCTGACCACGCGGTCATTGATGAACTCCGAATTGGGTACCAGCACGTCCAGGGCGTCGTTGGTGGTGATGCGCGTGTAACGCATGGCGATTTCGCGCACGTTGCCTTTCACGCCTGATTCGAGTTCGACGAAATCACCGATCTTGAGGCTGCGTTCGAGCAGCACGATGATCCCGGCCGCGAAATTGCTGAAGATGTTTTGCAAGCCGAATCCCAGGCCGACTGCAAAGGCGCTGCCAAGCAATGCGATGTTGCTCAGATCGATGCCAAGGTAGGTCAAACCGAACAAAGTGCCGAAGACCCAAACGGAGTAACGGACCAGGCGCGTCAGCAGAAGCGTGGCCGCGGTGGCGCCGGGGTCGTTCTGTCGCCGCCGCGCCAGGCGGAGCATGGCACGCTCGAGCATCACAGAAACCCACCAGATGCCGATGAGCAGCAGGATCAGGACGATGAGGGTGGCGGCTGAATAAGGTTTGCCGTCGACAACGAACAACGACCGGGTCGCCCAGTGGGGCAACCATTGGGTCAGCAATTGTTGTGTCTCTGCCATGAAGCTGCTCTCTCCTGTTGTCTGCTTGGTCCCGGCATCATAGCCTTGTGCGGCAGACGCTCACTTGGACGACAATGCACATAGGCTGGGCAGGGAAGGCTTAGAGAGCTTCGTTTGCCTGAGATGAGAAGCAATGAGGCAGGCAATCAGACATGGCCATTGAAGTGCATTCGGAAGTGATTGATCAGGTGCCGGTGGATTCCGCTACGGTGATGGTCGTGCGTGATGGCGCGAACGCACTCGAAGTGTTGATGGTTAGACGCAGTGGTCAGGCGGGGGTTCTGGGAGGTGCCTATGTGTTTCCTGGAGGCAAGCTTGACGCTGCAGACACCGAGGTGTCACCTCAGTGGCTTGACGCCCCTGCCGAGGATTGCCGCAAACGACTGGGTGAAGCGCAGGTAAGCGAGGCGAAGGCGGTCGGCCTGCATGTGGCCGCGCTGCGGGAAACCTTTGAAGAGTGTGGTCTTTTGCTGGGCTTGCCCTTCAAGGATGAGCTGGTGCCCCTGGTGCAGGCGGCCACGTCCGCGGGCCAAGGCTTCGGCGCTGCTCTGAATGCGCTGGGAGCGCCGTTGGCGGTGTCGGCCGTGGAGCCGTGGTCTCGCTGGATTACGCCGCGTTTGGCGTCGATGACCCGCAAGCGATTTGATACGCGCTTTTTTATCGCCGTGGCACCCGAGGGGCAGGAAGCTGTCCACGACAACCACGAGGCGACCGAGGCAGTCTGGATGACCCCCAGGGAGGCCATGGAGCGCTACTGGGAGGGCGGAATCGAGATGGCGCCGCCGCAATTGATGAGCTTGTGCGAACTCGGTGCCATGGACACAGTCGAAGAGGCGTTGGCCTTTGCACGCGCGCGTGCGCCGATACAGATTGAGCCGCATCCCTTCGATGAGGACGGACGGCGGGTGATCTGCTATCCGGGTGATCCGGCGCACCCCCAGCCTGAGCGGGTATGGAGCGGGCCGACACGGGTAACGCATCGGAACCGTCGTTTTGAACCCGATGGGGGACTATCAGCGTTGCTGGCGCGCCCCGATGGGCTGGTGTGATTTGAGGTCAGCTTAGGGTCGCTGAGGGGTATCGAGGACATTGGCGTGCCCATCGCGCAGGCTTGCAATATCTGTGCTGGAATGATGTGTCGCTGCCTTGCGAGGGCAACTGATCGGTTTGGAGGTCGAACATGTGGGCATTGGTTTTGGGATTGGCGTTGTTTCTGGGCATGCATTCGGTGGCGATAGTTGCGCCTCGCTGGCGTGCTCGACAAATCGAATTGCGCGGTGAACGTGGCTGGAAAGGCTTGTTCACAGTGGTGTCGTTTGCGGGGCTTGGCCTGTTGATCTGGGGCTACGGACAGGCGCGAATCGACCCTGTTGTCCTGTATACGCCACCGACTGCAATGCGCCATGTGGCGTCTTTGTTGATGGCCCCCGTTTTCGTACTCTTGGCGGCAGCCTATCTCCCGGGGCGGATCAGCGCGGTGACCAAGCATCCGATGCTGGCCGCAGTGAAGTTCTGGGCACTTGCCCATTTGCTCGCCAATGGCATGCTGGCTGACCTTCTGCTCTTCGGCGGATTTCTGGCTTGGGCGGTGGCAGATCGGATTTCGGTCAAGCGCCGCGCAATGCTTGAAGGCGACGACGGCGAGCCTGCTCGCAGAGGCAAACCCGTCAACGACGTGATTGCTGTGGCGGTGGGACTGGTGGTCTACGTGGTGTTTGCCATTTGGTTGCATGGACCACTGATCGGTGTTCGACCTTTTGGGTGAACGTTGCCTGCTTTGGCTCGATGGTCGAGTTGGACATGCGCGGCCGTACGCTGTGCACCAGGAGCCATGCTTCAAAGAACTGGAATCAGGAGTCGACATGAACCAGATGCGTTTGCGTACTTCAATGCGTCCTTTGTTTGAGGTCCATTCATTCGTGCGGCGAGGAGGCGCATTGCTCGCTTCATTCATGTCAGTTCTCGTCGCCAGCACGCTTGCTGTCAGGCCCGCGAATGCCGCCGAGGTGGCAGTGGTTGATTCGCTTGAGACAGAAGTGGTCGCTGGAGGGCTGGACCATCCCTGGGCAGTGGCTTTCATTGGCCGGGAGCGTTTTTTGGTCACGGAGCGGCCGGGGCAAATGCGAGTGGTGGAGGCTAACGGAAAGGTTGGCCTGCCGCTCAAGGGTGTGCCCGAAGTGGCTGCGGTGGGGCAAGGAGGTCTGCTCGACGTGATCACTGACAGTGGTTTTGCGCGCAACAGGCGCATTTACTTCTGTTATGCGGAGAGTGACCCCGAAGGCGGCAGAGGCAACTCCACGGCCATGGCGACAGCGACGCTCTCAGATGACCTCACCCGACTCAATGATGTCAAGGTCTTGTTCAGGCAGCAGCCCAAGTTCGAAAGCAGGGCGCATTTCGGGTGCCGCATTGCAGAGGCGCCGGATGGGCTGCTGTACCTGACTCTGGGCGACCGCTACAGCCGCATGGACGACGCACAGACGTTGGACACTCACCACGGCAAGGTGGTGCGTTTGACGAAGACAGGCGGCATTCCGGGGGGCAACCCCTTCATGGGACGGGCAGGCGCTTTGCCCGAAATCTGGTCGTTCGGTCATCGAAATCTGCAGGGTGCAGTCTGGGGTCCTGGCGATCGCCTGTGGACCGTTGAGCATGGACCGCAAGGCGGCGATGAGCTCAACCATCCTCAAGCGGGGCGCAACTATGGCTGGCCTGTCATCACCTATGGCGAGCAATATGGAGGTGGGCCGGTCGGCGAGGGCCTAACCCAAAAAGTTGGGATGGAGCAGCCGGTTCACTACTGGGTACCATCCATCGCGCCCTCGGGCCTGGCATTCATTACCTCAGCCCGCTATGGTGAGGCGATGAAAGGGCGGTTGCTGGTCGGCTCTCTGAAGTTTCGCTACTTGTCTCGCCTGTCGCTGGATGGGGACAAGGTCGTTCGCGAAGAAAAGCTCTTGCCGAAGCTGGGCCAGCGCGTGCGCGACGTTCGGCAAGGCCCTGACGACCTGATTTATATTCTCACTGATCACGGACGAGGGCAGCTTTTGCGCATCCTGCCGGTCAAGTAAAGCCCCGGTCAGTCGCGAATCGCGTGGGCAGTTTCCAGCCGACCTTAGTGCTGATCCCCTGTTTTTCATCTTGAGTCGAGCGTTGGAGATTTCAGGTGTATTGCCCCAAGGCCTTTTCTGAGCAGCGTCCTGAAGCCATGTTGGCATTGATGGCAGCCTACCCCCTGGCCACGGTGATATCGCATGGGGCTGATGGTCTGGTGGCTGAGCACGTGCCCTTGCTCTATGAGCCAGCGAAGGAGGCCGGCACCGGTTCTGGCTCCTCTGGCGCCTGGGGTTCACTGGTTGGGCATGTGGCCCGAGCCAACGCGCTTTGGCAATCAGCAGCCGATGAGCACCTGCTGGTGTTTCAGGGGCCGCAAGGATATGTGTCTCCTGATTGGTACCCCACCAAGCAGACCGATCCCCGAGTGGTGCCGACATGGAATTACGCGGTGGTCCACGTTGCCGCTACCATGAGCACGTTTGATGGTGGCGATGAGTTGCTGGCGCTGGTTCGGCGCCTCAGCGACGTTCACGAGACTGGCAGACCCCGTCCTTGGTCGGTGGAGGATGCGCCAGCTGACTTTATTGAGCGTGCGTGCAAGGCTATCGTGGGACTTCGTTTCCATATCACCGGAGTGAAAGCCAAGTTCAAGATGAGCCAGAACCAGGTGCCTGTGAACCAGGAAGGCGTGCGCCGGGGCATGGGCGAAGGCTTGGTGACGGATTTCATGCGGACTTGGGCCTCCGGGGAGGGGCGGGGATGAGCCAAGAGGCGTGCAAGTCCGGGGCGATATACTGAGGTCTGAAGCGCTAGACAGATTTCATGACAGGCGGATGAAACAGATGTGGGGGAGCGAATGGCGAAAGTCCTGAAAGGTTGGTTGCTGGCCTTCCTGTTGATTGGAGGGGCTGCGTGGGCCCAGACCGGTGGTCTGTCCCGGTATTCTCTGCAACAGATCGTGGACAGGGTGGACAACGCCATCACTCAGCGCGATGTCGACGGTATCGCCAGCCTGTTGACGCCTCGTGCCGAAATATCCATAACGGTCCAGACGCCAGATGGCAAACGGCGCATGCGAATGACCAAGGCCGGCTATATCAATGCGCTCAAGCAATCTTGGGCTTCTGCAAGCGCCTATCGCTATTCGCGCAGCGGTCTGGAGTTCGAGCTCAATGGCGATGCGGCGGTGATCCGCTCGGTCGTGACGGAGTCCATGGTGGTCAACGGCCGTCAGATTTCGCTCAGTACCAAGGAAGAGACTTTCGTGCAGGTGATCAACGGCGAGGCCATGATCGTGGGCGTGCGCGGCGAGCCGATCAAGCGATAAGCGGCCAGCCGCCCTGCCCGCAAAAGGAAAGGCCCATCGGAGGGCCTTTTTTCATGACTCATCGACTGCCGATTGATTGGAAGGCTGTGCCGGCGGCTTCTCCAGTGTGTATTTGTCCATGAAGGCGCGATCGATATGGTCCTTCCACAGCCACGCCCAACCGCCCTCGGCATGGAAAGGACCATAGCTGGCAATGGCGTGTCCGGCGCCACAGGAGATAAGGTTGAGCGAGTGGCGTTGCGGCTGGTAGGGCTTGAGGGGCTTGTTCTCGTGCGCAGCCATCAGGTTCTGATATAGCGGGGGACCGGCTCTGACAGCGAACACGCCACTTCTAGGGTGCGGCGCATCCACCCGGACACTCACGTCACCAACGGCGAATACATTTGGGTGGCTGATGCTTTGCTGGAATTCGTTGACTTGTACCAAGCCATTTTCAGCAAGGGCCAAATCGGTATCGCGCAACCAGCCAGGCGCATGGGTGGAGATGGCAAGGATGGGGGCGTCGCACGCGAGGCTCGCTCCTCCAGAGAGTTGAACCTGCCCGGCCGAGATGGCTGTGCAGGCCTCTCTCAACACAGTGATGCCGCGTGAGCGCAATCGCCCGAGGATGCGCTTGCGCACGCCAGGTGAGTAGTGCTCTCCGACGTCGCCACCGCCGGTGATCAAGGTAAACCGCGAACCCGGATGAAGTGTCTGGCGAAAGCGCTGCTCGGCGGCGAAGATGAGTTCGATACCCGCCGCGCCCGCACCAATGACGGCAAGTGAGACGGGCTTCTCCTGACCGAGCTCGACGACCTTGGGCCACAGGGTGGCAAACACCTCTATGGGGCGAACGAGTAAGGCGTGAGAAGCTGCGCCTGGGATGCTTTGCTCCAGCCGCTCCCGTTCCATGACCCCGCCAATGTCGAGCGAGAGGCGATCGTAATAGAGCGCCTGAACCTCCGTTGCGTTGGCTGGGCCAGTTTCGACTCTGACGGCTTGGCTCTGCGCATCGATGCCCGTTACCCTTCCGGGCACCCAGCGTGCGCCCGCCGCCTTGACCAGTGGCTCCAGCGGTATCTGGCATTCGTGCGCTTCGTAGCGGCCCGCCACAAACCCCGGCACCATCCCGCTATACGTTTGCCACGGATAGGGCGAGACCAGAATCACGTCCAGATCGGCCGGGCGTTGCTCGGCCAGCTGCGACAGGACGTGAACGTGTGCGTGGCCGCCTCCCGCGAGTATGAGTTTCTTAATCCCCGATTGCATGGGGGTCTATGTTACGGGGTTTGTGCGCGGGTTTGGTTGGAGGGATCAGCGCGCCGGTGCCGGCGCCTGCTCGGATGTCCATTGCAGGCCCTTGATCCAGCCCAGGCTTTGGCTCTCAGTGTTGTCGCTGTCGGCCCCCACAGCCACATGGCTGATGGCTGGCAGGGGCTCTCCGGCTGGTGGCAGCTCGTCGGCAAACCGTTCGCGGAAGTCGGCTTCGACGTCGTGCTCCTCTGGTGTCCAAGTGCCCAGCGGGGCGTCTTTGCCGCGCACAACGACATACCTCACTCGCCTGGAGTAAGGATTTTCGCCACGCAGACCGGCGGCATACGTGCTGTCCCAGATGTAGCACAAGGTGGCCGCCGGGAGATCCTTGCCGCTGACGCTTCGGGCAAAACGCAGCAACGTTCGCTCTCCAAAAGACATGCGGTCCAAAGGCTGATCGAACATGACACAGACTTTCAGCGCCGCGTCATCTCCGGGCTTGGACTTCAAATCGGGTGGCGCTTTGCCTCCCGAGAGCGGTTTGTCGAGCCGCCATTGCCAGCGCAGGCGTTTGCCTTCAGGAGGGCCTTGCCATGGGTGGATCAGGGTGCCGTAGGATGCTGCCGTGGCCAACCGCAGAGCCGGTTGGCCGTCGAGTTCAGCGACCGCGATGGGACTGGGCGGAATGGCCTTCTTTTCCTGATCGGGCAGGCCTTGGTATTCCCAGGGCGGGGGTAGCTTGCCGGGGCCAGCGGCAGAGAGCGGAACCAGATTCTCGTTGCTTGGACCACTTTGGGCAAAGGCAGCGGTGCTCGCCAGCGCCAGCAGCGAGACCCATGGCCATTGAGAAGCAAATGGTGTCATCCTCGTCTCCAGTCGTGAAATTTCTGGACCCACTTCAGCAGGTCCTCGGGGGCATGGGCACGCTTCCATTCGCCGGCAGCGTATTTGTTGGCTTCCGCCATGGTCGGGTAAGCGTGAATCGTGCCCAATATCTTGTTCAAACCCAGGCCATGCTTCATGGCGAGCACGTACTCGGCCAGCAATTCACCCGCCTGAGCGCCAACAATGGTGACGCCCAGTATCTGGTCCTTCTTGGGCGGAGTGAGCACCTGTACAAAGCCTTTGGCCTGTCCCTCGGCAATGGCACGATCCAGGTCGTCAATACCGTATCGGGTGACTTCTACTTCGATGCCCTCAAGCGCAGCTTGCTCTGGCGAGAGGCCGACGCTGGCGACTTCTGGGTCGGTGAAAGTGACGCGAGGGATGACCCGGTAGTCGGCCTTGAAACGCTTGAAATCTCCGAACAGTGCGTTGACGGCAGCGTACCAGGCCTGATGCGCTGCCACGTGGGTGAGCTGGAAAGGGCCGGCGACATCCCCTACCGCGTAGATGTTGGGGTAGAGAGTTTGCAGGTATTCATTGGTTTCGATGGAGCCCCCCCGCTGGCGGGTGGGGATACCCAATGTTTCCAGACCATAGCCTTCCAGGCGGGGTTGGCGGCCCACGGCGATCAGCAGTTCGTCGTACGGCAGCACTTGCTCGCGTCCAGCGTGTTCCACGATCAGGCAAGACTCTCCTTCCCGTACTTCGCAGCGCAGCGCTTTGTGGTTGGTCAGCACGTTGACCCCGTCTGCAACCAATGAGGCGTTGACCAAATCGGCTGCTTCCACGGTCTCTCTGGCCAGCACGCGGTCGGCCATTTCGATGATGGCTACCCTGGAGCCCAATCGCGCGAAAGACTGAGCCAACTCGCAGCCGATCGGGCCACCGCCGAGCACCAGCAGCCGTGGAGGCGCCGAGTCTCGCTGGCTGAATCTTTCCCAGATGGTGTCGCTGGTGACGTAGCCGGCCTCATCCAGCCCAGGCAGTGGGGGAACAAAAGGGCGAGCGCCGGTGGCCAGCACGATGTTGCGTGTGGTGAGGGTTTGCTTCTCTCCGTCTTCGCGCTCGATCTCAACCGTCCAAGGGTTCACCAGTCGGGCGTACCCTTTGACAACATCCACGCCCAAGCCGGTGTAACGTTCCACACTGTCATGCGGTTCAATGTCAGCAATAACGCTTGCCACGCGTCGCATGACGGCAGGGAAATCCACTTGTGGCTCGGTCTCGTGCATGCCCCAGCGGGTGGAATGTCTCATCTGGTGAGCCAGCTTGGCACTGCGAATCAGGGCTTTGCTGGGGACGCAACCGAAATTCAGGCAGTCGCCGCCCATCTTGCCTGCCTCTACCAGCGTGACCTTGGCTTTGACGGCCGCCGCAATGTACGCGCTGACCAGGCCACCTGCGCCGGCACCGATGACCACAAGGTTGCGGTCAAATCGCTTGGGGCGTTGGCCCTTCCATTCACCCAAGGCACGCCGCGCTGAAAAATGACCGAGGACTTTTTTGGCGACCAGCGGGAACACGCCCAGCAATACGAAACTGGCCAAGAGCCCGGGGCTGAGAATGTCTTTGAGGGAGTCGATGCGGGCAAGCTGAGTGCCGGCGTTCACATAGACTAGGGTGCCAGCAAGCATGCCTATCTGGCTGACCCAGAAAAAGGTCAGTGAGCGCATCCGGGTCAGCCCCATCACCAGATTGATGACAAAGAAGGGGACCACCGGGATCAGGCGCAGGCTGAAGAGATAGAAGGCGCCATCTTTCTCAATGCCTTTGTGAAATTCCTTGAGCCGGCTGCCGAAACGCTGTTCGACGGCATCGCGAAGAATGAAACGCGAGACAAGGAACGCGAGTGTCGCCCCCGTGGTAGACGCAAACGAGACCAGCAAGGTACCCCACCACAGGCCGAAAATCGCTCCACCAGCGAGGGTGATGATCGTTGCGCCCGGGATCGACAAGGCGGTGATCAGCACGTACAGACCAAAATAGGCCAGAGCAAGCGTCAGGGGCCGCTCGGCATGCCATCGTGCAAAGGTGGCCTGACTCTCTCGGAGCTGTTCCAGCGTGAAAAAGCGGCCCAGATCAAATGCGAAAAAGGCCGCGACGGCAGCGATCAGGGCGATCAGCAGGAAGATGCGGGAGGCTTTCATGGGCGGTACTTTGTATTTATGCCGTTGAGCCCTTTGGTCGCCGGGCGATCCCTATTCTTACAGTTGCTTCGCATTTCGGCCAATGTGAGGGCATTTCCAGCCATGTTGAATGGCAGGGCTTGCTGCTGGGTGAGATTGATCGACCGCAACATGCGTGCTCATTCTGGATGTAGAGGCGCCGGGAAACCTCAGGTTTGCGCTATGGTTCCGACATGAACGACCCAATGGAAGCCTCACAGCAGGCGTGGCACTCGATGCAGGTGGATGAAGCGGCGCGCGCGCTTGACACCTCCCCTGAGGGACTGAGCCAGCGAGAGGCAGTCGAACGGTTGCTTCAGGTGGGCCCCAACGCGCTCCCTCAGGAAGCCGGGGTCAGTGCATTCAAGCGCTTCTTGCTGCAATTTCACAACTTGCTGATCTACGTTTTGATCGCTGCAGGGCTGGTCACGGTCTGGTTGCGGGACTATGTGGACGCGGTCGTGATCTTTGGCGTGGTGTTGATCAACGCAGCGATCGGCTTCGTTCAGGAGGGCAAGGCCGAGCACGCCTTGGAAGCCGTACGGGCCATGTTGGCCAGCCGCGCCAATGTAGTAAGAGGAGGACAGCGAGCAGCAATCGACGCAGTGGACCTGGTACCGGGTGATCTGGTGCTGATCGAGTCGGGCGACAGGGTGCCCGCCGATTTGCGCTTGATCAAGACGCGCAACCTCAGCATCAATGAGGCAGCACTGACGGGGGAGTCTTTGCCTGTGAACAAACAGGTGGACAAGGTCGAAGTGGCGGCATCACTCGGTGATCGTCTTTGCATGGCTTACGCGGGGACGGTGGTGGAAGTCGGGCAGGCGCTGGGCTGGGTCGTGGCCACAGGCGTGAAGACGGAAATGGGCCAAATCGGGCAGTTGGTGCAACGCGTCGGGACGGTGGACACGCCCCTGACTCGTCGGCTGGCGCAATTGGCCCGGCAGGTGACACTTTTTATCCTGGTGGTATGCGTCTTGACGTTCGCTTATGGATGGTGGGCGGGCACGCTCGGCCCTCTTGAGATGTTTCTGGCTGTGGTCGGTCTGGCGGTATCGGCCATACCGGAGGGGTTGCCGGCTGTGGTGACCATCACGCTGGCCATAGGTACTGCAGCCATGGCCACGCGCCAGGCGGTGGTGCGTCGGTTGCCGTCGGTGGAAAGCCTTGGCTCAGTCAGCGTGATTTGCACTGACAAGACAGGCACGCTCACGCGCAATGAGATGACGGTGGTGCAATTGCTCGTGCCTGATGGCGATGCAGGAGTGACCGGGGTGGGCTACGAACCGCATGGACAGATCGAGGTGGAAGGCAACAGCTCGCTTCAGCGGCAATCGATCGACCTGGCTCGATGTGGGGCCCTGTGCAATGACGCGCACTTGCACGAGGTGTCTGAAGGCCGGTGGACTGTGGCTGGAGACCCCACGGAAGGAGCCTTGCTGACACTTGCCATGAAGGCGGGATTGTCGCTGGAGGCCCTGCGGGCGCAGTGGCAAAGAGTAGACAGCATTCCGTTCGAGAGTGAGCGCCAGTTTATGGCAACACTGAATCGCACGCCGAACGCCGACCACGCCCTCGTGATGCTCAAGGGTTCGCCAGAGCGGGTCCTGTCGATGTGCGCCACGCAGGCGGGCGGTGAGCCCCTCGACGCCGCACAATGGCTACGCCGCATGGATGCTGCTGCGGCGGAGGGCTGGCGCGTGCTTGCGCTGGCCCAGACCAGAGTGTCGGCAGGTCAGGCTGATATTGCGCCAGAGGAACTGGGGCGGTCGTTCGAGTTGCTGGGCATGGTGGCCATGATGGATCCTCCCAGACCCGAGGCCATGATTGCCGTTGCCGAGTCGCTTTCGGCGGGAGTTCGGGTGGTGATGATCACTGGCGACCATGCGGTCACTGCGGCGGCCATCGGCCGGCGTATGGGCCTGCGAGCCAGGGAAGTGCTGACCGGTGCCGACATCGATACGCTGACTGAACAAGAACTCAAGGGGCGGCTTGCTCGAACCGATGTGGTGGCGCGGGCCAGCCCCGAGCACAAGCTTCGCCTGATATCGGTGTTGCAGTCTCAAGGCCGGCTGGTCGCGATGACAGGAGATGGCGTGAACGATGCGCCGGCCCTGAAGGCCGCCGACGTCGGAGTGGCCATGGGCCTGCGAGGCACCGATGCTGCGCGCGAGGCGGCTGATTTGGTGCTGACAGATGACAACTTTGCCTCGATTGCTTCGGCGGTGAAGGAAGGGCGGCGCGTTTTCGACAACATCAAGAAAACCTTGCTTTTCATCCTGCCCACCAATGGCGGGGAGGCTGGCCTCATTCTGCTGGCGGTGTTTGCCGGCTGGGCCATGCCCATGACGGCAGGGCAGATTCTCTGGGTCAACATGGTGACCAGCGTGACCCTGGATCTGTCGCTTGCTTTCGAAAAAGCCGAGCAAGGCATCATGCGTCGTCCGCCGAGACCCGCCAATGAGTCCTTGATCACTCCGCTGCTTTTTGGGCGGCTGGCTTACGTGACGGCCTTGATGCTGGCCGCTACCTGGATCGTGTTCCAGTACGAGATGTCACGCCAAAATGACCTGGCGGCGGCTCGAACAGCTGTGGTCAACATGCTGGCGATGAGCGAGGTGTTCTATCTGTTCAATGTGCGCCGATTCACTGCCAGCGGGCTCACCTGGGAGACGCTGTATGGGAACCGGATGGCCGTATGGGCCTGCGTGATCACCATCGCGCTGCAACTTCTGTTCACCTATGCGCCTCCGCTGCAGGCCTTGTTCGGTAGCGTGTCATTGGGATGGGACAGCTGGGGTCTGATTCTGGGCCTGGCGGCGGTTAAATTCCTGGCAGTGGAGGCTGAAAAAGCGGTGCTTCGTTGGCGTGGCATTCTCTACCTGTGATTGCCCCGGCCACTTCCGAGCCAGCCTAGGCAGCAAAGGCCGACCAGCACGCTCCACCAGAGTGCAGCACCACGGCTGACCACGGCTGCGGCCAATGCTGTTGCCAGGGGTATCCCCTGCTGGCCCAGCAGCCAGGTCATGGCGGCTTCAGTGGCTCCCAGACCGCCCGGGATGAAGCTGGCGGCGCCGGCCAACAGTGCCATGGCATAGCTGGGCAAGGTATGCAGGATAGGCAGGGGATCGCCAAGGGCTACCAGGGCGAACCAGAGCGACGACGTAAAACTCAGCCAGGTGGCCAGGCTCAAGGCCAGTCCCGTCAGCAACATGCGGCCTCGCAAAAGAGAAAGACCTGCATGCAGACTGTCGCGCACCGGTGTCAGGCGCTGCCACCGAGCCAGCATGTCCACCAGTTGTGTGGCCCATGGTGTCTGGAGAAACGCCAACCCGAGAGCTATCACTGCCAGTGCCTGCCAGAACCAGTCCGATCGCCCCGTCAGGAGCTGCAGGCCGCCGGTCGCGATCAATGTCACCGCCAGCAGGTCGAACAAACGGTCGGCGCCAAATGCAGCCAGGCTTTGCGCGTAGCCCACACCATGCTGTTTGAGGTAAGGCGAGCGGATCGACTCGCCCAGTTTGCCAGGCGTCAAAGCCATGGCGAAGCCTGCCAGGTAGATCACTGCCTGCCGGGAAAAGCTCAGCTCATGACCAAACTGACCGATCAGCAAATGCCAGCGCAAGGTGCGCATGGCGGTGCCAAAGGTCCAGACGGCCAGCAGTTCGAGCCAAAGTGAGGCGGGTAGCCTGGCAACGGACCGGCTGAGCTGCAGCAGGCTGTCAGGTCGCGCCCAAATCAGGTACAACAGGACAGCCCCAATGGCCAGCCAGGCGAGGGCACGCAGTAAATGTCGAATCGTCACGCCCCCGATTGTCGCCTGAGCGCGAAGGGTCAGGGTTGGCGTGTGGTCTGCCGGGTGTAGGTCTGACCGTTGGGGCCGGTCACCGTGACGTTGGTCTCGGTGGCGGTCCGGCCGACTTCACGTGTCGTGACGCCTCCATTGGGGCCTGTGATCGTGCTGTCGACATTGCCTGCCTGACGATCGGCTTCTCGCGTCACGGTGTTGCCGCGAAAGCCGGTGGCTGTCGCACTGGTATGGCCGTCCGTGCGGGTCACGTTGCGCGATGCCGTGTTGCCGCGAAATCCCGTGGTGGTGCTCGATACATTGCCGGGCGAGCGACTGACGTTGCGGGTGGCGGTATTGCCCCGAGGCCCTGTGACCGAGCTGCTCCGGTCGCGGGCGTAGGTGGCCGGGGCCATGGTCGCGAGCGTGGCGGCAAAGAGGGTGATGCCAAGTGCAGCGGCGAGTGGGAGGCGTTTGTCTATGGTCATGGGGAGGTCCTGTTCTCTTCTCTGATCGCCGGTCGAATGGGCCACCGGCCAGGGCCCAGAACTCCGACTGTCGGAGTCATGGCTTGATTACCGAGCCCAGGCGCGCTTCTGTGGATGACAGTACACAGCGATTTGTTTCTGTTTTGAAATATGCGGTGTGCGGGCGTTCTTCCCTGTTTACACTGCCACCTATGAGACCCCCTGCGCCCATGGCTTCCCCTAGCTCGATTCGTGTCTTGATGGTTGACGATGACGTCGAACTGGCTGGCATGGTGGCCGAATGGCTCGAGAGGGAAGGCATGACCGTGGACTTGGCGCACACCGGGCAGGACGGTTGGAGCAGTGCCACCCGAGAGGCTCCCGACGTGCTGTTGCTGGACTTGATGCTGCCCGACATGAACGGCCTTGATTTTTGTCGGCGCCTGCGCACAGAGGGCCAAAGCTGGCCGGTACTGATGCTCACGGCCAAAGGCGATCCGATCGATCGCGTTCTCGGGCTGGAACTGGGCGCCGACGACTATTTGGGCAAACCTTTCGAGCCCCGTGAGCTGGTAGCCAGGGTCAGGGCTTTGGCTCGTCGCGTGCAGACGGCGCACTCGCACGCAGTGTGGCGCTTCGGAGATCTGGCGCTGGACCTGGTTGCACGACGTGTCACTTGCGCGGGGCAGGTGATTGCGCTCACATCGTCGGAATTCAAGTTGTTGGCAGCGCTGGCCAACCGGCCTGGTGTCTGTGTGGACCGACAGTCGCTGTCGGCGGCGGTTCAGCCGGGCAACTATGCTCCTCTGGAGCGCTCAGTGGATGTGCAGGTGGCGCGCCTGCGCAAGAAGCTTGCGGCGGCGCCTGGTGGTTGGGACTGGATCACCACTGTGCGCGGCGAGGGCTACGTGTTCACCGTACCCGTCGACCGCTGAAGCTACCTCTGCGCTTGCTTTCATGCGTTGGACCCAAAGCCTTTTTGCCCGTGTGTTTCTGCTCCAGGTGGCTGTGGCCCTGGTGCTGGGCGTTTTGCTCGCACTGGTGTTCTTCGTCGGGCAACCGCGGGTGATTGCGCGCTCCATTGCGCCGATGTGGGCGGAGCAACTGCGAGCTTCAGCTGCGGCCATGGCCGCAGGGGTGAACCCCGGTGAGCGCATC
>JBNKNN010000177.1:0-40344 GCA_050293865.1 Hydrogenophaga sp. | reverse complement strand
AGACGGCCCGACTCGCGTTCCAGGTGACATCAACCATGCTGGGATGCAGGCTGGAAATACGCGATTGCAAGTCCATCAGCACCGCGGGTTGTCGCAGGTTGTCCGGATCTGAGAATATTGGGTCTGCCCAGGCCTGGAACTGCTGGGTCTGCTTCTCCAGAGCATTGAAGTCTGTAGTCTTCTCCAGCAGGTCGCGACGAGGCATTTGACGCAACAAATCGATTCGGCTGATATAGATTTCGTACCGTTCCTGCAAGGGGTAGGGATCGCCGACGGGTAGGTTGTCCAGCGCTTTGTGAACCATCTGATTGAGTCGGTCCAGCTCGCGCTCTGCCTGGTAGGCCTGCCACATGACGGCGTCGAGCTGGTTGTTGGCCATGTCTTCAAGCAGCTGGGTCTGCTTCCATTGGATCCAGCCCAGAGGCGTCAGGGTGACGGCCAGCATCACTGCCAACGCTGCGAACCAGTGTCGCGAGCGCCATTTTTCGATACTGGTCAGCTTGGGCATTTACAGCACTTGCACCGACTTCAGTTGCCAGATGCAGCGTTCGTAGTAAGTGTGCGTTCGCAGTTTCGCACTGCTGTCAAAGTTATAGATGACAAACAGTGGGCCCTTGTCGCGAATGGCCATGGGCTTGTCGTCCAGCAGCCTGGCGAGAACCACCTCGTGATCGCGCAGGTCAGACATGGGTATTTCCACCGCGTAGTCGTTGATGGCACGAGCCTTGATCCTGGTGCCTTCGGCCTTGGCAGCGTTCAGGACATCGATGAGCAACGGCCCGGTGAACTTGCGCGGCGTGTCATACCAGGGGGTGTGGGTTGTGAAGCTGTGTTGCTTCATGGCCGCCAGCATCTCCATGTCGAAGCTGACATGGGTGCCTTGGTATGGAGTGCCCAACATGCCACTCACTTTCAAGACAGGTCGTCCCTTGGGTGCATTCAGCGCATGGGCGGCTCTGGGCAGAGTGAGACAGGCAGAAGCCGCTGCGCCCATCAGCAAGAGCTTGCGCCGCTTCAACATGGTCATTGTCGTTGCTTTCATCGTCATCTCCGGCGTCTTCGACCGACTGAACAAACCTGGTTTCCTCAGATCCGGTGACGCACGCCGCCTGGCGTGCTGGCCAATCGGGTCAGCAAGGCTGGGGCGATCTGCCCCAACGGTAGCACTTCGTGGGCCGCTCCGTGCTGAATAGCCATCCTGGGCATGCCAAAAACCACACAGGAGGCTTCGTCTTGTACGTAGTTGTAGCTACCGGCGTCCTTCATTTCACGCATGGCTTCGGCTCCGTCGCCGCCCATGCCCGTGAGCATGACGCCCAGCGCATTCGGCCCGACAATTCTTGCGGCCGACTTGAAGAGCACTTCGACGGACGGGCGGTGCCTGTTGACCGGCTCGGTGTCTTCCACAACTGCCACGTAGTTGGAGCCGCTACGGTCGATACGCAAGTGATGTCCGCCGGGGGCAATATAGGCGTGTCCAGGCAACAAACGTTCTCCGTTTCGGGCCTCAGAAACGTTGATGCGGCAAAGACCATTGAGGCGGGCCGCAAAGCTGGTGGTGAATCCCGGAGGCATGTGCTGGGTAATGACGATCGCCGGCGAGTCTGGCGGCATGGGAACCAGCACTTCACGAATGGCCTCCGTTCCTCCGGTCGAGGCGCCGATGCAAATGATCTTCTCGGTCGAAAGCCGAGGAAGAGGCTTGGTGGAGGGTGCGGACGGGGGGGGTGCATGCGCAGCAGACGGTGCGGCTGCAGCGGATCCGACGGCGGCGGCTGGAGGCGAGAAGTGCTTGTGGACCTTGGCGCATGCTGCCACGCGAATTTTGTCAACGATGTCGTGTGCCAGCTCGTTCAAACCGCTGGCCACGCCGATTCGTGGTTTGGCCACATAGTCCACGGCACCCATCTCCAGCGCGCGCAAGGTGATGTCGGCACCCTGCTCGGTCAATGTGGAGACCATGACCACTGGCATGGGCCGCAGCCGCATCAGGCGGGAGAGGAACTCCAGTCCGTCCATGCGAGGCATTTCGACGTCGAGGGTGATGACGTCGGGGTTGCGTTCGCGAATCATCTCGCGCGCCACCAGCGGATCACTCGCCGCGCCAACGCACACCATGTCAGGCTGGCGATTGATGATCTCCGACAACAAGCTTCGAACGAGTGCCGAGTCGTCTACCACCACCACTGAAATTTTGGCCATGTTTCCTTCTCCTCCCAATCATCATCTGGCGGTCAGAACAGGTCGACAGACCCACCGGCGTTGTTTTGGGCCACGACGGCCGCGCTGCCTTTGCGCTCCTGTGTCTCGAGCGTCTCGGGATGGGAATGAGCCAGCCGCTTCACCATGGCTTTGCCGGTGGTCGGGAAGTAGCACACCTTCCGCGGATAGATGTCGAGTACATCCTTGGAGACGACCGCGATGCGCTCGGTCTGCAGGTAATCGAGCACGAACGTCGTATTGCGTTCGCCCACATTCATGGTGGTGAAGCTGTGCATGACCTGACCGCCACCGAAGACCTTGGCTTGCATGGATTCACGACGAGCGCCCAGCTTGATCATTTCGTTGATCAGCAATTCCATGGCATACGAGCCGTATCGGCCTGATGTGTCCGATCCGCCCTCGGGCAGCATGAAGTGGTTCATGCCGCCGACGCGCGCTTTGGGATCCCAGATGCAGGCGGCAATGCAGGACCCAAGCACGGTCATCAAAACCATGTCATGACCGGTCACGAAATACTCGCCGGGCAACACCTTGACGGCGTCATGCCGAAAGTGGTGGTCGTGGTAGAAGAACGACGCCTCACCAGGCTTGCGAGGTTGACGCTTGAGTTCGTCGATGCGTGATACGGTGGCCGCTCGTTCGGCTGCTGCCGCCGCACTGGCGACCATCCGGGGCGATGTCACGGCGCTGGCTTCAGATGCGTTCATAGACAGTTTTCCCGCGCAAGGCGAAATGGTTGCGTGCATCGCTGAAGTTCTCGGCATGGCCGACAAACAGCAGGCCGCCTGGCTTCATGACTTTGTGGATACGTTCGAGTACAGACCGCTGTGTGGCACCATCAAAATAGATCATGACGTTGCGGCAGAACACGATGTCAAAAGGCTCTTTGAACGGCAAATCCTGGATCAGATTGACCGTCATGAAGTTCATGTGCTTTTGCAGCTCAGGCTTGACGCGCAGCAGACCGGCATTGCTGCCTTTGCCACGCATGAAGAAGCGTTGCAGTCTCTCCTGGCTCAAGCCCTTGATGTTTTCGGAGCGATAGACGCCACGGGCCGCGCTTCTGAGAACGTTTGTGTCGATATCGCTGTTGGTGAGCGTGAACCGCCCTGCGGATCCGAGTGACTCCGTCGCCGTCATGGCAATGGAGTAGGGCTCTTCACCTGTGGATGCTGCCGCGCACCAGATTCTCCACTCGCGAGATTTTTCCTTTGAAAGCGTTTCCTGGAGCACTTCGAAGTGATGACTCTCGCGGAAGAAGGCCGTCAGATTGGTCGTCAGAGCATTGATGAACTCCTGCCACTCTGGACCATCATGCGACTCGATCCAGTCAAGGTAGTCCTTGAAACTGGTGTGTCCTGTATCTCGCAAGCGCCGCGAAATGCGGCTATACACCATGGCATGCTTGCCGTCGTGCAGGCTGATGCCCGCTTTCTTGTAGATCAGCGCCTTGATGCGGGCGAAGTCAGCGCCGGACCAGACGAATTCCCGGCCTTCCGCCAGTGGCTCACCGCCGGTGCCTGCGGGCATCTGAAAGGCAGTGGGCTTGGTCGGTCTTGCAGTGTTTTGCAACATGATCGATTGATCTGGTCAATAGGCCCGGTCGGGGCGGTGAGGCGGTGCATGTCTGGTCAAGCGTCAGTGACGCGAGCGCCGGACAAGGCCGGAGGTGTCCAGAATCAGAGCCACGGTACCGTCGCCCAGAATCGTTGCGCCAGAAACGTTGTCGACCTTGCGGTAGTTGGTCTCCAGGTTTTTGATCACCACTTGTTGCTGACCAAGAAGCTCGTCGACCATGATCGCCACGCGGGCACCATCGGCTTCGGCGACGACCATGATCGGGCTGGTCTGGTTGAACTCGAACCGGGGGACCTGGAACACGCGCTCAAGTTCGATGACAGGCATGTATTCGTCGCGTACCTTCACCAACTGGACGCCCTGCGCCACGGTGTTGATGTCTGCGGAGTTGACCTGGAAGGATTCGACGACGCTGGAAAGCGGGAGGATGTAGACCTCGTCACTGACCCTTACCGACATTCCGTCCATGATGGCCAAGGTCAGTGGCAGACGCACCTTGACGCTCATGCCATAGCCTTCAGCGGAATCGATCTCGACGGTTCCGCCCAGCGCAGTGATGTTCTTTTTGACCACATCCATTCCCACGCCGCGACCCGAGACGTCAGTTACCTGGTCCGCAGTCGAGAAGCCAGGAGCGAAGATCAGGTTCCACACCTCACCGTCGGTGAGTGTGTCAGGGGCGTCGATTCCTCGGTCTCTAGCCTTGGAGATCAGCTTCTCGCGCGAAAGACCTTTGCCGTCGTCGCGCACTTCGATGAGGATGGAGCCACCCTGGTGAGAGGCCGAAAGCGATATCGTTCCCTGCGCAGGCTTGCCCTTGGCAATGCGGTCGTCAGGCATCTCTATGCCGTGGTCGCAGCTGTTGCGTATGAGGTGGGTGAGGGGATCGGTGATCTTCTCGATCAGTCCCTTGTCGAGTTCGGTGGCTTCGCCATGCGTGATGAGGTCGACCTTCTTGCCCAGTTTGGCGGCGAGGTCGCGCAGCATCCGGGGGAAGCGGTTGAATACCACCGACATGGGAATCATGCGGATCGACATGACCGCTTCTTGCAGGTCACGGGTGTTACGGTCCAGGTCAGCCAGACCAGCCAACAATGGCTGGTTGGCGGTCACGTCGAGTTCCTGGCTTTTCTGTGCCAGCATGGCTTGCGTGATGACCAGTTCGCCCACCAGGTTGATGAGCTGGTCGACTTTGCTGACCGAGACGCGCAGGGTGCTCGACTCCATCGAAGACGTCGAAGCTGCTTTGGCAGCCGCTTTTGGCTTGGCGGCCACAGCGGTGGGGACAGCCTCTTGCTGAGGTGCTGCAACAGGCTGGTCGGCCACTGGTGCGGCTGGCTCGTTCGCTGCTGCCTCAGCTTGCGGCGCAGGAGCCTCCGATTCAACCGGCACACCGGGTGCGCCGTCAAAGAAGCCGAAGCCGTCGTCTTCTGCTGGCTGGGTCGATGCTGCTGGGGCAGGCTCTGCGACTGTACCAGGCTCGATGGCAGCACTCTTTCCACCATCGGAATGCTGCTCTTTGATCTGTATTTGCTCGCGGCTCACATGGAATGTGAAGAGGTCGAGCAGATCGTCGTCGGAGCTCGAGGTGACCACCTGGAACACGCGTTTGTCGTTCTGGTCACAAGGCAGTGTTTGGATCTTGCCCAAACCATCAATGTCCCGGAACAATTCTGCAATGGGGTCGGCCTGGCTCACGTTCTCCAGTGGGCCAATGTGAATTTCCAGAACGCGTTCACCCGGAGCGGCTTCGACTTTGGGTTGTGTCACTGGCGCCGGTGCTGGCGCCGGAGCGGGCGCTGTGGCCGCAACGACAGGTGCCGGAGCGGGGGCGGCAACAGGCGCTGCTGCACCTTCGCCCTGGGCCAGTGAATAGATGCGCTGAACCAGGTCGGTGTAATCGGGCAAGTCCACGTCCTTGCCCTGGTGCTTGGCCAACTGCAGTTTCAAGGCATCCGACGCCTCCAGCAGGACATCCACCATCTCTGCGGTCGGCTTCAGTTCGTGTCGGCGCAGCTTGTCCAGCAGGGACTCCATCTTGTGAGTCAGCTCAGCGACGTCGGCAAAGCCGAAGGTCGCAGCCCCTCCCTTGATCGAGTGCGCGCAGCGGAAGATGGCATTGAGCTCTTCATCGTCGGCGGCGTCCACATCCAGAGCAAGCAGCATCTGCTCCATCTGGTCGAGGTTGTCGGACGCCTCTTCAAAGAAGATGGCATAGAACTGCGTCAGGTCAAAGTTGTCGCCTGCGCTCTGGCTTTCGTTGGTCATTTCACCCATGTGTGACTCCTGGACTCCCTCATCGCAAGATCAACGGATGACTTTTTGGATGACTTCGATCAGACGGCCTGGATCAAATGGCTTGACAAGCCACCCGGTCGCGCCGGCGCTTCGGCCAGCTTGCTTCATCTGGTCGCTGGACTCGGTGGTCAGGATCAGGATGGGCGTCGAGCTGAATTTGGGATGCTCGCGCAGCTTGCGCGTGAGGCCAAGACCGTCTAGACGTGGCATGTTCTGGTCTGTCAGAACCAGATCAATTGCGTGGGTTTGGGCCTTTTCATATGCGTCTTGTCCGTCCACCGCTTCCACCACGTGAAAGCCAGCGCCTGTGAGGGTGAACGAAACCATTTTCCGCATGGAGGCCGAATCGTCGACTGCGAGGATGGATTGCATGGAAGTACTCCGTTGTTCGTATCTGTATCGGCTGGAGGGGAAGGGGCTTTAGAAGAGCTCGACGGACCCTGCATCCATCTCGCTTTGTGTGACAGGGCTCGGTCTGTCAGGCATGGGGTCGATGTCCAGGGGAACTTCGTCCTCGTCTGGCTCCATGGCTTCGTTGGCCAGCCGGAAGGCGCAGCCCTGCAAAACCTTGCCTGTGTGCACAATCAGCTGAGTGGCCATGTCGTGAAACTGGAGCTCGGTGACTGCCTGATGCAGGCTATTTCGGATGTCGCTGATGTCGGCATCCTGACTGCCGGTCAAGTGCCCGAGAGCTCGATTGGCGGTGCCAAACCGGTCCATCAGGTTGCCTGTGGCATGGTCTAGTAGTCCCTCGAGTCGCTGGAGATCGGTCATGGCCATGATCAACGAGTCCTGGAGGTCTGCCACGAGGTTCACGGGCAGAGCAACAGACGGCTGAGGAGGCTGCGTCGCTTGTTGTTCCATGTGCTTTGGGTGTGACGGTTGGTTGTGGAAGTGGCTTCTTCGGCTCGGGCAGTACAATTTTCCCGAGTAGGAATTTCCTCTATCGACCAATTACGGGCCAAATTCAGCTTCATTTCGTGCCAGATTCATCCTGGCCGCCTTTTGATCGCCCGAATAACACGGTAATTACCCCTAATTGCTACTTATGAGCCAGTCGACCAGCGAGAACCAGCATCCGGTTCGCATTCTTCACCTGGAGGATTCCCGCGTGGATCACGCCTTGGTGAAGTTCGCCCTGCAGCGCAGCCAACTGGCCCATGAGTTGACTTTGGTCGACTCCATGGACGCTTTTCTGCGTGAACTCGACAGCGGAAAGTACGACATGGTGCTCGCCGACTACCACTTGCCAGGCTTTACTGGGCTCGACGCCTGGCGCCAGGTCTGCAAGAGAAATGTGCAAATACCGTTTGTGCTGCTCTCGGGTGCCATCGGTGAAGCTGCGGCCGTGGACGCCATGCACGAAGGGGTTCATGACTATCTGCTCAAAGATGACATGAGCCGCCTGGCCCATGTCATCGAACGGGCGATGGAGGTGTCTCGCACACGTGAAGCCAAGGCAAAGGCGGATGAAGAATTGGCGGAAAGCCGTCAGCGACTCGCCGAGCTGGCCGAGCATCTGCAGACCACCATTGAGCAGGAACGCGCCGATATCGCGCGCGAGATCCACGATGACATTGGCGGCTCGTTGGCTGCCGTGAAGCTGGACCTTTCGTGGGTGGCGCGGAGGGAGCTGGATGAGGAGACCCGTCAGCACTTGCACACTGCGCTGGAGATGCTGCAGCACGCCCTGGGTGCCAGCCAGCGCATCATGATGAATCTGCGCCCGCCCATTCTCGATCAGGGCCTGGTGGCTGCCGTGCAGTGGTTGGCAGCCAGCTTTGAGCGGCGAACAGGCGTGCGCGTCACGGTGCGTTCGTCCTCCGAGCAACTGGATGTGCCCAGAGAGGTTCAGTTGGTGGCCTACCGAACGGCTCAGGAGGCGCTGACCAATGTGGCCAAACACGCTGCCGAAGCCCGCAGCGTGGAGATCGACTTGAGCGACCGAGAGGGCGTTCTGACCCTGGAAGTCAGCGACAACGGCCGAGGGATGGGCCCGGACGCCATGCGCAAAGCCAAGTCCTTTGGCTTGCTGGGCCTCAAGGAAAGGGCTGCCAAGGTCAACGGCTGGCTGGATGTCAGCTCGTCGCCTCGTGGAACCTCGATCATTTTGTCAGTGCCGCTGGACGAGGAAAGTCTGGCAGCGGCGGCTACGCCCGTTCTCGACGGTATTTTGCCGGCGGCCAGCTTGTCCCATGGACCGGGGGAAGTTCCCTCAGGCGCGGCGGCAACCCGTGAAGCCGGCCCGCCTTTTGCCCAACCCCCCGAAGGAAGTCCTACAACATGATCCGTGTCATTCTTTGCGACGACCACGCTGTTGTGCGTCGTGGTATCCGGGACACCATTGCAGAAGCCGTGGATATTCAGGTCGTCGGCGAGGCTGGCAGTTATCCTGAGCTTCGTGAGCTGCTGCGAAATACGCAGTGTGATGTCCTTGTGCTCGACTTGAACATGCCAGGGCGTGGCGGGCTTGAGGTTTTGTCCACCTTGCGTGAAGAGGGGGCCGATATCAAGACGCTGGTGGTCTCCATGTATCCGGAAGACCAGTACGCCATTCGATGTCTGCGAGCTGGCGCCCGCGGGTATCTGAACAAAGCAGGCGAACCAGCCGAACTGGTTGGTGCCATCCGCACGGTCATGGACGGTCGCAAGTACGTCACACCCGAAGTGGCGCAAATGTTGGTAGACAACCTCAATGCGCCAGAGTCAGAAGAACTGCACGCCAGCTTGTCTGAGCGAGAGCTGCAAACCTTGCAAAAGATCGCCTCAGGCAAGAAGCTCTCCGATATAGCGGAAGAGTTGATGCTCAGCCCCAAGACGGTCAGTGTGTACCGTGCCCGCGTTCTGGAGAAGCTGCACTTGAGCAACAACGCCGAACTGACGGTCTACGCGATTCGCAACGGGCTGGTTTGAAGAACGTCGGCTTGTGCCTGTCAGGGGCAGAGAATTTCCACCGAGAGTTTCTAGCAAATAAGGGAGTTTTGAATGAGTGTTCTGGTTGATTCCGCGCGCTGGGTGCGTTTGGTCGCCTGTGCCGCCGGGGTGGTTGGAGGCTGGTGTGTTTCTTCTGCGTCGCTGGCAACGGGTAACCCGGCCACACCCAACGCGCAGACCATGGCCACCATGGTCATGCCGATCTACCACCAACTGGTGGCGTTCAGGGCTCCTCTCTCGTTTCAAGTAGTCCACAGCAACGACAGCGGGCAGTCGTTTATTCAGGAAGCCATTCCGCATGGAGAGTCCTTGGACAACTGGAGCCAGATGATTACCGTCACCGGAGCCAAAGGAATGGCGGATCAGGCGCGTGCGACGCCAAGGCTGATGGCGGAGATGATCGCCTCTGGCTACCAAAAGGCCTGCCCTGAATCGTTCAAGGCTGCAAAAGTCAAGGAAGGCAGATTGAATGGGGGCGACGCGTTCACGGTACTGGTTGGTTGTGGCGAGGTGAAGTCAGGGTCACGGACAGTGAGTGAGGTGGCCTTGATCACGACCATCAAGGGAGCGAAGGACATGTACACCGTTCAGTGGTCGGAGAGAGGTTCGGCGACCTCTGTCGACAAGCTGTTTGAACAGACGAACTGGCTGCAGCGCCTATCAGCTTTGATGCCTATCAGGGTGTGCGATCGCGTGCCAAACGAACCTGCGCCGTACCCGAGTTGCACGGGCCTCCCGTCCCGTTGAACCCAAGCGCAAGTTCTTCGACAGCCATGCAGATCGTCTACCAGGCAGCCAACTCACTTGACGCTCACGTCGTCAAGGACGTGCTGCGCCAGCAAGGCATCGCCGCCGTGGTTTTGGGTGAACATTTGCAAGGCGCTGTAGGGGAGTTGCAGGCTGCCAATCTGGTTCGCCTCGAGGTGGCTGACGAAGATGTCGACGCTGCACGCCGCGTTGTGGCGGAGTGGGAGGCGGCCAACCCCGCGCCAGAACAGGGAGGGACAACCCATCGATCCGCGACTGTGCAGGGATCTACGTTCTGGCTAGCGCTGGGCGCTGCCTACATGGCAGGTCTGGCCACAGCAGCGCTGCTTCTGCGCTAAGGCGACAGGCTTCTGGTCATGGCTGATGACTCAGCTGCCCATGAACAGCTCTGTTGCAACCTTGAGCAAACCCACCACCGGTGCATTCAGCATGGGCACGGTGAAGGCGATGCCCAGCAGGCCTGCCGAGAGCGTGAGCGGAAATCCGATGGCAAATGCGTTCATCTGGGGAGCGATGCGTGATATGAAGCCCAGAACAATGTTGATGAACAGCAACATGCCGATCATGGGCAGGGCAATCCAAAGGCCATAGTGAAACACCACAGCTCCGAGTTCGTGTAGCTGGAGCCGTGCGATGGAATCGAAGGCGCTCCCATCCACAGGGAAGGTCTGGAAGCTGGAGGCGACGACATGCAAGACCATGAGGTGCCCGTTGAGCACCACGAACAACAACATCGTGGTATTGCCGAAGAACCGGCCTACGGCGCTCGTGGTGGAGTTGGTGGTCGGGTCGAAAAAGCCAGCGTAGTTCAAGCCCATTTGCAGACCAATGACCTCGCCTGCAAGCTCGACAGCCGAGAAGACGATGCGCACAGCCAGGCCAATGGCCACACCCACCACCACCTGTTGCAATACGACGGAGAACGCACGGGAGTCGTTAAGCGAGATGGTGGGTTGATCGCCGAGGAAAGCTTGAGAACACAAGGCGACCAAAAACGCCAGCGCCACGCGTGTGCGCATGGGAACGGAACGTGCCGAGAAGATGGGCGCGCTGGAGAACACGGCCAACACGCGCAGAAATGGCCAGAACACCGGAGAGACCCAGGCCATCAATTGGGCTTCGGTGAAAGTGAGCATGGCTGTCGCCGTGAGGAATGAAAGGCCTGATGGAGGAAAGGCTCTTCAGATCGAGTGCTGCGGAATGGAGAGGATCGTGGTGCGGATGAATTCGACCATGGTGGTCAGCATCCAGGGGCCGGCCAGCGCAAACACGGCAATGGCCGCTATGAGCTTTGGCACGAATGACAAAGTGGCTTCGTGAATCTGCGTGATGGCCTGGAACAAGCTGATCAACAGGCCAACGCCCAGAACGGTGGCCAGTATGGGGGCCGCCACTGTGAGGATGAGAAACAGGGCGTTCTGGCCCATGGTGAGTACGGATTGTGGGTCCATGAAGGTGCTCCGGAGGGCATCGTCGCTAAGACGTGACAAAGCTGGCAGCGAGTGATCCGATCAAGATGTTCCAGCCGTCGGCAAGAACGAACAGCATGAGTTTGAACGGCAGCGCGACGAGCACGGGGGAGAGCATCATCATGCCCAGCGACATCAGGACGCTGGCCACGACCATGTCGATGACGAGGAAGGGGATGAAGATCATGAAGCCGATCTGGAAGGCTGTCTTGAGTTCACTGGTGACAAAGGCTGGAACCAGTACCCGAAATGGCGCCTCTTCGGCAGTGACGTTTTCGGGCAGTTGGGCGAGTTGGGCGAATAGCTCGAAGTCGGACTGACGGGTTTGCTTGAGCATGAAACCACGCACGGGCGTTTGGGCGCGCTCAAGCGCCACGTCGAAACTGATCTCGTTCCGGGTGTAGGGTTCGTAGGCTTCGGCATAGACCTTGTCGAGCGTGGGGCCCATGACAAAGAAAGTCAGGAACAGGGACAGACCCACCACAACCTGATTGGGCGGTGCGGCCTGCGTACCCAGCGCTTGGCGAACCAGAGAGAGGACGATGACGATGCGGGTGAATCCCGTCATCAGAAGCAAAATGGCCGGCAGGAAGGACAGCGCTGTGAAAAACAGCAACGTCTGAATGGGGACGGAGTAGGACGTACCCTGCGGGCCCTCACCGACCACGAGCGGCAGGTTGGCGCCAGCGCCGACGGTCGGATTGCCGGGCGCGCCTTGCGCATGGGCCAAGCCGGCAACGAGGCAGCCGATCAGCACCCAAACCAGCGGCCACAGGGAACTTCGGCCCTTGAGCGCGCCAGGGCCTGTGAGAGAGCGGTCAGCTCGCATCTTCGTGCTTCCCTTGATGGTTGGCCAATTGACGGGCGAACGCACCCGAGGGCTCTGAAGCCTTGCCGGTATCCGAATCGGGGCTTTGCTCTTCAGCCGTTGACGTGGTCGTTGTCGCTGCGATCTGGTGCAGCAGGTTGATGCCACCGGGAGCAACGCCCAGAATGAGGCAGGTGCTGTCTTTGCCACTGCCCACTTGAACCGAGACCAGGCGTTGCTGCGGGCCGATGGATATTCCGCTCATCACCGTCAACTCAGGCCCTTGCTTGCTGCGAAGACCAGGGAAATTGCGGCGGTAGCGTTGAAGCACCACAGCCACGATCACCATGACGACAAGGAGAAACAGCGCAGGCAACGCGTTCTGCAACATGGGTGTCACCCGCCTTTGGAGATTCGACGCATGCGTTCGGACGGCGTGACGATATCTGTCAGGCGGATGCCGAACTTGTCGTTCACGACCACCACCTCGCCTTGGGCAATGAGGTAGCCGTTGATGAGCACATCCATTGGCTCGCCCGCCAGTGCGTCCAGCTCCACAATCGAACCTTGGGCCAGCTGCAGGATGTACTTGATGGGTACCTTGGTCCGGCCCAGCTCGACGGAGAGCTGTACCGGTATGTCCATGACCATCTGGATGTCGTTGAGCGACCCTCCGCTGCTTTGCTGGCTAGGGGGGGCCGAGACGGTTTCGAAAGCGGGAGCGCCGTCTTCCTCGGCGGACACGGTGGAAGCTTGCTCTTCCAGGGCTTGTGCCCAGTCGTCTGCCATGGCTTCTTCAGCAGATTTGTCGCCTTGAGGTTCGGCTGCGGCGGCGAAAGCGGCGTCGACGTCGGTTTCGTTGTTGTCTTCAGTTGACATAGTTGTCTCCCAACCAGTTCATTTCAGCGCCTCGAAGCTTTCGCTCGACGCGCAATGCATATTTACCTTTGTGAGTGCCGTACTGGCACTCGAAGAGGGGAACACCTTCGACCTTGGCTTCGATCGTGGGGGAGCGATCGAGCTCAATGAAGTCGCCTACCTGCATGGACAGAAGTTGTTCAACGGTCGCTTCGGTCTGGGCCAGCTCTGCAACGATGTTGAGTTCGGCCGCCTGGATCTCGCTGCTGAGCAGTCGCACCCAGCGGCGATCTACTTCCATGGCATCTCCCTGGACCGTCGAATACAGCACGTCGCGAATGGGTTCGAGCGTGGCGTAGGGAATGACGATGTGAAGCGATCCCGTCAGGTCACCAATTTCCAGCGTGAAGGAAGAGGAGACGACGATTTCGCCTGACGTGGCCACCGTGGCGAACTGGGGCTGCATTTCGGAGCGTTGGTAGTCAAGTTCCAGCGGGTAGATGCCCGCCCAGGCCTTCTTGTACTCGTCCGAGATGACCTCGACCAGGCGCATGATCACGCGATGCTCGGTGGGCGAGAAGTCGCGACCTTCGATTCGGGTCTGATACTTGCCGTTGCCTCCAAACAGGCTGTCGATCACGCCGAACAGCAAGGTGGGCTCACACACCACCAAACCGTTGCCTCGCAGAGGCCTTACGGCCATGATGTTCAGGTTGGTCGGTACAACCAGTTCACGCAGGAATGCGCTGTACTTTTGTACCTTGGCGGGTGTCGTGGAGATCTCGGGGCTCCTGCGGATCATCTTGAACAGACCAAGACGCAGGTTGCGGGAGAAGCGCTCGTTGACGATCTCCATGGTGGGCATTCGCCCACGGACGATTCGCTCCTGGTTGGACAGGTTGTAGTCGCGAACGCCTCCAGTCGGCGCCACTTCCTCCTCGGTCTTCTGGCTCTCGCCAGTGACGCCTTCGAGGAGCGCATCGACTTCTTCCTGTGAGAGAAACGACTCGGCCATGCTTTGCTCTCTGAGTTGCCTGCGGAATGCGAAGGGCTTACTGAATAATGAAGCTCGAGAAGAGAACTTCCTGAACCGGGTTGGGTGGCGCACGCCGGCGCTTGCGGCGAGACTTTCGCTCCGACTCGTCCGCGCTCTTCGGCTCCTCGACCTGATAGCCCATGACGTGGGAAATCTCGGCGATGATGTCCTTGGCCAATGTTTGTTTGCCTTCAATGCCCAACATTTGTTCCGACGTCCGCTGAGAGATGATCAACAGAATTCCGTTACGAATCGTGGGCATGTACACCTTGATGGCTTCCTCAGTCTCCGCATCCTGCAACTGCAAGGTGATGCCCAACTGCGCGTAGCGGTTTCCGCCAGGATCGGCCAGATTCACCACCATGCTGTCCAACGCCAGAAAGGTCGGTGGCGTGCCTGGATCGGGTGCCTCGTAGTGGACTTCTTCCTCTTCAGGCTCGTGGTCACCTTCGTCCGAAGTGGCCGACTTCAGCAAGTAGAGGGCCCCGCCGCCGCCTGCAAGGCCGAGCAGCAGCACGATGCCCAGAATGATAAAGAGCATCTTTTTTTTGCTCTTCTTGGGCTTTTCTGCCGTTCCGTCAGCAGTGGCAGCAGCAGCGTCAGACATGTGGTTCCTCCAGATGGTCATGCCGGTGTTGTTCGGCAGGTGTTGAAGGAATTATTGGTTGGCACTGGTGGGGGCGTAGTGCGGAAAAGCGCCGGAAAACCCCCTTATTCCGGCGCCCATTGGCTGTGAAGAATCACACAAACAGGTCCAATGGCTCGCTGCCGTCGCTTCTGCGCTGCACCGGTCGTTGGGCTGCATTGGTCGCCATCTCTTCCTCCGGTCCGCTGCCATTCGTGGCGCGACCGTCTGTTCCCTGTCCGGGCGTCCCGCTGTTGCCCGGACCCTGATGTGACGCGGGGCTTCCGTCTTGGTGCTGGCTGTTGACGGATACGTCGGAGAGCTGGATGCCGCTTCTGCCAAGCATGTCATGCAGCGATTGGCCCGCGTTTTGCTCCAAGCTGGCACGGGCTTCAGCGTTGTCAGTACGGAACTCGACCTGAGCTTCCTGTCCGTTCATGCGCAGCTGGATGTCGATGGCGTCTGATGCAGAATCGCCCACACGCAGTGTGGCGTGGCGTATCTGATTGGCGCCCCAGCGCCCCAACTCGGGGCTGAGTTCGCCATTCGCCTCTTCCGCTGCCTGCTGCTCGTTGGCATCCGGCAGGGACTGTTCTGTCCGCACGGAATCCGACTCCGGCCCTTCTGAGGTGTTGTCTGGCATCTGACTCGCCAGGTGATCGGGGAGCGAGGCGCCCCGCTGCTCGCCTTGGCGCGAGTGGGATTGACCGCCTGTCTGGGCTTCCGCGCTGGAAGCAACGGGGCCAGAGGTAAGCTCCGCGTCTGCGGCCGCCGTTCCTGCCTCCAACGTCCCGAGGTCCCGAGGAGGAAGGTCGGTTGAACGGGAAACAAAACCATCGGTACGGCCAGACATCACTGCGGAGGTCGCTGGCGTCAGACTCGTGGTGCTGCGCCAGTTCTGTGTAGTGACAGTTGCCTGGGTGTTGGCTGGCGCGTGCGCCTTGAGTTTGGCGGTGCGCCTTTGCTGCGCCGCCGATCCGGGTTGGGCGTTGGACTCGGAGATGGCCGCTGACACTTCAGCTCCACCGGCTCCCGCCTCGGTGATCGCCATGGAGTTCGTTGAGGCGGCAGTGCCAGAGGTATTGGCAGTCGCGGCTGCGGCGCTGTTCTGAAGCTGGAGTTCTATCCGCTGGCCTGCCCCCAACGGTTGCATACCGAGGTTTCTGATGTCGATGCCCGCTCTCGATGAGGGTGTCTGTGCTGCACCAGTTTCCGTTTGTTGCAGGGACAGCTTCGACGTGTCGCCATCGAGCGTCACGTCCTTGTCGGCCTTGTTTGAAAATGAACCGGAGAGATTGGCGTCGGAGGTGGCCAGTCCATGAGACACGGACGAGCGGGTGGCGGGCAGCTCGGACTGCATGGGCCAACCGCTCATCATGGCGGCGGCGATGTCGGTCGGGCTGCCCATTGGCAGTGGTTGGACATCGTCGCCATCAAGGCTTGACAAAGTTGACTGTCCCGTATCGTCGGCGGAAGAAGCATCCGCTGGCGAGCCTAGCAGTGCATCTGCGTCTTCATGGGTTGCGCTGAGCAGTGACAGAAGATTGGAGAACATGCCCGATGGGGCGCTCTGTCCGCTGGCGTGACCCTGGGAACTTTTTCCGGCAACTGTCGCGCTGCTGGACTCTGTGGCGCTGGTGGCGGTACTCATGTGCGGGCTCCTTCGTTGTTGGCGCGCATTTGTCGCAGATAGACGTTCATCGCCATCTCGTCTGTTGCCTTCTGCTCGCGTTTGCGCTGAGCGGCGTCCAGAGCGTTCATCTGTCGTTCCACGTACTTCTTCAACCCTGCGACATCGCGCTCGGCAGCATGAACAGCGGTTTGACAGCGATCGATGTGAACCTGCTTGTTGCTGATGACGCTGCGTTGAAAGTCCACTGCGTGGCGAATCTTGTCCATGAACTGTCGGTGGTGATGCAGCAGTGAGGCGTCGAGCTGCATTCCGGTCCTCCCAGCCCATCTCTGTTGAGCTTCGTCCGCATAGCTTTCGAGCTGATCGAGTTGAGCCTGAGCCATGGCCATCTCGCGCTGCTGCTGTGCCAGGGCGCTCAACGCGGCGTCACGCCGCTTCTCTGCCAGTTCGACAACCTTGTTGAGGCTGGTCATGGACGTCATGCGATGCTCCCTTCAGAGGTGGGATAGGGTGAGTTGGGGTCAAGGTCGTCGAATGGAGACTGCGCCTGCGCGTTGCCCTGCGGCCGCTGGTTTGCCTGGGCGTAGGCTGCCTGTTGCTGAGCGAAGGCCTTGGCGGGATCCGGTTGAGCCTTGATCTGCAAAGTCGCGGCCATGGCCTGTAGCGTGGCGTCCAGCGTCGATGCATCGTGCATGCCTTGCTGCAGAAACTTTTGCATGGCGGGATGCAAGGCGATAGCGGCATCCGTCTCGGGGTCGCTCCCGGCCACGTAGGCTCCAAGCTGTATGAGGTCACGGCTCTTTTGATAGCGGGAATACAGGCCGCGGAAGCGCCGGGCAAGCTCGAAATGATCGGGCTTGACGACGTTGTGCATGACTCGGGAGGCGGAGGCCTCGACATCGATGGCAGGAAAATGACCCGATTCCGCCAGCGAGCGGGACAGAACGATGTGTCCGTCGAGGATCGCGCGTGCGGCGTCCGCAATCGGGTCCTGCTGGTCGTCTCCCTCTGAGAGGACCGTGTAGAAGGCAGTGATGGACCCGCGGCCGTTCAGTCCGTTGCCGCTGCGCTCCACCAATTGGGGCAGGCGCGCGAAACAGCTTGGAGGGTAGCCTTTGGTTGCCGGTGGCTCCCCGATGGCCAGCGCGATCTCTCGCTGTGCCATGGCGTAGCGGGTCAGGGAGTCCATCAGCAAGAGGACGTGCAGCCCGTCGTCCCGAAAGCCTTCGGCAATGGCGGTGGCGTAGGCGGCTCCTTGCATGCGAACCAGTGGTGGGGCATCAGCGGGGGCGGCGACCACCACGGAGCGTTTGCGCCCCTCAGGGCCCAGAATGTCTTCGATGAATTCTTTGACTTCCCGGCCGCGCTCACCGATCAGACCCACCACGATGACGTCTGCCTTGGTAAATCGTGCCATCATGCCCAGCAAAACGCTCTTGCCAACGCCCGATCCTGCAAAGAGACCGATTCGTTGTCCGCGACCTACGGTGAGCAAAGCGTTGATGGCTCGAACTCCAGTGTCCAAGGGCTCACGCACTGGCGCGCGGTCCATGGCGTTGAGCGGTGCGCGATCCATGGGACTGACGTGCACGTTCTGGATGGGCCCCTGGTGGTCCAATGGGTTTCCGTGCGAGTCAACAACCCGGCCGAGAAGCCCTGGCCCCATGGGTAGACGAAGAACGCCTCTGTCCCCGGGAGAGGGTTTGGGGTTGTCCCTCCCCACACGTGGTTCGGGGCGATAAGGCGACAGTGGGGTGACATAGGCACCACTGGACAAGCCATGGGTATCGCCCGCAGGCATCAGATAGGCGCGGTCGCTGGAGAATCCTACGACTTCAGCGAGAACGGGCTCCTTGTCTCCATTGCCGATTTCGCACTGCGACCCCACGGGAACCTTGAGTCCGACAGCTTCCAGCACCAGGCCTGCAAGGCGCGTGAGGGTTCCTCGTACCTCCAGAGGCGTTGGCGTGCCCGCGTTGTGGCACGCGTCATCCAGGAAGTTCTCCCAGCGGCTGTTGCCTGAATCACTCATCGGCCGCCTCCTGCGTCCATGGGGCATCCATGCCGATGTTGGCGATGGCTCGCTTCCAGCGCTTCTCCACCGTGGCGTCTACCGAAGTGCTAGGTGACTCGACCATGCAACCGCCCGGAGTGATGGAGGGGTCTGCGATCAGTTCGATCGGGTGTTTGCCGAGGTTTTCTTCCAATGCCCCTTTCATCAGGGCATGGTCCACCGGGTTCATGCGAACAGAAGCGGGTAAGCCGTCGTCGATCAGTTGAGAGAGCGCTTCGATGGTGACAAGGTGGATGGCCTCTTTGTCCAAAGACAGTTCCTGACGAAGCACTTGGCGAGCGATTTCGCAGGCCAGTTCCAGCATCTGGTGCGCCATCCGATCCTCAGCACGACGCAGTTGCTCGTTCACGTTGTGCAGCAGTTGCGCCATTCGCACACCGGCCTGTTCTGCTGTTTTGCGAATGGTGGCTTCCAGCGCCTCGCGCGTTTCCTTCGCACCCAGTTGGCGGCCCTGCTCGTGGCCGTCTGCGTAGGCTTGCTGCCGGGCTTCACGCACGGCATGGTCGATTCGGTCCTGGATGGCACGTTCGGCCGCCATCTCAGCTTCCCTGTCGACGGGAGGTGGAACGTCGCTGCCGTCGACGGCGCCGAAGCGCCAGCTGTCGAACTGGTCGATCTCCTCGCGCGGAATGAAGCGCTGGTGATGCGAGGTCGGCTTGGGTGGCTCTTTCTTGGACAGAGGTTTAAACGAAGCTGTCATCACCGCCTCCTGCAATCACAATCGTTCCTTCGTCGGAGAGCCGACGAACAATCTTGAGAATTTCCTTCTGCTGCCCCTCGACTTCGGACAGGCGAACCGGACCACGGGCGTCGAGATCCTCGCGCAGCGCCTCGCCCGCCCGGGAAGACATGTTGCCCAAGATGAGCTCTTTGAGTTCGTCGGACGATCCCTTGAGCGCGACCACCAATGCGTCGGTGGACACCTCCTTGAGGACCGTTTGCACCGATTTGTTGTCCAGCTTGCACAAGTCTTCGAATGTGAACATCTTGTCCTCGATCTTTTGTGCCAGGTCCATGTCGGCTTCGCGAATGGACTCCATCACAGTGGCTTCAATGGCGGAGCCCATCATGTTGATAATGTCCGCAGCCGTCTGGATGCCTCCCAAAGAGGTCTTGCGCACCTTGTCGCCGCCCTGCAGAACTTTGTAGAGCACCTCATTGAGATCGTTGAGCGCAGCAGGCTGAATACCTTCGAGTGTGGCGATGCGGATCATCACTTCATTGCGCATACGCTCTGTGAGATGTTTGAGCACTCCTGAGATCAGATCCGTCTCCAGGTGCACCAGAATCGCGGCCATGATCTGCGGGTGTTCGTTGCGTAAAAGCTCTGCGATCGACTGGGCGTCCATCCATTTCAGGCTTTCAATGCCCGACACGTCGCTTCCCTGCATGATGCGGTCGATCAGCAAGGAAGCCTTGTCTTCGCCCAGGGCGCGGCGCAGAACTGCCTTGACGTAGTTGTTGGTGTCGGAGACGAGCAGGCTTTGCGAGGCCGCTTCTTCGGTGAAGCGTGACATGACCTCTTCCACGCGGTCGCGGGAGACGCCTCTTATGTTGGCGATGGCCTCGCCAAGTTTCTGAACCTCCTTGGGGGCCAGGTGCTTGAACACTTCGGCGGCTTCTTCCTCGCCGAGTGAGACGAGGAAGATGGCTGCGTCTTGGAGTCCCTGATCTTCCATGGTGTGTGGTCCGTTTGGGGTTTGCTAATGTGCCGTTGGATGTCTGTTTGCTCAGGCGGGCACTTCGCCGCTGACCCAGCCCTTGACAATGTTGGCAACCGCCATCGGGTTCTCGAGTGCCAGGCGGCGGGCATCGGCGAGCCGCGCCTCCTCTGGAGACATGAGGTCGGTTGACGTTTCTTCCCTCGTGGGGAGCGGCAGGCCAGGGCGCTCGGGAGAGTCGTTGACGATCGCACTGAGCTGTGCCGCGTCGGATTTCTTTTCCGATGGAGCCGGCGCCTTCATGAGCTTAAGCATGGGTCGCACCAGACCCATGAAGATGAGCAGGCCGATGCCGATCAGGCTTGCTGGCATGGACATGTCCTTGGCCAGGGCAATGTTGTCCGGTGACTGGTACCAGGCCAATGGCTCGGGCTCTTCCTGCTTGACCACATTGAACTCGGCGTTGACCACGTTGACGGAGTCGCCTCGCTCCTGGCTGAATCCAATGGTCTCGCGCACCAATGCCGCCATTTTGTCGAGCTGTTCCTGCGGGATTGCTGTCGATATTTCCTTGCCGTTCTTGTCCAGTGTCGTTCGGTTGTTGACCACCACGGCCGCGGTCAGTCGCTTGACATTCCCGCTGGACTCGCGGACCACGCGAACAGTCTTGTCAACTTCGTAGTTGGTCACGGATTCGCGACGGGATTTCCCCGGCTTCTCGCTGCTCTGACCCGCGCCAACAGGCGCAGCTTCCCCGTTGATCGGCGCAGTACCTGTCTCAGGCGGCTGATTGGTCACAGCGCCAGGAACTCCAGCAGGCTGAGCCTGGGGAGAAGTGCCATCTTCCACAATCTGCTGGCTGCGAATAGTGCCTGGCTCACCTCCCTGGTTTGGCCGGTGTTGTTCGCTGGTCGATTCCACCTGGGAGAAATCCACAAGCGCACTGACCTGTGCCTTGACGTTGCCTGCCCCCACCAGCGGCTCAATCATGTCCAGGATCCGGCGCGTATAGAGCTGCTCGATCTGCTGGGTGTACTGCAGTTTCTCAAGGTCGGCTGTCTGAGCGCTGCCATCGGCACTGCTGGAGAGCAGGTTTCCGCCTTCATCGACGATGCTGACTGCCTTGGGGTCCATCTCCGGTACGCTGGCAGCGACAAGATGAACAATACCTGCCACTTGAGCTTTGTCCAGCGTGCGGCCAGGGTGCAGCGTGAGCAGGACCGAGGCTGATGGCTTTTGCTGTGCGCGAAAGAAGCCATTCTGATTGGGCAGTGCCAGGTGAACGCGTGCTGCTTCCACCGATGAAAGTGACTGAATCGAGCGGGTGAGCTCGCCTTCCAGTCCTCGCTGAAACGTCAGACGCTCTTGAAATTGCGTCATGCCGAAGCGGTTGTTTTCCATCAGCTCGAAGCCTGCCACTGAGCCTTTGGGCAACCCTTGCGAAGCGAGACGAAGGCGAATGTCGTGCACCCGATCGCTCGGCACCATGATGGCCTGGCCGCTGTCGCTGTGCTTGTAGGGCACGTTCATTTGAGACAGCTGGGCTACGATGGCGCCTCCGTCCTTGTCGCTCAGGTTGGTATAGAGCACGCGCCATTGCGGCTCACGGGTCATGAAGAAGGCGGCCAAGGCGAGAACAAGAAGTGCCGCCACGCCGCCTGCCAGGCGCAGCTTCTGAGCATTGGACAGGCGTGCAAATCCGGCGGTCAGCGCATTGCGTGGCTGGGTGGCCACAGGGGCCATTGGCGTTTCGGCTAGCGTGTTGCTCATGGTGGTCTAGGCTCTATCGTTGTCGTTGGGATTTCACCCCTGATTGACTTCGATTATTTGGTCCCGCTCTTGCGGCCATAGCAATGAAAAGGCGCCCCTTTCCCGCCTTTTTCCCCCAGCGTGGGATGGACCTGACCTCTAGCATTGGACCCTGTCCGTTCAATGGAAGGAGTCCGTCATGGATATGCGAATCAACCCCTTGCAGAGTCAGGCCCTGGGCCAGGCCGGCGCAGCTGCCTTCAAGCGCCCTGCCACGGGTGCGCCGGGCGGTGTGGGCACGGGTTTTGCCGACAACTTCAAATCCGCGCTGCAATCGGTCAGTGCCTCCCAGAACAAGGTGTCCGAGTTGCAAAACGAGCTGCAAATGGGAAATCCCAACGTGAGCCTGGAAGAGACCATGTTGGCGATGCAAAAGGCCCAGATTGGTTTCCAGGCGACGCTGAATGTGAGAAATCGCATGGTTCAGGCCTACACCGACATCATGAACATGAGCGTCTGACGCTTCGTCTCTCAGGACGCACAAGCGCAAAACCGGCCGCGTCTCCCCTTGAGGAGACTGCGGCCGGTCCTGTTGGCAGGAACGAATCCTTTCTGACCGTGCTTCAGTGAAGTGGTTGCCCTTGCGCCTCAAGCATGTTCTCCAGATCGGCTAACCAGGGTTCTGCCAGGCAGCGGATCTCCGCGTCAGTACGGAGGATGCGCTGCATGATGCGCGTCTTCTCTTTGCGCTCTTCGGGCGCCAGTGGAAGGTCTTTGGATCGGTGGCGCAGCTGTGCAATCAGGATGGCGCAGGCGCCTTCGAGCTTGACGACTTCATCCCAGTCTTCGGTTTGAGCCGCTTCCAGCATCTTCAAGCTGGCGTTCTCGATCGCTTTGTAGTAATCCAACAAAGTGTGCTCCATGATCAAACTCCAGCTGGGGCGGTCACAGGTTGCAGGTACGCAGGCTCCGGTCCTTTGATTCGGCTCCAGGAGTCTGCAATCGGCGCGATCAGGCTTTGCACTTCCGCCACCGCCTGCGCGTCTTTGTGCAGGTTGGCATGCGTCAGTCGAACAATGCTGTAGTCGTAGACTTGGCGGAGGTTGGCGGCCAGTTCTCCACCTTCGCGATCATTCAGGCCGGCCTTGAGTCCCTCTTCGATGATGCGGACAGCTTTGCCTATGGCTATGCCTTTCGATGCGACATCGCCCTTGGAAATGGCGGTAGCGGCGGTGCTCAGGTGGCGCAGGAGCGCCTCGAAGAGCAGTTCCACCAGCTTGTGTGCGTCAGCGCCCTGGACGCTGGTTTCGGTGGCAACACGCTGATAGGCGCTGGCGGCACGGGCATGGACGGAAGTGAACATGGCTTTCGATTCCTTGTGTCTGATGCCTATTTCTATCGGCAGCGCGTTCTGCGACTGTAGGGCTGGCGCTATCGCAATTGTTGGCAGCAGATCACGGTGTTCGGGGCTTAGGAACGCTCAAGTTCAGCTCGGTCAGCTACAGGTCCTTCGCTTGGCCATAAAAATGGCCAGGATCAGGTCAAAAGACCCAATTCCTGGCCAAAGAGGACCAAAGTCCTGAGGAAAAGCGGTTCAGTTGGCGTTCCAGAGCGCAATTTGCTGCGATACGAAACTGCTGAGCGCGTTCAGCCGGCCAACGGCAATGTCCATCGAGTTGTACTGTGCCAGATATCGGGTTTCAACGCGAGAGGCTCGGTCGTTGACCCTTTCCTGTTCGTCGTCATTTCGTTCGATGGCCTTTTGGAGCGCGTCCCGGCGATTGCTGATCATGCCGTCGGCGTCGATCAGGCCTTGGGCGAAGCGCTCGATCTTGCGGCCGAACCCTTCTGTGGATGCGTCGCCTGTATCCACTGTGAAGAGGTTCTTCACGCCTTGGAAGTTTGAGCTGAGCGCAGCATCCAGCTTGGAGGCATCGACGTTGAGGGATCCCCCTTCGCCGAACTCGATGCCGACGTCAGAGAGTCGACTGAAGGAGTCGCCTTCCGTGACTGAGCGCATCATGGAGCGAAGTGCATTTTGGAGACCCACTGCAGTCGAGTCTCCTTGCAGGGGACCGGCCACTTCAGTGCCTGGATCGTAGCGCGTGGCCGTGGCGATCGTGGTGTTGATCATGTTGTAGGCTTGCACGAAAGCGTCGATATTGCTCTTGACGCTTTCTTTGTCGATGCCAACGGAGATTTCAACCGGCCCAGTGGTCTCCTGCTGGAGTTCGATGGTCATGCCTGCGATGGTGTCGGAGAGCGTGTTGCTTGCCGAGCTGATCTGCACGCCATTGATGAAAGAGATGGCGTTCTCTCCGGCCTGCGTCTGGCTCATGCCATTGACGTTGACAGCGCCATAGGCCAGACGGGAAAGACCTGCACCGTCGCTGTCGGTGTTGTCGTCGTCGTCCACCGTGATGCGAAAGCCGTTTTCTTCGCCTGTTTCTGCTGAGCGCAGCAACAGTCGTTCACCGCTGGCGTCCTTGAGTACCGTCGCTGTGACGCCTGCATCTGCATCGTTGATCGCCGTGGCAATGTTGCTCAGTGAGTCCTCGCCGGAGCCAATCGTGATGCTGATAGGCGTACTACCGTTGGAAGTGAAGCTGCCTTGGTCCCAGGCGCCCAGCTCTATGGTGATGCTGCCAGTGCCGACCGCTTCGCCCTCGGAGAACGTGCTGGTGGCAATCGACTGAGCTTTGGCCAGGCTCTGCACCTCCATTGAGATGGATGTTGGTGCTGTGCCCTGTGCGGCTGAGACCTTGATAGCTGACTCATTGGAGGAGCTGGCCGAGACCGCATCCCACCCGCCGTTACCCTTGAGGAGCCTGGCGGCATCGGCCAGAGAGGAGAACTGCGATTTGATATTGCCGTAGGTAGACATCTTGGTTTGCAAAGACGTCTTTTGCTCCGCGAGCTGCGTCAAGGGCGCTCTTTCAAGCGCCACCAACTGACTGACGATGCTCTTGATGTCGAGGCCGGTCGCGATGCCGGGTGCACTGATGGTAGCCATGATGGAAACTCCTCAGAGTGGGCGGATCACACGCTCTCGGGCCGCTCTGCAGGCATGTGATCTGCGCATTCTGCTTTCGCAACGCTGCTTCAGAATGCAGACAGTGGCGGGAGCGTTGCCGCCCACCGCCACCGGAGAAATCACGCCCTGACAAGGGCGCGCTTCTGGCTGTGCCGATCGATCAGCGCAGCAGGGACAGAACGCCCTGTGGCAGCTGGTTGGCCTGTGCCACCATGGCAGTACCAGCCTGCTGGAGGATCTGGCCGCGAGACAGATTCGAGGTTTCAACCGCGAAGTCTGCGTCCATGATCCGTCCGCGGGACGCGGCCTGGTTCTCCGAGGCAACCTGCAAGTTGCCAATCACCGATTCGAAGCGGTTCTGAGCTGCACCGAAGTCGGCTCGCGCAGAGGTAATTTCGTCGATGGCGGTATCCAGGTTGTCCATCGCTGTCAGCGCATTGGCAGCAGAAGTGATGTCTCCAGCGGTGACTGCTGCGATGCCCGTGCCAGCTGTGAGGTCGCCAGTGGTCACAGAGATCTGGTCGGTGGCCACGTTGTTCGCGCCAACCTGGAAAGTCAGGGTTGCGGCAGTGTCGAGCAACGAGGAGCCGTTGAACTCTGTGCCGGTCAGCACACGGGAGACTTCAGCGTTCAATTGCTGGAACTCAGCGTCGAGGTTGGTGCGGTCGCTCGAAGAGTTGGTGGCGTTGGCTGACTGAACAGCCAGCTCACGCATACGCTGCAGGGAGTCGCCTACCTTGCCCAGCGCACCTTCAGCGGTTTGCGAGAGGCTGATGGCATCGTTGGCGTTGCGGATGGCAACGTTCATGCCTTTGACCTGTGCATTCATGCGTTCAGCGATGGCCAGGCCGGCTGAGTCGTCTTTGGCGCTGTTGACGCGCAGGCCAGAAGAGAGGCGCTGCATGGATGTAGACAGCGACATAGAGGACTGTGCCAGGTTGCGCTGTGCGTTCAGAGACATCACGTTGGTGTTGATGGTGCTCATGTCTAACTCCTAAAAAATGACAAAGGTACTCCGGCATCGCTGCCGATCTGACTGCCAGGCCAATTGCCTGGCGGCTTTGACCGGTTGTGCTTGCGCGCGCTGTCGGCTGCCTGTTTGTTTGGCTACCGACCTTGCACGCGGTTTCGCTTGCCGGACGACGAACCTTTTTAGAAGTTCGTTATGTTCAATGTCGGTGGCACGCCGTCATTCTTTAGCCGCTACTTGTAAGAAGTTGCGTTGAAAAGGCAGGCAAGTCCAAGTCATTTCATGGCTTTCGTGCATTGCATCACTGCAGAACGGGGCAGATGGGCTCGGATTGCTTTGCTTGTGTGCAGTCGGGAAGCAAAGCAAGGCAGACGTGATGTTTCTCGTGTGCAGACGAGATATCGGTGTTCCCTTCAGTGAATAGAGGCAGATTACCAACTGTTGTGAAGCGACCTTCCTTCGTGGAGTGGAGATCCAGGGGCGGGCTTCTGGCGAGCGTTCGCAGGTTGTGCCCTTTCTCTGGGCTTTCGATCATGACGATTCGCAGCTTGTCAGTGAATGGTTGGGGAGAAGGCGAGAAGGTGCGGTCGTTTGAGCAAACTGCTGTGATTATTCGGTTTGCACACGTGAAGCAAGAAGAGTTCTCTTCTCCTTTTGGCGGGGTGTGTTCCAGCAACGCCGAGGCGGCTTCGCAAGCGCGGCGGAGGCGCGTGGCCATGTAGGTAGAGCCCGCCGCAAAGAGGGACGATGCTTCTTGCAACTGCCTCTCGGGCTACTTACCCAACTGCGTGAATGGAATGGACCGATAGGAGAGGGTTGATTTCGGTGGTGAACAGCAAGGCATTGAACGGGGTGGAATCAGGGCTTCTCACTGTGTGTCCAAGTCACACGACCCACTTCTTCAGGCTCGGAAGCACGCGTTTCGCCTGGCGCTCAAATGTTTCGTGATGTTTCACACACGAAGCTCGAAATATGGTGTGTCGATCAGCCAACAGCGCGATGCAGGGACGGAGGGGTGGCGTGTCGGTCCGAGATCGTTTTGTAGTCTTGTTATCGCATTTATTCGTGATTCTCTTCACGTCCTGAAGGCTTATGTGTACTTCCGAATTAGGAAGATGGATGACACGGCGTCAGTGCGTCACTGACGCACCAATCATCTGTTTCCCGATTCAAGAATGTTTCTGGGTCGACACAATTACTCACATGCCGCAAGGATTTGCAAATCTCGAAGGCACCCACTGATGAACACGCCAACGCACACATTCAAGGAGCACACCATGGACAGCGAACAACTCCTCGCCGAAATCCGCGAAGCCAACCTCACCTACCTGATGCTGGCCCAGAACCTGATCCGCAAAGATCGCGCAGAAGCCTTGTTCCGTCTGGGCCTGACCGAAGAGGCGGCGGACCTGCTGGTGATGCTCTCGCCTGGTCAGATGCTCAAGATTGCATCCAGCAACATGCTGCTGTGCCGCTTCCGCATCGACGATGAAATGGTGTGGAATCTGCTGACGAACCACAACGTCAAGAAGGTCGACAACACCACGACCACTCAGTTGCACGCCTCCATCCTGATGGCTGGCCGTTTCAACGAGTCGGTGTCCACCACCACCCACTGAAGCCACTGCTGACAAAGCGGGGAACTCCATCCCACGATACGAAGATCGATACTGACACCAGAGGGAACAACCATCATGGCAGCGAAAAGCATTCTGAACGAATCACGTGACATTGAACGTGCGATTTCCCTGATTCAGCTCGGCGCCCGTTTGCAGGTGCTGGAATACGAGACGGGCCTGTCCTACGAGCGCCTTCTGCGCTTGTATAAAGAAGTGGCTGGTCGCTCGCCTTCCAAAGGCCAACTGCCATTCTCAACCGATTGGTTCCTCACCTGGCAGCCGAACATACATGCATCGCTGTTCCTCAACATCCACGAGTACCTGTCCAAGACCAGTGAGCTCGAGGAAATCGATACCGTGATTCGTGCATTCCGTCTGTACTCCGAGCAAATGCAGGCAAGTAGCGTGGAGCCTTTGCTGTCAGTGACCCGCGCGTGGCGCCTGGTGAAGTTTGTCGACAACGGCATGCTGACGCTGACCACTTGCTCGTGCTGCGGTGGCCACTTTGTCACCGAGCCGTATGAGAACGCCAAGAATTTTGTGTGTGGCCTGTGCGCGCCACCTGCCCGAGCAGGCAAGGGCGCTGCTCGTGGAGGCCTTCGCCTGCATTGATCATGCACCCGAAGGTGTGTCGAAGAGACACCTTGTTCATCAGCCGAAATGGACCCTTGCAAGGGTCCATTTTGCGTTTATGCCCCATCTCAATCAGACCTACAGTTGGTCGATAGGAATGAAGACGGGCCTAAAGCCGTAATGTCACCCGTCCACAAGAGGAAAACTCAGCATGTTTGTCATCATCGGTTTTTTGTTCTCCATGGCCTGCATCTTCGGTGTCTACATCGGGCACGGAGGGAACATTGGCGTGGTGTTGGCTGCGCTTCCGTTCGAGATGACCACCATTCTGGGCGCCGCCCTCGGAGCCTTTCTGATCAACAACCAGATGAAAGTGGTCAAGGCAGCCTTCAAGGGAATGGCTGGCTGCCTCAAAGGCAGCCACCTGACCAAGGCCCGCTACATGGAGTTGCTGGCTCTGCAATTCGATATTCTGCAAAAGGCGCGCAAGGAAGGCCTAATGGCCATTGAGCAGGATGTCGAGAATCCAGAGCAATCGCCGCTCTTCAAGAAGTACGAGAACATTGCCAACGACCACCATGTGGTTGAGTTCATCACCGACTATCTGCGCATGATGGTCTCCGGCAACCTCAACGCGCATGAGATCGAGTCACTGATGGACGCCGAGATCGAAACCCATCATCAGGAAGCGCATGCACCTGTGGCGGCCGTTGCTCGCCTGGCAGGGGGCTTACCTGCGTTCGGCATTGTGGCGGCGGTGCTGGGCGTGGTGAACACCATGGGATCAGTAGGGCAGCCGCCGGCAGTGCTGGGCGGAATGATTGCCTCCGCGCTGGTCGGAACCTTCCTGGGCATCTTGCTGGCCTATGGTGTGTTCGAGCCTATCGGCGGCTTGATGGAGCAGAAGATGGAAGAGTCGAGCAAGGAGTTCCAGTGCATCAAGACCACGCTATTGGCCAGCATGCAGGGCTACGCGCCAGCCACAGCGATCGAGTTTGGCCGCAAGGTGCTCTTCTCGGACGTACGGCCGTCCTTCAGCGAGCTTGAGGGCCACGTCAAGGGCAAAAAGTGAGCGTGAGTGGAAGCTACGACTCCAACGTAAACGTAAACGCAAACCGAATCGGAGACTTGGAACATGGCGGGTGACGGCAAGAAGCTTCAACCGATCATCGTCAAGCGGATCAAAAAGGGCGGTCACGCTGCACACGGTGGTGCCTGGAAGATCGCCTATGCTGACTTCGTGACTGCCATGATGGCTTTCTTTTTGCTGATGTGGCTGCTCGGATCCACATCCAAAGGTGAGCTTCAAGGCATTGCTAGCTACTTCCAGAATCCGATGCGCGTGACGCTGATCGGCGGAGATGGCACTGGCAACAGCAATGCGATCTTGCCGGGTGGAGGTAGAGACCTGAGCAAGTCCGCCGGCCAGGTCGACGGAGGCGATGCAGAGCGTGCAGAGAAAAAGGCGGGAGCACAACTGGCCGACGTCGCGTCTGACCCTGCGTTGGCCAAGGCACAGGACGAAAGGCAGATTGAGAAGTTGCAGCAAAAGCTGACCGAACTGGTCGCGAGCAATCCGATTCTGGCCGAGTTCAGCGATCAGATTCAGATGATGCAAACAGACGATGGGCTGCAGATCCAGATTGTGGACGCGCAGAACAGGCCGATGTTCGACTCGGGCAGCTCGCTCGTCAGACCGCACATGCGCACCATCCTGCGAGAGATCGGCGCGACGCTCGCAGATGTGCGCAACAAAATTGCATTGTCTGGCCATACCGATGCCACGCCATACAGCAGCGGAGACAGTGGCTACAGCAATTGGGAGCTCTCGACTGACCGAGCAAATGCCTCACGCAGAGAACTTGTCGCTGGCGGCCTGCCCTCGAACAAGATGGTGCGGGTTGAAGGTTTGGCATCCAGTCAACTCCTGGTTGAGGACGACCCGATGTCGCCCCAGAACCGCCGCATCAGTCTGCTGGTGATGACGCGCGAGGCGGAACAGCGGCTGATGCCCTCTTCACGGCCGAAGACCATCACACCGATCCCTGAGCTTCAGATTCCGCTCAATGTGTCGAAACCTACGAATGGGCGTCGCTAAAAAGCTTTCGCAATGACGTCCTGCTTCGCAACCATCCTCTACGGAGGTATTCATGTCCAGTCCGATGAAATTCCTGATCGTTGACGACTTCTCGACCATGCGCCGCATTGTGCGCAACCTGCTCAAGGAAATTGGGCACACCGACGCTGACGAGGCAGAGGATGGATCCATTGCGCTGAACAAACTGCGCAACGGAAACTTCAACTTCGTCGTGACCGACATCAACATGCCCAACATGAACGGATTTCAGCTGCTCAATGAGATCAAGGCTGACGAGAATCTCAAGCACCTGCCAGTGTTGATGGTTACCGCAGAGGCGCGCAAGGAAGACATTGTCCAAGCGGCCCAAGGTGGGGCGGCGGGCTACATTGTCAAGCCGTTTACCAAGGCGACGCTCGAGGACAAACTCGAAAACATCTTCAAGAAACTGGGCCTCTGAGTCGTCAACGGAGACATCCATGGAAGAAAATGCAGGGGAACAGGTTCAAGGCGGTCAGGGCAACCCGGAAATGTTTCAACGGCTGGGTGCCATCACCCGCCAGCTCCACGATGCGCTCAAGCAGTTGGGCTATGAAGAGAAGCTCCGTGGAACCGCTGATCAACTGCCTGATGCCCAGAGTCGCCTCAACTACATCAAGCGCCTGACTGGCGAAGCTGCCGAAAAGGTGCTTGGTCAGGTCGAGCTGGCCAAAACTGACCAGGCGGACATCACCGCTCGAGCTCGCCAGTTGGCAGATACCATCAGCGCAGTGCCTGGCCTGGGCAAGGCCATGCCGGAGTTGATTGATTGGGCACGTGAAGTGGCTGACAAAAGCGAGCAAAACGATGCCCGTCTGACCGAGATCATGATGGCGCAGGACTTTCACGACCTGACGGGTCAGGTCATCTCCCGCGTGGTTGACCTCGCCGCCACAATAGAGGAGCAACTGCTCGGCTTGCTGCTCGAGTCCGCTCCCACGGGAACCCCCGGTCAGGATGAAGCGCTTGAGCTCGCAGGACCGGTCGTCAACCCGGAGGGTCGCGCCGACGTGGTCACCAACCAGCAGCAGGTCGACGACCTTCTGGCCAGTTTGGGATTCTGAGCCCACGAGCTTTTTGATGCCTTCGGGTGTGACGAAACTGGCACCTGTTCCATGCTGGTTGAATAAGGGGGATTCCCCCCGCTTTATCTCCCTTTAGTTTTGGCTCCCGCCTCGCAGAATCTGGTTCATCGCACCCTTCCGATGAACCAGATCAATGGACTCCTCCAGCCAGGACAAAAATCTACCTGCCACCGCCAGGCGCCTGAAAAAGGCGCGTGACGAAGGTCAGATCGCTCGCTCCAAGGACCTGAGCAACCTGGCTGTGCTCGGCGGCGGGTCTGTGGCGCTCATGCTGCTGATGCCACTGGGCTTTGAGCGCTTGCTCACGGGTTTGCGCAATCAGTTTGAGTTCAGCCATTCCACTCTGACGCGTCCCCAGATACTCCTGGAGCGCCTGCAGGCGTCCTTGGGCGATGGCTTGATGGTCTACGTGCCATTGGGCGTTCTGATGGTGGTTGTGGCGGTCCTCACCACTTTCGTCTCGGGGGCCTGGGCCTTGTCCACCAAGCCTTTGGTCCCCGATATCACGCGCTTGAGCCCTTTGGCCGGGGTCAAAAGACTGTTCTCCCGCCAACAGGTTTTCGAGACTGCCAAATTGTCAGGTACTACCGCCGTCGTGGGTGCTGTTGCCTGGTTCTTCGTTGATGGCCACATCCAGGTGTTCGGCACCCTGCTATTGCGCCCGCTGGAAGGCGCCTTGGGCCAGCTGGGCACCTGGATGTCAATGGGTGTTGGCATGCTGCTCGCCGTCGTGCTGTTGTTCGCCTTGATCGATTTTCCGATGCAGAAGTTCTTGCATGCGCATCGTCTGAAGATGTCCCTGCAGGAGGTCAAAGACGAGAACAAGGAAACCGAGGGCGACCCCCAGATGAAAGGGAAGCGCCGTGCCCGTCAACGCGAGATCGCACAACGTAACAGCATCACGGCGGTGCCTCGTGCAGATCTGGTGGTGATGAACCCGACTCACTACGCTGTGGCCATCCAGTACGACGACCTGACCATGAACGCGCCGCGTGTCATTGCCAAGGGCGCCGATCTCTTGGCTTTGCGCATTCGGGACGTTGCCAAGGCGAACGAAGTGCCCGTGCTTCAGTCGCCCATGTTGGCTCGCGCGCTGTATGCCCATGCTGAACTGGACCAGGAAATTCCCTCAGCTCTCTACACCGCGGTGGCGCAGGTGCTGGCCTATGTCTACCAGCTTAAGGCCGCTCTGGATGGTCGAGGCGTGATGCCTGGTGCTGCCCCGGTTCCGGAGGTGCCCAAAGAGCTCGATCCGCACTGGAAGAAGAAAGTTTCGGAGACTGACCGATGAATCCAATGTTGCTCAAGTTGCAATCCATGCTCGGCGGCCAGCCAGAGGCGATCAAAGGCCTTGCGGCACCGCTGCTCGTGATCGCCGTCCTGGCCATGATGGTGCTACCGCTTCCTGCATGGCTGCTCGATACCTTCTTCTCCACCAACATTGCCTTGGCCCTGATCGTGATGATGGTCTCGGCCTATATGCGCAGGCCGCTGGACTTCTCGGTGTTTCCCACCGTTTTGTTGCTGACGACCTTGTTGCGCCTGTCTCTCAACGTGGCTTCAACCCGCGTCGTTCTGATGGACGGTCACACCGGACCCGGCGCAGCGGGCGCAGTGATCGAGGCATTCGGTCATTTCCTGATTGGCGGCAACTTTGCGGTGGGATTGATCGTCTTTGCCATTTTAGTGGTCATCAACTTCGTGGTGATCACCAAAGGATCTGAGCGGATCGCCGAGGTGTCGGCTCGTTTCACTCTGGACGCAATGCCCGGCAAGCAGATGGCCATCGATGCGGATCTCGGTGCTGGCATGATTGATGAGGCAGAAGCTCGGCGCCGCCGCTCCGAGATCGGCGAAGAAGCCGAATTCTTCGGCTCCATGGATGGTGCCTCCAAGTTTGTGCGCGGTGACGCCATCGCAGGCATCCTGATCCTGCTGATCAATATCATCGGCGGTCTGATCATTGGTATGGCCCAGCACGGATTGAGCGCCAATGAGGCCGCCAACAGCTACATCCTTCTGGCCGTGGGCGATGCGCTTGTCGCGCAGATTCCAGCGCTGCTGATCTCGGTTGCGGCCGCCATGGTGGTGTCTCGCGTCGGCAAGGATAACGACCTTGGTGGTCAGATCGTCAACCAGTTGCTCATGTCCTCCCGTGTGCTCGGCATCACCGGCGGCGTGCTGTTTCTTCTGGGGGTGGTGCCTGGCATGCCGCACATCCTGTTCCTCACTTTTGGCTCGGCATTGCTGGCCGCTGCCTGGTTCCGACTGCAGGCAGAGCGGCGTCCGCCGCCAGCCGAGGAAGCACCCAAGGAGACGTCCGATGGCGAAGCCAGCTGGGATGATCTGCAACCTGTCGATCTCTTGGGTCTGGAGCTGGGCTATCGCCTGATTGCCATGGTTGACAAGAACCGCCAGGGAGACCTTCTCACACGCATCAAGGGGGTCCGCAAGAAGTTTGCCCAGGAAGTTGGCTTTCTGCCTCCAGCGGTTCACGTGCGTGACAACCTCGAACTCAGCCCCAGTGCCTACCGCATCACCTTGCGTGGCGTGGTGGTGGGTGAAGGGGAATGCTATCCCGGCATGTTCCTGGCCATTGACCCCGGAGGGATCAACACACCTCTGATCGGAACGCCGACCAAGGATCCGGCTTTTGGCTTGCCAGCCCACTGGATCGACGAGAAGCAACGTGAAAACGCTCAGATGGCCGGTTTTACCGTGGTTGATTCCGAGACTGTGCTGGCAACCCATTTGTCACACTTGATGCAAGTCCAGGCCGCCAAGCTGTTGAGCCGGACGGAGACCCAGGAACTGGTCGAACACGTGACCCGCCTGGCCCCGAAACTGATCGAAGAAGTCGTACCCAAAATGATCACGATCGCCGCGTTCCAGAAGGTGCTCCAGCTCTTGCTGGAGGAGGCCGTGCACGTGCGTGACATGCGGTCGATCATCGAGGCACTGGCTGAGCATGCGTCTAGCACGACGGATCCGGTGGAACTGGCGCGTCGTGTTCGCGTGGCACTGGCCCCGGCCATCGTTCAGCAGATCTATGGCCCCGTCAAAGAGCTGGAGGTCATTGCCATCGAGCCAGGTCTTGAACGCCTGCTCATGCAAGCACTCTCGGGTGTGAATGGCACAGCGCTTGACCCTGGCGTGGCTGAGATGCTCAGCAAATCTGCCACCGATGTGGCCAATCAGCAGGAAGAGAAAGGCGTTCCTGCCTGCCTGCTGGTCCCTGATGCCATCCGGACCGCCATGGCCCGGCTTCTCCGCCGCTCTGCGCCGCGCCTGCAAGTGCTGGCCCATAGCGAGATTCCTGAAACCCATCTGATTCGTATCGGCCCGATTCTTGGGGAGATTTCCGCATGAACATCCAGCGCTTTTTTGCATCTACCTCACGTGAAGCCATGGACAAGGCCCGCCAAGTCTTTGGCGAAGACGCCGTCATTCTCTCCAGCAAGTCCACTGATGGCGGCTTCGAAGTGATGGCCACCAGCGAGGAAAGCCTCGCCAACGTGATGCCCGGCGGTCTGCCCAAGCCATCCCCCATGCCCAAAGCCGACCTGACTGAGCGTTCAGCGCTGGAGCGCCCCACCTTCGCGCAACCGCAGCCCAACAGTTCGGTAGAAGAGGACACCGAGGCCATGGCCATGAGCACCCTCTCATTCCAGGACTATGTGCGCGAGCGCATGCTGCGCAAGCGACGTGAGGCCATGAGTGGACAGGCGCCTGGTGCCTCCGCGCCTGCACAGACGCCTCGCAAGCCGGCCCCGGCAGCGCCCGCTGCGCGTCAACCCGTCCAAGTGCCTATCCAGCGATTCAATCAGCCAGAGCCTGCGCCGGTGGTCCGGCCGGCTGCCGCTGTTGTGCATGCGCCTGCCCCCATCCGCACGCGCCCAGTCGCTCCACCATCAACACCAGAGCTTTCGATCCCGACCAGGCACGCGCCGCAGACTCAGGACGGTCACGTTCACGTGGAGCTCAATGCGCTCAAGGACATGATCGAAGAGCGCTTCAACACCCTGGCATGGTTGGGCTCGTCAAAGCAAAACCCTATCCAGTCGGGCTTGATGCTCAAACTCATTCGCGGTGGCTTTTCGCCCAGCATGGCCAAGGCACTGCTGGAGCGCCTGCCTGCAGAGCTGGACGCCGCAGGCGCCATGCGCTGGATCATGGAAGTGATCGGTCGCAACCTCAAAGTGGCGAGGCCTGGTCAGACGCTTTGCGAAGAAGGCGGCGTCGTGTCACTGGTGGGGGCCACGGGGGTTGGCAAGACCACCACGGCTGCGAAGCTGGCAGCCCAGTGCATTCAAATGCATGGTGCTGGCAGTGTCGGTCTCATCACGCTCGACTCCTATCGGGTCTCTGGCTATGAGCAATTGCGCACCTACGGCCGAATGATCGGTGTGGTGGCCCATCTGGCCCACGATCGCGCTGCGCTCAAGGATTTGCTGGGCTTGCTGAGCAACAAGCGCATGGTCATCATCGACACGGCCGGCCTGGGACAGCGAGACCAGCGACTGCAGGACATGCTCGATATGCTGGAGATGCCGCAAGTCAAGAAGACTCTGGTGCTTAACGCTGGTTCGCACGGCGACACCATCGACGACGTGCTGCGCGGCTTCAAAGCCAAGAAGCTGCACGGCGTCATTCTCTCCAAGGTGGACGAGGCTGTGAAGCTGGGGCCTGCGCTGGATTCCCTCATCCGGCATCAGGTGACCTTGCGCGGAGTGGCCAACGGTCAGCGCGTTCCGGAAGATTGGCAGAACCCGGATGCCTCAGCATTGGTTCGAGCTTCCATGGCCACCAGCGGCAAGTCAGCATTCGACCCGACCTCGGCTGAGATGGGGCTCTACTTCGGCGCTTTCGCTGGCGAGAGTCAGATGAACATGGGGGCGCTGAATGTTTGACCCTGGCGTCCATCAAGCGCTTGGTCTGCAGCGCTCAAAGCTCCACGAGGGGCCCCTGATCCTGTGCGTGGCCAGCCCAGCTTCGGCGGAGCAAGGGTATGAGGTCCTGTGGGAGTTGGCTGCGCAGATTGGGAATGCGGGTCGTCAGCCGGTTGTGCTGGATGCGCATGCCTGTGAGGCACCGCTGCATCAGCAGCCCTCGGGCAAACAATGGGGGCTGTTGCAGGCATTGCATGACTCGTCGGTGGTGAATCTTGAACGCGGAGGCTCAAGGGACGCGTGGCTGGTCCTTCCTGCGCAGCAAGGTCTCAAGACCTTGCAGGCGACAGCCGTGGCAGGGGGCGCGCGGCTGGCAGTCTCACGTCTGCTGGCGCCTTTCGGAAGCGCGGCGATCGTTCTGCTGTATGCACCAGCCCAGCACCTGGCCAGTTTGATGGAAGGAATGCCGGCCACGGCAGTGGTGCCGGTGCTAGCGGATCCGCAGTCGTGTCTTGACGCGTACGGTGCAGTAAAAGTCCTGTATTACGCCGGTTTGACTCCAGCTTTGCTGCCACATGCCGATAGAAGATCTGGATACACAGAAACCGAAAGTGAATTGCTCACACGCGTGATGAAGAACGTCGGGGAGTGCGCGCAACGCTATCTGGGTCACCCAGTGGTGATCTGGCCGGAGCATTCCTGGGGGCACCTTGCGCTGGACCAAGCCAGCTCGGCTGCCGTGAACTGGGGGGAGCATGAGGCTGAAGAGCCCATGCCGGGAAAGTTTGCCGTGGCAGGCGCCACGTACTGGAGTTGAAAAAATGTACACCGCCAAAGGCACACTCAACAGAGAAGACCAGTTGCGCAAATACAGCCCTCTGGTCAGGCGGCTGGCGCATCACATGATTGCCAAGTTGCCGGCGAGCGTCGAGCTCGACGACTTGATCCAGGTAGGCATGATCGGGTTGACCGAAGCTATAGCGCGCTTCCAACCCACGCAAGGTGTTCAGTTCGAAACCTTTGCCAGCCAGCGGATACGCGGAGCGATGATCGACGAGCTGCGCGACGGCGACTGGATGTCTCGCGGGTCTCGCAAAAGCCAAAAGGAGATCGAGCAGGCGGTACACCGGCTTCAACAGCGCTTGCACCGATCCCCCAAGGAGTCGGAGATCGCCGAAGAGCTGGGCATGGCGCTGGACGACTATCAGCATCTGCTGGCCAAAGTACGCGGTACCCAACTCGTGTATCTGGAAGACCTGGGTGGTTCCAGTGATGACGATGAGAACTTTCTGGATCGTCACATGGGCGAGACGGAGGTTGATCCGTCAGCCGTGTTGATGGACCAGCGCATGCGCATGGCTTTGGTGGAGGCGATCAAAACACTGCCGGAGCGCGAGCAATACATCATGAGCATGTACTACGAGCACGACATGAACCTGAAGGAAATCGCCGCAGTGCTGGGCGTCACGGAAAGCCGCGTGTGCCAGTTGCACAGCCAGTCCATTGCCCGCCTGCGAACGAAATTGCGTGCCCATTGAATTCCATTTTGCAGTTTCACCAGGGTTGAAAAGCCGCGCGTGCCAGAACGGCACCTGCGGCTTCTTTTTTTTAGGCCGTCAAGTCAGACCGTGTATGCCCCGCGCAAGCCAATTGGTCCGCTGGGGAAAGCAGAGGCCGTCTTCGCAGCCGCTGGACTGGGATTGTGCTTATCGCAGGGCTTTCGCCTTCGCTTAGGCGCGCCGCCTCGGTCGGTTGCGAAGAGAGTCCCTGGGCGAGCGCTCCATCAGAACTGACCAGAAAGCGGCTGACCATCGGTCCCGCTTGGTGGAACCTGGCGTTTGAACAGGCTTTTCCAGGCGGTCCGACCAAGGGATCCCTGTGGTTCGTCCGATATGTTTGCGATCAGAACGACGCAAAGAGCCTCTGCCTACTTGGCGGTGGGATTCTTTGCAGCGAAAAGCCGGCAATGCCGGCTTTTCGGAATGGAGAGCGAAATTTGGAGCGCGCCATTGATGGCGCGATTCAGGCGCTGAGGTACGCGTGCCCTGGGCGGCCCGGTTTGCCCAAGCCCATGCCTGGCCCATAGGTCGCGCTCTGGCGATGGGGCATGAGCGAGTTCACCGCGCGATCGGATTGTGCGGCAGATCGCAGCACGGCTTGTCGCAGCCGTGCGAACCGCTGAGCCGATCGCTCGAACTCGTCAATCAGGGCTTCGCCCGCAGCCTTGAAGTCAGATGCAGGCGGCGGAGCCTGCAACACCGCATTGATGCGCTCGCTGCTGTCGCGCACACCGTGGGCGTCGCTCTCAAGCAGAGCCACCTCAAGTTTGTCCAACTCCGCACGCAGCATCACGATCCACGGATGGGATTTGGCGCTGGCAATGTTTCGCTCTGCTGCTGTCATGGTGGCTACCCCTTGTCAAAGGTCTGTGCGTGGGTCGAGGTCCGGTCTCGAGGCCGGACTGAATCAGGATTTGGCGCCGCCGAGCATCTCTGCCGCGTTCGACAGCATCTTGTCGGCAATGGCCTCGGCATTGACCTCGAAGGTGCCGTTGGCGATGGCTTGTTTCATCGCTTCGACCTTTTCGCTGTTGAATACTTCACCCCCACCGCTGGAAAGGGCCTGGGTGGTCGAATCCGACAGGGATACGGACACGCCAGGCTGAGGCGCGGCGGCAGCGGGCGCTGGACCTTTTGCCTGCGCAGCCTGACCCGCTTGTGCGGCATTGGCGGCTTCGTTGGACTGCGGTGCCTGGTCGACCTTTTGCGGGCCACCTGCCACCGATCCAATGTAGGAATCCGGGTTTGAATCAATTTTCATTTCACTCTCCAGGTCCACGGTAAATGGACGTCGTGCAGACTGAATCGGCCTGCCCTGAGAGAACTTTAGCCCTAGTCATCGAATTTCTTGAGAAATTTTTCACGCTTGGCACGGGCGTTGGCCCAAAAAGGTGCTTCAAAGTCACAGAAGCACGTCTTCAACCTGACCATTTCGGACGGTTCCGGTGACGATACGGCCGCCCTTGAGCCGTACTCGTACTGACTCGCCTTCAATGCCGTGGGTCATGGCTTGCCCAATCACCGTGACTTGAAAACCGGTTCCCTTGCTGAGCACGCGAACCTGCGCTCCGGGCTTGAACACCGGCACCTGTCTGACCATGTTCTGGCGCAAGGCCTGCCCTGCCAGCAAGGAATAGGACGCCTGGGTGCCTACCCAGTTTTCCGGATTGGCCAGGACGCTCGCGTGCTGCTCTGCCCAATCGATTTCGGCCAAAGCGGCATCTTCTTCAGTGAGGACTTCTCCTGCGGTGACGTTTCGCTTAAGCACCCAGGCCGGACCCCATGCTTTGATGGTAATGGGCAGAAACACATTCCAGCGCACCTGGCCTTCGAGGCAGCGAAGACCAATGCGGCTGCGCCCCCACAAGCGGGTGCCTGTTGGCAAATAGGGCTCCACCCGATAGCAGGCCGCCAGCTTCAGCCGGGGATCCAGCGTGCCCATCACCACTTCCGGCCGGAGCGGACCAGTGCTTGCATTGCCCAGGGAAGAAGCCAGCGCGGGCTGCAACCAGTCATAGGCCAATTGCTGCAACTGTTGGACGCCATCTGCCTGGCGTGCTTGTTGGGCGGATGCGGGCCTTAGCGCGAGAAGGAAGATGACTGCCAGCAGACCAGCTACACATGCCGCGCGAATGCGTCGTCGTGAGGGGAGAGTGAAAAGTGAGGTCATGGCAGTTGGTTCCCTGTGCGTGCCCATCCATTCGTGAAAGGTTGGCTGGCAGTACTCACTTTAGTAGCGGGTCAGGCAACGAGAAGCTGGGAAATACGGCGATTCAAGCGCTTTGTTTTCTTAATTGCCAACCCTCAAGTTTTCTCATACTGACGCCAAGCCCGCTTGAAATTTCGGTTTCGGGCGAACCTCAACACCATCCGCATCGGAGGTCTTCATGCTTGAACAAATGACCGCCCGCCTGGACTTCCATGGCAATGCACTCATGCTGCGATCGCACCGGCAGCAGGTGCTGGCGTCGAACATCGCCAATGCGGACACGCCGGGCTATGTCGCCAGGGACTTTGACTTTGCGGACGCGTTGAAGTCGGTGTCTGGCGGTGCGGATGTCAAGTCAGCTGCGGTGACGCACGCCAGTCACATGCGTCTGAATGCGCCCAGCGTACACAACCCCGAGCTGGGCTACACAGTGCAGACACAGCCAAGCCAGGACGGCAACTCGGTGGACCTTGACCAGCAGCGCGCAAACTTCGTCGACAACAGTATCCGATACGAGTCGACACTGCGCTTCATCAACGGTCACGTCAAGACCATGCTCAGTGCCATCACTGGTCA
>JBNKNN010000176.1:0-1740 GCA_050293865.1 Hydrogenophaga sp. | reverse complement strand
GAGCTGCCAGAGGGCAAAGAGATGGTCATGCCTGGTGACAACGTGTCGATCACGGTCAAGCTGATCGCCCCGATCGCCATGGAAGAAGGTCTGCGCTTTGCTATCCGCGAAGGTGGCCGTACCGTCGGCGCCGGCGTGGTTGCCAAGATCATCGAGTAACTCCCTGATTTCAGGGAAAGCCAAGTAGGGGTATAGCTCAACTGGCAGAGCGTCGGTCTCCAAAACCGAAGGTTGGGGGTTCGATTCCCTCTGCCCCTGCCACCAATTGGAGTCAGTTGGTCACTCAGAAATGAGATTCAACTGATTTTCCTTGTGGTTCCCAAGCCCGCCGAAGTCGTCAAGACCTCTGGTGGGCTTGCGTGTCTTGCGCTGACACCCTCGCGGGGGTGCTGCAAACACGCCAAACACAGTCGATAGACAAAAACACATGGCCAGTACAGAGGTTCAAACCGTTCAGTCCGGCGCCGACAAGGCAAAGCTTGGTCTGTCCATCGCATTGCTGGTGGGCGGCTTTGCCGCGTTCTACCTGCTGCGAGCACACGGTCCATTGGTGCAATGGGGTGCACTGGTGGCTGCAGTGGTGGTTGCCGCTGGAGTGGCTGCTGTCTCAGAGCCGGGTCGCCGCTTGATGGCATTCTTGCGCGACTCCTATCGCGAAATGCGCAAGGTCGTCTGGCCAACCCGCAAAGAGGCGATTCAGACCACTGGTTTCGTATTTGCCTTTGTCGCCGTGATGGCGCTGCTGCTTGGCGGGGGTGATGCCCTGTTCGGGTGGGTGATTTACGACCTCATCCTGGGCTGGAGAAACTAATGAGCGAAACCGAAATGGAAAGCCCGTTGGGCAAGGCCAGCGATGGCATGCGCTGGTATGTGGTGCATGCCTATTCCGGCATGGAAAAGGCTGCCGAGCGCAACATTGTCGAGCGCATCACCCGCGCCGGCATGCAGGACAAATTTGGCCGGATTCTGGTCCCTACTGAGGAAGTGGTTGAAGTCAAAAACGGCCAAAAGCGCACCACCGAGCGCAAGTTTCTGCCAGGCTATGTGCTGGTGGAAATGGTCATGGACGACGACACATGGCACCTGGTCAAGCACACCAGCAAGGTAACCGGGTTCGTCGGCGGTGCCAAGAGCCGTCCGGCCCCGATCTCTGAAGAAGAAGTTCAGAAGATCGTCAACCAGATGCAGGAAGGCACCGACAAGCCCAAGCACAAGGTTGAGTTCGTCGTTGGCGAATATGTCCGCGTCAAGGAAGGCCCCTTTGCCGACTTCAATGGAACGGTCGAGGAAGTCAACTACGAAAAGAACAAGTTGCGCGTCTCCGTCACGATTTTCGGACGCGCCACACCAGTCGAGCTCGAGTTCGATCAAGTCGAAAAGACCTGACCGCCGACAGACAAGAAATTGCCGTGGCAGGTGGGTCCGCCCGACGCCTGTCGCATCGGCATCAAAACCGGGCATTTAAATCGCGAGGAGGCAGTCCACCGAGGCTGCCGTCAGGACTCGCAGGAGTGAAATAGCATGGCGAAGAAAATCGTCGGCTTCATCAAGCTGCAAGTGCCAGCTGGTAAGGCCAACCCATCCCCACCAATTGGCCCGGCTCTGGGTCAGCGTGGCCTGAACATCATGGAATTCTGCAAGGCGTTCAACGCCCAGACCCAAGGTGTTGAGCCAGGTCTGCCACTGCCCGTGGTGATCACCGCTTTTGCGGACAAGAGCTTTACGTTCATCATCAAGACC
>JBNKNN010000175.1:0-5855 GCA_050293865.1 Hydrogenophaga sp. | reverse complement strand
GCCTGAGAAAGTGACCCTGGCTGTCATCTCTGTTGTGGGTGATCCTCGGTATGAAGTGCGCCGCACCGAGCGTGGCTACCCGGGTCACCCGGTCAGCCGGGCAGTGGAAGGAGCTCGCCTGGGAGCTGAGGATTCCGCGTTCGAACTCGATGTCGAGGGCAAGGCGCTGGAGGTGCGGGATGTGGTGCTGGCACGCCCGTCGCACCTTCCGCGCACGCTGGCCGCTTTGCGTAAGGAAGGTGTTCACCACGTCATCGCCGACTTGCCCAGCTACATGCTGCAAGATCTGGTCAAGCGGGCGCCGCTGATGCTGGATGGTGCCATTGTTTTCAATACTGGCCTGGCTGATGACGCGTTGCGGGCCGGCGCTTGTGCGCCGCAACTGCTGCACACCTATCCGAGCCAGGCGATGTTGTTCGACGGCCTGGCGCAATACCTCTCTTCCAAATCGTGGCGAAACGCCTTGATTCTCAAGGGGGGGCGGCCTGCCGATGCTGCGCTGGCATCTGCATTCGAGCGCTCTGCCAAGCGCTATGGCGTCAAGATTGTTGAAGAGAAGCCATTCAAGTTGTCCGGCGATCCGCGGGATCGCGACCTTGGAAACGTGCGCCTCTTGACGAGTGAACGCAGTCACGACTTGGTGGCTGTCATGGATTCGGACGGCGAGTTTGCTCGCGCGGTTCCCTATGCGACGCAGATGCCACGTCCTGTGGTGGGCTCGAACGGCCTTGTGCCCTTGGCCTGGCATCCACAGTGGGAGCGTTTTGGCGGACCCCAGCTCTCTCGGCGCTTCTGGCGGCAGACGGGGCAGCTGATGAGAGGGCAGGATTGGGCCGCGTGGATGGCGGCAAGAGCGGTGGCCACTGTAATGGTGGAACATCCCAAGGCCAACATACAAGAGCAATTGCAGGCGTTGCGCAGTGGATCAGTGAGGCTCGATGGATTCAAAGGCAAGGCGCTTAGTTTTCGTTCCTGGAATGGTCAACTGCGCCAGCCGGTGTTTCTGTCTCATGTGGACGGCGTAGTGGCTTCCGCGCCCATCGACGGCGTATTGCATCCGACGGAGGTGATGGACACCTTGGGTTTTGACGAGCAGGAGAACGCATGCAAGATGCCATGAGCATGTCGTCGGTGGGGTTCTTTCCGCATGTTCTGCGTGCCATGCGTGCCGTTGTCGGTCGAGAGGTTTCCCGCTTTCTGCGCCAGCCTTCCAGGTTGGGCTCGGCACTGGTGCGCCCATTGCTCTGGTTCGTCGTTTTTTCGGCGGGGTTCCACAATGTTTTTGGCGTGGCGATCGTTCCGCCGTATGAGACCTACATCGAGTACAAGGTCTATATGGTGCCCGGCTTGCTTGGCATGATCGCATTGTTCAATGGCATGCAGAGTTCGCTCTCCATGGTGTACGACCGGGAAATGGGCGTGATGCGCTTGTTGCTCACTGCTCCGCTGCCGCGTGGTTGGCTGTTGGCCTTCAAGCTGTTGGCTGGAACGTGTCTTTCAGTCCTCCAGATGCTGGTGTTCCTCCTGATTTCGCTGGCTTTCGGGATTGAGGTTGGCTGGCGCCATTTGCCTGGCCTCTTGCTGGCGATGGCGTGCGCAGCGACGTTGCTGGCGTCGCTTGGGCTGGTGCTGTCGGTTTACGTCAAGCAACTGGAAAATTTTGCAGGCACGATGAACTTCGTGATCTTCCCGATGTTCTTCATCAGTCCCGCTCTCTATCCTTTGTGGAAGCTGCAAGAGTCGGGTGCATGGTGGCTGTACAAGCTGGCCCAATTCAACCCTTTTACGCATGCCGTTGAAGCGATTCGCTTCGCCATGTATGGGCAGTTCAACGGTGCGGCATGGGCCGTGGTGTTGGGTTGCTCCCTGGTGTTCTTCGTTTTGGCGTTGTGGGGCTATGACCCGCAGCGTGGATGGATTCGACAACGGCCTGGAGGCTGAAGCGGCTTGATCGCCTGCGGATGCCGGCTCTGATTGGTGCTTTGCCATGGCCGAACATAGAGGAGACAAACTGATGGGCATTGGCCTCAATCGCCGCGAAGGTCTGTTCATGCTGGGGGCCGCCGCGCTGTCACCCGTCGTGGCTGCCGAGGATTTCACCGATGGTGACCCGTTGGGATCCATGCAATGGCCGACCTTGCACAAGGAGTTCATTGGCGACGCGAGTTGGACTTTCTCAGATCTGGTTCAGGTCCGTGGCCCCAACTTTGCCGATGACGCCATGAACGTTCCGTTGATGGTGGATGCGCGAAAGGTTGTTGCCGATGGCAATGCCATCAAGAAGATTCGTGTGGTGGTAGACCGCAACCCGGTTCGCCATGTGCTGGACTTCGAGCCTCTGAAATCCTTGCCAGTCATCGCGTTCCGCATTCGCATGGAGCAAGCCTCGCCAGTTCGGGCGATGGTGGAACTGGAAAACGGCCAATGGCTGGTCGGCAGCACCTGGGTGGAAGCGGCCGGCGGCGGTTGTACGGTTCCGGGCTTGACGCGTGCAGATGGGTCTTGGAGCAAGACGTTGGGGCAAGTGCAGGCCCGCTTCTTCAGCAACGTGCTGGAGGGCAGCCGACGGCTTCGTTTGCGGGTGATGCACCCGATGGACACCGGTCTGGTGGCTGGAACGCCAGCGTTCTACATTGAAGACTTGGCGCTTCGCGACGCTGCCGGACAAATGTGGTGGCGCTTGTCGATGCATGAGCCAGTGTCCGAAAATCCTCTCCTGACCCTGGAACTGCCCAGCCATGCACCCAGGCAGTTCCACCTCAGTGGTAGAGATAACGGGGGCAACCTGATCGAAGCGGAGGTGGGCGCATGAAGCGAGGCCATACGTTCCATCGTCTGGCGGCGGGCTTTGCGCTGATCTTGTTGGCTTCAGCGACCGTATTGGCCGCCGATCAGTCGTCCCGAGTGCCCATGGTCAATCGTGCCACGCTCGACTATGACTTGAAGCCTCGACAAATCGCGCCTGACACCTGGGTGATCGAAGGAGCCGTCGAGGACTTTTCGCCTGAAAACGGCTGCAACATCATCAACACCGGCTTCATCGCGACTCCTGAAGGTGTCATCGTGATCAACACGGGCCCTTCGAAGCAGTATGGTGAGCAGCAGCGCAAGGCCATCGAGAAGGTGACCAAGGCTCAGGTCCGGCACGTGATCAACCTCAATCTGCACCCCGATTACTTCTTCGGCAATCAGGCATGGAAAGATCGCGCTCCCGAGGCGCTGCAGGGCACCGTCGCAGGTCAGCAGGCTGAGGGTGGTGCCTATGCAGACAACCTCTACCGAATGTGTGGGGACTGGATGAAAGGCACAGAGTCGACGCCTGCGAGTCAGGCCCTGGTTCCGAGAGACGTCACGCTGGGTGGCCACAAGATCAAACTGATACGGCTGGAAGGGCACACCAGCGACGACCTCGTGTTGCTCGACGAGACCACCGGTGTCCTGTTTGCCGGCGGGCTGGTGTTTGCCGATCGCGTACCCACGACACCACACGCCAGGTTCGATGCTTGGCAACGCAGTCTCGAGACCATGCAACAGTGGGTGGCAAGCAATAGGGTCATAACGGTTGTGCCCAGTCACGGACCCGTGCATGCTGGCACGAAAGGGATCGAGCAAACGCGTGCTTGGCTAAGCTGGCTGACGCTGACCATGAAAGACAGTGCGGCATCAGGGTTGGACCTGAGCGAGCTGCTGCATGAGCCCGTGCCGGCGCAGTTTGCTTCCTGGGCCGCGCAGCCCGCTGAACTGCACAGAAGCCTGACTCAGTGGTTTCCCCAGTTCGAGAAAGCTGCGTTGGAGTCGAAACAATAAGTCGAGACTGACAGAGTGCGCCTGCGCGAAGCCGCGGTGTGTCACTCGTGAAGCAGTACGTTGTTGCGTCAATTTTGAACAGTGTCACAGGAGCTGCGGCGAATCCAAACAATTTGAAGCGTCTATGGCGCTGTGTTTCGGCAGACAGGGAGGGTTTCTCTCTAGATTTGAATGTCCGTATTGGCTGGCACAGAATTTGCCCTTGGCTAAGGGTGCAAATGGTCGGTGGTACACCACCGGTCGTCACAAGAAGATGGCGTGCCACGTGCACCCTTCATCGCTATCAACCTCACGAACAAGCAGGAGACAACACTGTGAAACGTACTCTTTTGAGTCTTTTGGTCATGGCCGCTGCTGCGCAAGCAAGCGCACAAGTGTCTGACGCCATGATTGCCAAAGACGCTAGCACGCCCGAAGACGTCCTCACCTGGGGCATGGGCACCGAAGGTCAGCGTCACTCCGACTTGAATGACATCAACGCCAGCAGCATCAGCAAGCTGGTGCCCGTGTGGTCCATGTCGTTCGGCGGTGAGAAACAACGTGGGCAGGAAAGCCAGCCCCTTATTCACAACGGCAAGATGTTTGTCACGGCTTCTTACTCGCGCATTTTTGCGCTCGATGCGAAGACCGGGAAGAAGCTGTGGAAGTATGAGCACCGTCTGCCAGAAGGCATCATGCCTTGCTGTGACGTGATCAACCGCGGCGCAGCCCTCTACGACAATCTGGTCATCTTTGGCACTCTGGATGCCAAGCTGGTAGCGTTGGACCAGGAGACCGGCAAGGTGGTCTGGCGCAAGACGATCGACGAGTACAGCGCTGGCTACAGCTACACCGCTGCACCTTTGATCGCTGAGGGCCTGCTTCTGACCGGTGTGTCCGGCGGCGAGTTCGGTGTTATCGGCCGCGTTGAGGCCCGCAATCCCAAGACCGGTGAAATGGTCTGGACCCGTCCAGTGGTTGAAGGCCACATGGGTTACAAGGATGGCAAGGAAAACGGCGTGACGGGCAAGACCAACGCCACCTGGCCTGGTGAGACCTGGAAGACCGGCGGTGCAGCCACTTGGCTTGGAGGCACCTACGACGCCAAAACTGGTCTTGCCTATTTTGGTACCGGAAACCCTGGTCCATGGAACAGCCATGTCCGCAAGGGCGACAACCTTTACTCGGCCTCGACTGTCGCCATCGATGTCAAGACCGGCAAGATCAAGTGGCACTATCAGACCACGCCAAACGATGGCTGGGATTACGACGGTGTGAACGAGTTCATTACCTTCGACATGGATGGCAAGCGCATGGGCGCCAAGGCTGACCGTAACGGCTTCTTCTACGTGATCGACGCCAACAACGGCAAGCTGCAAAACGCCTTCCCGTTCGTCAAGAAGGTGACCTGGGCCACCGGTATCGACCTCAAGACCGGACGTCCGAACTTTGTTGACGAAAACCGGCCCGGCGACCCGACCTCCACCGGCGATGGCAAGAAGGGCAAATCCGTGTTCTCCGCACCGGGCTTCCTGGGTGGCAAGAACCAGATGCCCATGGCCTATAGCCCCAAGACGGGTCTGTTCTATGTCCCAACCAACGAGTGGGGCATGGAGATCTGGAACGAACCCATCACATACAAGAAGGGCGCTGCCTACCTGGGTGCTGGCTTCACCATCAAGCCATTGTTTGAAGACCACATCGGGTCTCTGCGCGCCATCGACCCCAAGACCGGCAAGGTCGCCTGGGAAGTCAAGAACGAAGCCCCTCTGTGGGGTGGCGTGATGACAGCGGGTGATCTGGTGTTTTGGGGTACGCCTGAGGGCTACCTCAAGGCCGCCGATGCCAAGACCGGCAAGGTGGTCTGGGAATTCCAGACTGGCTCCGGCGTGGTGGCGCCTCCGGTCACCTGGAAACAGGACGGTGAGCAGTATGTCTCCGTCGTTTCCGGCTGGGGCGGTGCTGTGCCGCTTTGGGGTGGCGAAGTGGCCAAGAAGGTCAACTTCCTGGAGCAGGGTGGTTCCGTCTGGACCTTCAAGCTCATGAAGTAAACCCGGCTTGAGACGCGC
>JBNKNN010000174.1:0-7749 GCA_050293865.1 Hydrogenophaga sp. | reverse complement strand
CGGCTCGCTGGAATGCTCTCCTTCAGGAAAAGCCAGCCGCCGAGCACCGACCACACGGGCGAGAGGTAGAACAGAAACATCACCCGCACCACGTCACCCAGCATCAGGGCGTTGACGAAGGACGTGTTGGCCCAGCCTCCTACGAAAGCCAGACCGAGCACCAGTGGCCATTGCCCCATCCATTCGCTGCGGTCGCGCCAGAGCCACCACATGCTGGCAAGCCCCACCAGGCCATAGGCCAGCATCGAGACCATCGGCCCACTCAAACCGGCGGCGATGAAGCCCTTGAGTGGCCACCACGACATGCCCCAGAGCGAGGCCGAGAACAGCAGCACTGCAGACGCAGTGCGGGCAGACGGATGTGCCGGAAGAATGTGGAACGTCGAACCCGCGTCACTCACACCATCACCTCGCCATGGCTGGGGCACAGGCACTGACCAGTAAAGGCCTTGGAGCCATCGCTGGCCAGAAAGAGAAAAGTATCGGCCAGTTCCTCGGGCGTCAGCATCTCCGATACGGCCTGGCGCGACAGAATCTCTTGCTCCACCTCTGCTTCCGTGCGCCCAGAGCTCTTGGCCATGGACGTGAGCGAGCGCATGGCAGCCTCAGTCCGAATCCAGCCAGGGCACACGGCGTTCACGCGAATGCGCTTCGCTCCCAGCTCCAGTGCCAGTGACCGCGTCAGGCCAACCACAGCGTGCTTGCTGGCGCTGTAGGCCGAAAACTCAGCGACGCCGATGCGTCCCCACATGGAAGACTGGTTGATCACGCTGGCGCCTGCAGGCATCAGGCCCAGCACCGAGCGCGTCAGCCGCACCATGCTGGTCACGTTGTTGTCCAGCAGGCTTGCCCAGCGCTCGTTGGCATCGGCAGTGTCATCGGCCATCGGTGTGGGCGCCTCGCTGCCGGCATTGTTCACCAGTACATCGAGCCGACCCCAGCGCGAGGACACCGCGTTGGCCACCGCCGCTACCGCCTCTTCGCTGCCCAGGTCGGCTGCTGCGGTGATCACTTCCGTCAACGGCGTCAGCTCATCGCGCAGGGCCTGCAGCGCCAATGCCTCGCGGTCCAGCAGCATCAGGCTCGCCCCCTGTCGCGCAAATGCCCACGACAAAGCCCGCCCGATCCCGCCCGACGCTCCCGTTACCAACACCGTGCGCCCTTCCAACCCGTACCGAATCGAATTCATTCAATTGACCCAGCGAAAATCAAGCCTTCGGACCGGAGCGAAGTGTCTCCGTCCAGCCGGGACACCCACGCGCTGGCTTTGCCAGGCGAACGGTGTCGCCCCCTTGAGGGGGACGCGCAAAGCGCGGCGGGGGTGGGCCTATTCATACAGCGGTCAGGAAGGACACGCCGACGGCACCGATGAACCCATCCGCCCGGTGCGGCGTGCCCGGCGGCAGCACTTCGCCATAGTCCTGGGCCAGCACACGGGTCACTCGGTGGCGGTGATACGCCTTGAGCAGTTCACCCACCGTGACCACCTGCGCATAACCGTTGTCGTAGAGGTTGCGGTGAAGCTTGGGCAGCTGATACCACGGCGCCACGGGTCGTTCGTGGTGGGCGTTGTGGTAGCCGAAGTTCAGCCAGACCAGGTTCAGCCACTTCGCGTCCAGACTCACCACGTCGCTGTAGGTGTTGGCCTGCTCGTAGGCACGGTCACGCACCTTGTCTTGCGGAATCGGGGTCTCGTCCAGGATCGGGTAGGCGTCATAGGTATGCTGGAAGCAATCGGCAAAGCGCAGCAGATGCACGAAGAGCAGATACGCCAGCAGGTACAGGAAAAATGCCTTGGGCGACCACCAGAACAGCAGCGTCCAGGCGCTGAAGCGGACGATGGCGACACCGATGACGCGCGCGCGCGCCGCCTTCTTCTTCTCGCTCATGAAAGGCAGTGCGATCACGTAGCCGCGCATCACGAACTCGACGGCCGGAACGTACAGCCACTCCAGCGCCAGCACCACGCGGCGCACGATGCCGTGCGAGCGAAGAAAGCCCTGCAGGTCAAAGGTGATCACATCCGCACGTTCGACATGGTGGCGCATGTGCTTGCGTCGCAGGTCGGCGAAGCTGGCGTAGCAGCTGCCGTTGATCCAGCTCATCACCAGGCCCCAGCGCTCGTTGGCTTGCGGTGTGCGAAAGATCCCCTGGTGGGCGAACTCATGAATGAAATACGCAGACCAGGTCAGCGTGAGCGTCACCAGCAAGAAGCCGACGATATTCAGTGCCCAGTGTGCCTGCCCCAGCAGGGCAATGCCGGCTGGCCAGCCCAGCAGCGTGAAGCCCAGTGCGGCGGTGTTGAGCCACACGCCATCGGCGTGGCGGTAGACAGATTTTTTGTCGGCAGAAGCCTTGATCGTGGAAGCCATGGGGGCGACTCCGTCAGACCCGGCATAGGCTCCGCCAGGTCACGTCCGTCCTGCAGCGATCAACGGCAGGAGCAGACATCGTGACCCGGTAGCGCCTTTCGGGATGTGCTGCCGCAGCAGCAGGAAATATCAGGGTGAAGACGGTGCTTGCCAGCCCCAAGCCTGACCTTGAGGTGGGCAGGAGCGGGCAAGTCATCATCTCCAGTCAATGCGACCAGAAACGGGGAGATGTTTCTGGTCCTGTTGTCATCACTTCGCCAGTTCCTTGACCAGCGAAGCATCCATGGTGGCTTCGGTGGCAGGGATGGTCGTGATCTGGCCCTTGGACTTGAGCAACTCCGCAATCACCTCGCCGCTGGCGTAATAGGACGTGGTCTCCTTGGCTGGCAGAAAGGCCTTGGGCATCTCGGCCAGCGGAATGTTGTACACGCCAGTCATCTGCTCTTTCACTTCGCTGGCGGACACGCCCATGAATTTGCCAATGATCTTGGCGGCTTCGTCGGGCTTGGATTTCATGTAGGCCATGCCGTCGAGGTAGGCTTTCATGATGCCGGTGATTTCGGCGGGCTTGGCCTTGATGACTTTCTCGTCAAACACCAGCACGTCGGCGATCAGGCCTGGCGCGTCCTTGGAAGAGAAAACCACTTTGAACTTCTTGCCACCACCCTGGCTCAGGATCTGCGACAGGCTGGGCTCGTAGGTCACGCCCACGGGCATCTGGCCCGAGGCCATGGCGGCCGGCACGGCTTCCGGCGTCATGCTGACGGGGGTGATGTCTTTCTCGCCCATGCCATTGATCTTGAGCGAGTACGACAGCAAGAAGTCGCTGGGCGACAGCGGGTTGTAGCCCACTTTCTTGCCCTTGAAGTCCTTGACCGAATTGATGGACGCATCGGCCACGATGGCATCGCCGCCGTTGGAGTAGTCGATGGGCATGACCACCTTCATGTTCTTGCCGGCAGCCACCTGGCCCACCACCTGGTCGTAGGTGAGCATGCCGCCGTCAACCGCACCCGAGGCAATGGCCGGAGGAATCAGGGCGGGGTCGGTGAACACCTGCAGGTCCACTTTGAGGTTGTACTTCTTGTACAGATCCAGCGCGTCGGCCACATAGAAGGGGCCATAGCCAATCCACACCACGGTGGCAATCTTCATCTTGGTCGGGCCTGCGGCGAACGCCGTGGCAGCCACCAGCGACAGTGTCGCGCCCAGCAGGGGCTTGGCAATGCGGCTCAGGAGAGAAGAAGAGGCGGTGGAAGATGAGGACGAGGCAGCGGTGGATGCCGTCGCAGCGGGAGAAATCGAGAACAGACCAGCCAGTTTCATGTTGCAGCTCCAGTGGTGATGAGACAAATGCAGGAAGAGACGAACTGACGTCGTTCTCCCGGGCTTTTATCCCTCCGTGGAGCCTGCGATAAGGCCGGTTCACTCTCGGACCAGACATCGCCTTCTTCTTCATCAGCGACCGGAACCCTAGTCAACCTACACGAGCAAAGCGCGTTGCGACGCCGTCTGCTCTTGCTGCTGCTTTGAGTTAAGCATCAGCCGTGCCAACCCTCAAAAACGGTCTCGATGGCGTCTCTGCCGTGCAAAAAGCCACGCCATGAGCTGGAGTTGGCGCGAATTGGGGCGTTTTGAGCCGCATGGGCACTGCGATGGTGCAGAGCGGATGAGGCCATTTGGCGCGCTGGGGCGCCAAAGGGCGGGCTGATCAGCTGGCGGTGACCTGAAGGCGCACGCCTGTCCCATCCCCAGTCACCAACTCGCCCACTTCCGCTGCAGCATCAAAGCCGTGTTGGCGGAACGTGGCCAGGACTTCTTCAACGCTGGCTGGGTCGCAAGACACCAACAGGCCGCCACTGGTTTGCGGGTCGGTCAGCAGCGCCTGGTCCAGCGCCTGTGACGCGCCGGTGTTGATCGACACCTCGTTGCCATAGGCGGCCCAGTTGCGGCCGCTGGCGCCAGTGATCATGCCCTGGCTGGCCAGTTCACGTGCGCCGGCGATCAGTGGCACCTGGTTCATGTTCAAGCGCACGGTCTGGCCACTGCCGCGCGCCATTTCCAGCGCGTGACCGGCCAGTCCGAAGCCGGTCACGTCGGTCATGGCGTGAACACCTTCGATCGCTGCCAGATCCGGCCCGGGGGTGTTGAGCTTGGTGGTGTAGGCAATCATCTGGGCATAACCTTCAGCGCTCAGTGCGTCCTTCTTCAGCGCGGCAGAGAGCACGCCCACGCCCAGTGGCTTGCCCAGGATCAGTTTGTCGCCCGCCTTCGCATCGGCATTGCGCTTGAGGCGCTTGGGGTGAATCAGCCCCATGGCCACCAGGCCGTAAATCGCTTCCACGGAGTCGATGGTGTGGCCACCTGCGATCGGAATGCCGGCATCGCGGCAAGCACTTTGTCCGCCTTCCAGAATCTTGCCAATGGTGTCGGTGGACAGCACGCTGATTGGCATGCCCACCAGCGCCAGCGCCATGATGGGGGTGCCGCCCATGGCATAGACGTCGCTGATCGCATTGGTGGCGGCAATGCGGCCAAAGTCGAACGGGTCATCGACGATGGGCATGAAGAAGTCGGTGGTGGCAATCAGTGCCTGCTCGTCGTTGAGCTGGTACACCGCTGCGTCGTCCGCTGTTTCGATGCCCACCAGCAACTCCTTGGGAATGGGCATGGCCGCCGTTCCCTTGAGGATTTCCGAGAGCACGCCGGGGGCTATCTTGCAACCGCAGCCACCCCCATGCGACAGACTGGTCAGGCGAGGTTGTCCGGCAGGTGTATTGGCAGATGAAGTGTTGCTCATGGTCGTCGTCAGCTCGGTTGGGTGTCGGTTGTTCTGTGCAGAGGAAATCATGGGTGCGTCTGATTGGCCGCCGTCAACGCGGCCAGCAAGGCGGCCTGCTCGTGCGCCGGCTCAAACAGCGGCGCTCGCAACGCACATTGTGCGCCCAGCCTGGCGAGCATGCCACCGGGCCGCGAAAGCCCCTCCTTGCATTGGCGCAGCAGCCCGACCAATGCCACGGCATCGCCCGGCGGAAAGTAGCCGCCATAGTCGGCGCCCAGCATGCCAATGTTGCCACTGACGCGCGAGGCCAGCACTGGCGTCCCGCTTTGGACGGCTTCCATGATGACATGGGCGCCACCCTCCATGCGGCTGGTATGTACCAACACATGAGCTCGCTGAATGCGTTTGCGGGATTCACCGTGGCTCAGATGTCCGAGCCAGCGATAGTGTGGGCAGGCCGCCTGGGTGCGTTCGGCGGCCTCGCCCAGCGCGGGGTCAATGGCCCGCCCGATATGGTCGATCCTGATCCCCTCGTCGGGGCGCAAGATCTGCGCGGCTTCATACAAGGTCTGTGGCCACTTTTCGTCGCGCAAGTGGCCGACCATCACTGCGCGCAGGTGGCGGGTGGGCTTGATGAGCGTCTTTCGGTGGGTACTCGACTGCAGCACCACAGAGGTCTTGGAGCGCAAAGATTCGGGCAGTTCCTTCAGCCCCTCATCCTGGAGGACGATGAGGCGCGCGGCCTGTTGCAATGAACGCTGTGCATCGGCATCGGTGTGAATGTCCCGGTACAGGTCGGTGCCCGTCAGCGCCACGACCAAGGGCTTGTTCGGGAATGCCTTGGTCCAGGCATCAATGCTGCTGGCTGATCGCCTGGCATGCAAAGCCAGCAAAATGTCGGTGTCGTCATGAATCCCGCGGTCAGAAGCATCCGGCCACGATTTGACCATTCGCACTTCATAATGCTCCTTGAGCATGCGCGCCCACCTGCGCGCTGTCTGCCAATTGCCATTGTTGGCGTCGGCCAGCGCCGGTGTCGCAATGCACAGCGAGGGACGGTGATCTTTTTTCATGCCCATGAACGTATCCCCCATTGTGGCCGAAGAAGCCGCTGCCCGGCGGCTGGGAAAACGCGACTTGGCGGTGGCCCTGCAGCAATGCCGCGCCCGCACGCTGGCATTGTCTGCTGCCTATGAAGTCGCCCTGGGCGCCTCCCTGACGGTGCCCTGCACCTCAGAAGTCAACCCGCCCATATGGGAACTGGGCCATGTGGGCTGGTTCTATGATTGGTGGCTGACCCGCAATCCGGACCGCTTCAAAGGGGTACAAGCCCGACACGATGCCCCGCGCTTGCCGGCCCGGCAAGCCAGGCGAGGACAAGACGCCGACGCGCTCTACAACTCCAGCGAGGTGCCGCACGACAGTCGCTGGCACTTGCCCCTGCCTGACATCGACATCACGCGAGAGGACCTCGCAGAGAGCCTGGCTGACACCCTGTCACTGCTGGCCGATGCGCCCGAAACGGACGAAGGCCTGTATTTCTTCCGGCTGGCTCTGTATCACGAGGACATGCATGCCGAGGCGGCGGTCTACATGGCGCAGAACCTCGGTTTTGATCCAGGAGAGCCGTTGCAGCAGCCCTCTTTGCTGGCGCGAGCCCCCGCCCCCTCGTCTCCCTCGTATGTGCCGCTCGCTGTCTCGGAGGGCGAATGCTGCGTCGGCTATCAAGAAGAAGGTGGCTTCGCTTTTGACAACGAACTGGCCCCTGCGCGCGTGTGGGTCGACGGCTTCGAGATAGATCGGCAACCCGTCACCTGGGGGCAGTTTCTGCCCTTTGTGGACACCGGTTCTTACGCGCAACGCCGGTTCTGGACTCCCGAGGGCTGGGCCTGGAAGACCGCGACCCGAGCCACGGCACCGCGTTATCTGCGCCAGGTGGAGGGGGGCCGATGGGAGCGCTGCGAGTATGGAGAGTGGCGCCCGTTGGACTTGCACGCCCCTGCCAGCCACGTCACCGCCTTCGAAGCCCAGGCCTGGTGCCAATGGGCAGATCGCCGCCTGCCCACCGAGGCTGAATGGATGCTGGCCACACAGCACACTGACTTTGTATGGGGCACTGCAGTATGGGAATGGACAGCCAGCCCATTTGCGCCGTTTGACGGCTTTGTGCCCCATCCGTACAGAGACTATTCGCAGCCCTGGTTCGCTGACGGCCGGCCGGTGCTCAAAGGTGGCAGTGTTGCCACCGCCCAGCGCATGCGTCATCGCGCCTATCGCAACTACTTCACCCCTGAACGCAACGACATCATGGCCGGCTTTCGTTCGGTCGTGCGCTGAAGGCATGCGCTAAAGACGCCAGGGCGGCTCTGCGACGCTTTCCAATCTTCTTCTTCTTCCTTTCACCCACTCTTTCTGACCCATACCATGATCAAACTCCCGTTGCTGACCATGACCCAGGCCTGGTGGCTGCTGTCCCTGGCCATCGTGGCCGAATGCGCCGGCACCACGGCCATGCGCCTGTCCGATGGCTTTTCGCGTCTGACGCCGTCGGTGCTGATTTTTGTGTTCTATGCCATTGCGTTTGGCCTGAACACC
>JBNKNN010000173.1:0-4575 GCA_050293865.1 Hydrogenophaga sp. | reverse complement strand
GCTGCTACGGTTGGCCGGATGCCGGCCAGGAACAAAGCCTCGGACGCATAGATATTGCCCACCCCGACAACGATGTCTCCAGCAAGCAACACTTGTTTGATGGGCGCTCGCCTGGCACGCAAGGCCTCATGAAACGCTCTGGCCTCGAAAGCAGAGGTGAGGGGCTCCACCCCCAGTCCGCCAAGCAACTTGACTGCCTCGGCGGCTTCGGCGCTGTCTGCAAACACCACAGCACCAAACCGCCTGGGGTCGTGCAAGCGCAGCAGGCCGGCGGAGGTTCGCATCTCGAAATGGTCGTGAACGCCGCGAGGCGGCAGCGTCGGCCCCACCTCCAGGCTTCCGGACATGCCCAGATGAACAAGGAGCAATCCGCGATCGAGCTCCAGTAGCAAGTACTTGCCTCGGCGACCGACCTTCTCGATGGTTCTCGAACGCAAGGTTTCGGGTTCGACGCCAAGCGGCCATCGCAAGGGCTTTCCCATTTCGACCGACAGGATCCGGGCGCCACGCAGCACGGGCTCGATTCCCAACCGGGTGACTTCCACCTCGGGTAACTCAGGCATGTCCAGAACACCTCTCATGCAGTGCAGTTTCTTGGTCGCAGGGGAACGTCTGGGAATGGACGCGGTCTCAACCTGCACACCACCGCATTCCATTATCATGAGCCGATGACAAAAGTGCGCAAACTCTCCCCCAGCACCCTGGTGTTTCGCCCTGCGCGACGCCTTCTCGTGGCGGCCATCGTCACTGGAGTCAGTTGCGCCAGCCTGGCCCAGGCAGATGTCCAGCCTCTGGCCACCGCCACGAACACAACCAGCGCAGAAACACCGACCAACTCTTCACTTGACGGCCCGCTCTTCTACCAGTTGCTGCTGGGTGAACTCAAGCTGCAAGACGGAGACCCTGGCGCATCGTACTCTCTGATCCTGGACGGCGCACGCCGCCACCACAGCGAGCAGTTGTATCGCCGCGCAGTGGAAATTGCACTCCAAGCCCGTAGTGGCGAGTCGGCCTTGCGCGCTGCAACGCAATGGCGCGACGACCTCAAGGACTCAGTCGAAGCCCACCGCTTTGTTCTGCAAATCCTTCTGGCACTCAACCGCATCGACCAAACGCCAAGCAGCCTGGCGTCCATCCTGCGCCTGACACCTCAGGACGAACTGATCGATACCATCAACTCCGTCCCCCAGGTTTTCAACCGCACTCGAAACCAGAAAGGTGCGTTGAAGGCGGTCAGGCAGGCCCTGAGCTCCTACATGAATCAAAAGCCCTATGCGGCCGCCGCCTGGACGTCGCTTGGCCGTGTGGCGCTGGCTGCCGACGACAAGATCCAGGCCATGGAAGCCGCCAGGTCAGGGCACGCGGTCGACCCCCAATCGCCATTCCCAGCCTTGCTGGCATTGGAGCTGATGGAAGCCGGCGAGAAAGAAGCTGAAGCAATCGTGCTCCGCCAGCTACAGGAGCGCGACAAAGCCGCGGAACCGGTGGTCCCGATGGCTTATGCCCGTGTCCTGATGGATGTTCGCCGAGAGCAAGAGGCCATCCCGTTGTTGCGCGAGCTCACTCGCGAGCAACCCGAAAGAGCCGACCCGTGGCTGCTGCTGGGGACACTTGAACAACAGGCCGGCGAGCCCGACCGCGCCCGCGCGTCCGTTCAAACGTATATCGAATTGTCGGAAAAGGTACACACCTCGCGGGCACAGCAAGGCTTGACCCAGGCTTATTTGCTCATGTCTCAAATGGATGAGGAGGCAGGCAAGCTCGACAGCGCGCAAGCCTGGCTGGCCAAAGTCGACAATGCCGATGACATCATGGCCGCGCAAATGCGCCGAGCCTCATTGATGGCCAGGCAAGGCCGCATGGCGGAAGCGAGGGCATTGCTTCGGGGCCAACCGGCCAGGGGAGAGCTCGGAGCGCGCAGCAAACTCATCGCCGAGGCCCAACTGCTGCGGGACTTCGGGGAGTGGAAGGCCGCCTACGAAGTCTTCGGCGAAGCGGTTGAGCAGTTTCCTGACGATGAGAACCTTCGCTACGAACAGGCTATCGCGGCGGAGAAAGCCGGCATGATCAAGGAAATGGAGCAGATCTTCCGCGACCTCATCCGCCTCAAACCCAGCTTCCACCACGCATACAACGCGCTGGGCTATTCCCTGGCCGACCGCAACGAAAGATTGGACGAGGCACGCGATCTGATCCAGAAGGCCTTGGAGCTGGCGCCGGATGACGCCTACATACAGGACAGCATGGGATGGGTTCTGTTCCGGCTCGGCAAGACCGAAGAGTCCTTGCGGATTCTGACAACGGCCTATGAACAGCGCCAAGACGTGGAGATCGCAGCGCATCTGGGCGAGGTGCTCTGGTCCGCAGGCCGCAAGGATGAAGCGCGCAAGATTTGGCGCCAGGCCTTGGCTAAGTCGGAAGACAACGAAACGCTCCAGTCGACCCTGCGCCGCCTCAACGTTACCCCATGAGCGCTCACCGGCAGGCTGCCAATCGCCTCAATGGGTACCAGCGGGCATGGGTCCTGCGGCTGGCCTTGTGCAGCGCACTGGGTTTGGCCGTCTCCGGATGCATGACTCGTCCGCCTGGTCCTGACGCGCAGACTGCGGTGCAGACTGGCGCCAAGCAAAAGAGCTGGAGTGGCCGTTTGGCATTGAGGGTCGACAGCGAGCCCCCCGACGCATACTCCGCCTCGTTCGACCTCAGAGGCAATGCGCGCAATGGCGAAATCCAGTTGACCTCTCCGCTGGGCAATACCCTGGCCCTTGTGAGCTGGAGCGCGGGTATCGCTCGATGGCAGCAGGGGGACAAGGTGGTCGAACGGACCAGTCTGGCCGAACTGACTGCCTCAATGAGCGGCACGCCGCTGCCCATCGAAGCCATGTTCGACTGGCTCAACGGAACACCCAATGCGCAGGCACCGGGATGGCAAGCGGACCTCAGTCGACATGCCGAAGGACGTATCGTGGCCAGGCGCCTGCAACCCCTGCCGCGTGCCGAGCTACGACTGGTGTTCGAACCATGATCGTCTCCGAGGGATCGCTGGAGCGTATCCCGGCCCCCGCCAAGCTCAATCTTTTCCTGCATCTGGTCGGCCGCCGAAACGATGGCTACCACTTGCTTCAGTCCGTTTTCATGTTGCTCGACTGGGCGGACACGCTGGACTTTTTCGTCCGCGACGATGGCGTGCTCCAGCGCGAAGACGTAGGCCATCTCCCCCTGCCTGCCGATGACCTGTGCGTTCGGGCAGCCCGGTTGTTGCAGCAAAGCACGGGCACGCCACTGGGCGCGACCATCCGATTGCACAAAAACCTGCCCGCGGAGGCCGGCATGGGAGGAGGTTCGTCTGATGCGGCCACCACGTTGCTTGCACTCAACCGGTTGTGGGACACCGGCCTCAAACGCCCTGCGCTGATGCGCCTGGGCCAGCAAATTGGTGCCGATGTGCCGTTTTTCATTGGTGGCCACAACGCCTGGGTGGAAGGCGTTGGCGAGCAGTTGACGCCTGTGATGCTGCCAGAACGCCAGTGGGTCGTAGTCAAGCCCGAGGGCGGTGCTTCGACAAAATTGATCTTCTCGTCCCCGAATCTGGCACGAAACACAAAAACTGCTATAATCTCAGGCTTTGCTGCAAACGATACTGTTTCAGGGGTTTGCCCAGCGCTGGATATCGAGCGATTGCTCGATGAAGCACACAACGACATGGAGCCGGTGGCTCGGGCGTTGTGCCCAGACATCAGCAAAGCCATCGAATGGCTCGCTGACCAGGGATTGCAAGGGCGAATGACAGGTTCTGGCTCAGCGGTATTTGCACCTCGCGTGCACAACATACCGCTCAAGCCCACGCCACCTGGTTGGACGGTTCGGGAGTGTTGCAATCTGGCAGTTCATCCGCTGCAACAGTGGTGTTCAGACTAAAATGGAAGTCTGAACTCCTGATCAAGGGGTGAACGGCAAACTGCATTGAGGTGGTTCGATTCACGTATGTGAGCCGGACAGCCTGTGCAGGGGAGTAGCCAAGTTGGTTAAGGCACCGGATTTTGATTCCGGCATGCGAGGGTTCGAATCCTTCCTCCCCTGCCAAATTTATTCGCAAAGTACGGACGAGGCCGCCAGAGAGCTATCGGCGGCCTCTTTTTTCGCTGTTGGATCCGCTCGCTGGAAACGCCATGCAAGTTCAGCCACCTGATTTCATGATCTTCACCGGCAATGCCAACCCGGTGCTGGCGGCGGAGATCGCCCAACATCTCAACACCCAATTGGGCGCTGCCAATGTCGGCCGCTTCTCCGATGGAGAAGTCACGGTTGAGATCACTCAAAACGTCCGTGCCCGGCACGTTTTCGTTGTGCAGTCGACCTGTGCGCCGACCAACGAGAACCTGATGGAACTCCTGATCATGGTCGACGCACTCAAGCGCGCCTCGGCAGTGTCCATTTCGGCCGTGATTCCCTATTTTGGCTATGCCCGCCAGGATCGCCGCCCGCGCTCAAGCCGGGTGCCCATCACCGCCAAGGTGGTGGCCAACATGCTGCAGGCCGTGGGTGTGCAGCGCTTGCTGACCATGGACTTGCACG
>JBNKNN010000172.1:0-4508 GCA_050293865.1 Hydrogenophaga sp. | reverse complement strand
CGTCATGTCCGGCTCGAAGCCGGGAATCAACTTGGCGTATACACCCTGAGCGCTGCCCAGACCGACACGGAAGCCAGTCATGACTTCGTCAAACGCCAGCAAGGCGCCGTGCTCGGTGCACAAGTCACGGCAGCGCTTCATGAAGGGAACACTGGCCCGAACAAAGTTCATGTTGCCGGCGATGGGTTCGATGATGATGCAGGCAACGTCCTTGCCGTGTTCTGCGAAAGCAGCTTCAAGTTGCTCGATGTTGTTGTACTCGAGCACAAGCGTGTGCTGCACCACTTCGGGCGGCACGCCCGCACTGGTCGGATTGCCGAACGTGGCCAGGCCAGAGCCGGCCTTGACCAGCAGCGCATCGGCGTGCCCGTGGTAGCAGCCTTCGAACTTGATAATGGTCTTGCGGCCCGTGGCGCCTCGCGCCAGGCGGATGGTGCTCATGCCTGCTTCGGTACCGGAACTCACCAGCCGCACCATGTCGATGCTCGGAACCGCTGCCACGATTGCTTCAGCCAGTTCGATCTCCCGCTCGGTGGGGGCGCCGAAGGAAAAGCCCTCGACGGCGGCCTTCTGCACCGCCTCCAGTACAGCAGGGTGACCATGCCCCAAAATCATTGGCCCCCAGGAATTGATGTAGTCGATATACCGCTGTCCGTTGGCATCCCAGAAGTAGGCGCCATCGGCACGTTCGACGAATCGCGGCGTGCCGCCCACCGCCTTGAAGGCGCGAACGGGAGAGTTCACGCCTCCCGGGATCAGGGCTTTGGCGCGTTCGAAGAGTGCTTGATTGCGATCGGTCATTGTTCGGTCAGCTTGCGAGTTGGGTTGGTTGTGTTGGTGTGGCTGCGGTTCAGAGCTCTTCCCGAGATGCCTTGCCTTCGACGTCCTCGGCCCCGCCCTGGCCCTGATTCTGCGCCAGCTCCGCTTCCGCGGCTGCGAGAGCTTCGGCGGCCAGTTCGACCACCTTCTCGTCGTCATGTGCCCAGAACAACCGGTCTGGAACCGCATTGCCCATGCCGGGCTGAAAGCCCGCGTCGAGGCATTGGTCGAGATAGGTCAGTGCTTCCGCGCTGGCGTTTTGCAAATCGGTGCCCCCTGCTATCAACGCCGCCAAAGCTCCAGAGAGCGTGTCACCTGCACCGTTGAACGTGGCTTCGAAGCGCTCGTAGCGAGCACTGGCCAGCAAGGACTCCGGCGATGACAAATGGCTTTCGAGAAACTGGTCTGGCGCGTTGAAGCCGGTCACCAATGTGTAGGGCACGCCATGCACGGCAGCCGCCTGGGCCACTTCGCGAGGACTGGGAGGCTGATCGCTGTCCCAGTCGGGCAACAGCCAGCGGCTGAGGGTGCTGTGGTTGCCCACCAGCACGGTGGTTTGCGGCAGCACGAGCTCGGCGAACGCATCGAGGTACTGCTCGATTTCCATCTCCTCCCACCACGAGAGGTCAGGCATATAGGCAATGACCGGGAGCTCGGAGTAGTCGGTCGTGATCTCCGCGATGGCGCTGAGATTTTCGGCATTGCCCGCAAAGCCAACCTTGAACGCCTGGACGTTGATGTCCTCCAATGCGCAGCGGGCTTGATCCGAGACGGCCTCCTCATCGAGGTTGATGAAGTCGTGCACCTTGGTGGTATCCCTGACATAGCAACCGGTGGCCACTGCTAGGACATGGGCTGATGCACTGGCCATGGCCGTCAGGTCCGCACTGAGGCCGCCAGCGCCGCTGGGATCGTTGGCGTTGAAAGTCATCACGCAAGGCAGAGTGGTCTCCTGCTCAGCGTCTTCTTCGATGGGTGTGTTGGGTGCGTCCATTGGGTCGTTCGTGTGCAACGAAGTTGTATGAGCGATACGGTCGCTGATAAGGAAAGCGCCGTAAGTGAGAAAAATGTGTGGTTATGGCGCGAATTGAAGTGTTGGACGCTCGATACAATGGTTGCATTCTATGTCAATGCCCCCTATAACCATGAGCGATACGAAGACTTGGATGTGCCTGATCTGTGGCTGGATTTATGACGAAGCCGCAGGTTCGCCGGACGACGGTATTCCGCCGGGAACCCGCTGGGAAGATGTGCCGATGAACTGGACTTGTCCTGAATGCGGTGCGCGCAAGGAAGACTTCGAGATGGTGCAGATTTGACGGATACAACGATCTCTAACCCGGTTGCCGCGTCGGCGGGAAGGCTCGGCGGTGAGCGTTTGCGTCTGGCAGGTCAGCAGTCACCCCACATGCAAGGAGATTGTCTGCTGTGAGCAATTCAAATGCACTCAAGGTTCTGGTCGTTGATGACAGCAACACCATTCGGCGTAGCGCCGAAATTTTTCTCAAACAAGGCGGGCATGAAGTGATGCTGGCTGAGGACGGTTTTGATGCCTTGGCAAAGATCAACGACTACCAGCCCGATCTCGTGTTCTGCGACATTTTGATGCCGCGCCTCGACGGCTATCAGACCTGCGCCATCATCAAGCGCAATGACCGTTTCGCCGAACTACCTGTGGTCATGCTTTCGTCCAAGGACGGTGTCTTTGACAAAGCGCGTGGCCGAATGGTGGGTTCGGAAGAGTATCTGACCAAACCTTTCACCAAGGACCAATTGCTGCAAGCCGTGCAGCAGTTTGGCTCGCAAGCATCAGGAGCTGCATGATGGCCATCAAAAATGTATTGATCGTTGACGATTCGAAGACCGAGTTGATGACTCTGTCGGACATGCTGGGAAAAAATGGCTACAGCGTGCGCACCGCCGAGAATGCGGAAGAGGCCTTTCGTCGGCTGGCGGAGCAAAAGCCAGATTTGATCCTCATGGACGTTGTGATGCCCGGTCAGAATGGATTTCAGCTGACCCGCGCCATCACCAGGGATCCGCTTTATTCGGACATCCCGGTGGTCATTTGTACAAGCAAGAACCAAGAGACCGACAGGGTTTGGGGGATGCGTCAAGGCGCACGTGACTACGTCACCAAGCCTGTCAATGCGGAAGAGCTGATTACCAAGATCCGGGCGCTCGGCTGAGACGCAGAGTTTGACAGCACCCGGCGTAGCAACCAGATCACCCAGTATGGCCAAACGACAGTCTCTGAAAGAACTCCAGGAGCGACTCGCTCAACGCCTGACGGCAGCCAAGACGGAGGCGTCTGCGGCCTCATGGTTGGCCGTAGAGGCTGGGGGCCAACGTTTTCTGGTGCCGCTGGTGCAGGCCGGAGAGATTTTTCCGTGGTCCCCCCTGCAGCGTGTTCCCTACACCAAGCCCTGGTATGTCGGCGTCGCCAACCTGCGTGGTGGACTGCATGGTGTGGTCGATTTGGCGGGCATGGTCGGCCGGGGCGGGCGCTCGACAGAGCGGGTCACTTCGGAAACACGGCTGGTCAGCCTGCACGCCGCGTTGGGCGTCAACGCAGTGCTTTGGATCGACCGTTTGCTGGGGTTGCGCAACCCGACGAATTTTTCAAGCTTGGGGGAGTTGCCGGATGGGGCTCCCTCGTATATCTCTCGTAACTTGTTGGACGCTGATGGCGGCAGTTGGCTGGAGTTGAACCTGCAACTTCTGGTGGATGAGCCGGGTTTCCTGGCGATTGCTGCATGAACGCGTTCCAATGCAAGAGAACCACTCAGTCAGGACGTTTGCGCTTTCTGGATATCGGGGCCCTCTCGGGGCAGCGATGTTTGATTGACGCCGCTATATTTGTTGGAAGGTTAGATCATGGCCACGATTGAACAGTACAAGGATGCCGGTACAAGAGAAGGTGTCGACGTCAATATTGGCGACCACATTGACCTGAACGCAACTTCTGACGAAGTTGTGCAAATGGCGGCGGACAGCCTTGCACCACAAGACGCCGGTGCCGACTTCCAGGAAAGTCGCAGCTCGCGGTCCGATGCCGAGATGGACAGTGCAGAGTTGGGCATGGTCAGTCTGCCGCTGTTGGGCAGGAATACCACCCAGAAGCATCAGCGCAATTTGTTCGTTCTGCTGGTAGTGGCGCTGGCAATCCTGGCCGCTGTGACTGCTTACGTGTTCAACAAGGTGGAAGCCACCAGTGGCCAGATCGCTGCCTCGGGCGATTCTCAAACCCAATCCCAACGACTGGCGAAGAGCGTGTCTCAGGCTTTGGTGGGAGACGAAACGGCTTTCAAGGACGTGGAAGAATCCGCTGCTCAGCTTTTGAGCGAAACCACGGCGCTCAAGGATGGCAGTGAAACGATCACTGCGCTGGGGACGGCCTACAGTGAGTCCATCAAATCGATTCACGATGTGGCTTCGGACATGCACGAAGAAGCGCAGGTGGTTCTTGGCCAGAAGACCGTGCTGACTCAGGTGGGCGCCGCTCTTCGCACGATCAACCGCCAGTCTGCCGACCTGCTGGAAATTGCGGAGACAATTTCTTCGCTCAAGCTTCAGCAAAATGCACCAGCTTCCGAGATCTCTGCCTCCGGTCAGCTGGTGATGTTGACCCAGCGTATCGGTAAGACGGCCAACGAATTCCTGACGATGGAAGGCGTGAGCCCTGAGGC
>JBNKNN010000171.1:0-23376 GCA_050293865.1 Hydrogenophaga sp. | reverse complement strand
ATCTCGGGGATGCCCATCTTGCCGATGGCAGCGCAAGTGGCAGGTGATGAACCGGTGAGCGCGGAGAAAAGTGCGCAGGCGCCAATGTTGGAGATAACGAGTGAGCCGGGGACTCTGTGCAGCCAGCGGGCGAGCGCTTCATACAGGTCGGAACCAGCGCGCGAGGATGCCACTGCCGCTCCCATGATGATGAACATGGGCAGGGACACGAGTGTGAAGTCTTCCAGTCCTGCAAATACGGTTTCTGGGACGAAGTGGATGCTGTACCAACCGTCGAAAACCACCATGAAGAACAAAGCCACGGCACCCAAGCCGAGCGAGATGGGCAGTCCTGTGGCCAGCACCAGCAAGGTGGTGGCGAAGACCAGCAGACCTATGGTCAATGGACTCATGGCATCAATTGCAAAAGAAAAAGTGAAAGAAGAAACGCCGCCGTGCGGTGGAGTCCAGGAAAGGCGTCACAAACGCTCGTCGTCGGCCAGCCCAAAGGGTTGTTCGCGTCCCGTCAGCACCATCCATATCTCTGCCAGGTATTGGAGGCAAAGGACGGACAGTCCAACAGGCACCGATAGGTAGGGAATCCACAAGCGCGCTCGCCAGATCGAGTGAGTGGTCTGGCCTGTTTCCCATGTCTCATGCCACCAGGGGATGGCCGCGTACAGAAAGATGGCACAGAACGTCACGCCAATGAGGCTGCCAACGAGGTGCAGGCCGCGTCGTGCGCCTGCTCCCACCATCAAGGGCACCACGTCCACCGCGACATGACCGCGGGTCAGGAGAATGTAGGGTGCGCCAAGAAACGTGGCTGCCACAAGGGTGAACGTCGTGAACTCAGTCTGCCAGATGGAGGACTCGCCCAGCACGGCGCGCACGAACACCATATGGCACACCACCAGAATCGACACGACGATCATTCCGGCAGAGGCCACGCCCAAAATGCGAGACACCTGGTGGATGGCGGACACCCACCCGGGTTGCGACAACGTCTTACTTGACACTGAGCGCCTTCTCGATCAGTTCTTTTCCGCCGGGTACTTTCTCCGCGAAGATTTTGTAGGAGGTCTTCTGCGCGACTTCTCGCCATGCCTGAGCTTCGGCGTCGGTCAGGTTGATCACCTCCACCTTGTTCGCCTTGAAGGTCTCTACCAGCTTGTCGTCTAGCTTCTTCGATTCACCGTTGAAGTAGTCTTCTGCTTTCTTGGAAGCGTCCATCAAAGCCTTTTGCTGCTTCTCGTCCAGGCGCTCCCAGCTGCGCTTGGAGATCAGGACAGGTTCATACATGAACCACAGAGCGTTGTCGCCAGGGGCGGTGATGCACTTGAGCTGCTCGTAGAGGCGGAAAGACACGAAACTGCCTGAGGAGGTGTCGGTGGCTTCAGCCACGCCTTGCTGGAGAGCGCTGTAGACCTCGCTGGAAGGGATGGAGACAACCGTGCCACCGGCCCCGGCCCACATTTGTGCGAATGTTGCGCCGGCTGAACGTACCTTCAGCCCGTTCATGTCCTCGGGCGTTCGGATGCACTTCTCTTTGGCGGCGAAAGCGCCAGCCAGCCAGGCGTCAGCCAACACTTTGGCCCCGCCTTCTTCGATGATGGCCTTGATATCCTGCATGAAAGGCGAAGCATTGATTCGGCGGGCGTGCTCATGGTTCTTTACCAAGCCGGGCATCAGCGTCGCGCCAAACTGCGGGTGAAAGCCCGAGGCATAGTCCAGGGGAAGAGAAGTCATGTCGATTTGACCCGTCTTCATCGCCTTCCACTGTTCCTTGGGCTTGACCAAGCTCGCACCCGGAAACACCTTGATCGTCAGACCGACATTCGCCGCCTCGACTTCGCGTGCGATCATCTGGACCATCTCGTCGCGAACATCGCCCTTGCCACCTGGGAATTGATGGGATGCCTTGAGCACCACATCGCCTGCGTGGGCGGTACCTGATACGGCGGCCAGAGCGGCCACGCCCACCGCGAGAAGGCGGTGCTTGAAGCGCAAATTCATATGTGTCTCCTCATTAGGGTTAGTCAGTGTTGTATATAACACTTCCGCTGTTATATTCATCTTGCAGCCTACAACCTATAGGGGTAACCCGAGCACTTGTTACGGCATGAGTACGTCATCGCCCAATACCTATCGCGTTCGCACCATCCGGGACCAACTGGAGGACGACATCGTCAATGGCCGCATGCAGCCAGGTGAGCAAGTCCGAGTTGAGTATCTGATGGAGAGATTCGGTGTCTCGCGGACGCCTGTGCGTGAAGCTCTGCAGCAGCTGGAGTCGAGTGGCCTCGTTGAGGTGCGGCCCAAGCGGGGCACTTACGTGTCGCGCCAGGGCATCAACGAGTTGTTCCAGATGTTTGAAGTCATGGCCGAACTCGAAGCTCTGTGTGCCCGGCTGGCCTGCAGGCGTGTCCAGGATCCGCACCTCAGGGAGATAAAGGAGGCACTGATGGCTTGTGAAAGGGAGGTGCATTCCCAGGATGCCGATGCCTATTACTATGCCAACGAGCACTTTCATCAATTGATCTATCAAGCCTGCGGCAATCCGTTTCTTGTTCAGCAAACCACCACGTTGAAGAACCGCCTCAAGCCATACCGGCGCCTTCAGCTTCGTCTACGCAACCGCATGGCGCAAAGCCTTGCGGAGCATGCCGACATTGTTCGCGCTCTGGTCGACGGCGATTGCGAGTTGGCTGCCAATGTGGCCCGCGAGCATGTGCTGGTTCAAGGACAGCGGTTCGTGGACCTGGTGTCTTTGGCAGAACGAAACCCTCGCGCATCGTCAAATCTGGTCTCTCCGCTTTGAGTCCCGGGCGCGAGCACATTGCAGGGTCAACTACTTATGGCCGCTTATCACGAGAACCCTCAGACACATTCTTTTGCATGGTGCTTGCTACGTTCAGCGGCTTGCGGCGACCGAGTATCGGAAATCGGTGTAGCGCTATCGCTACTACCTATCGAAGCGGTCGAGTGTTTGCGGGTATAAACTGAAAAGCTCTGCGGACAAAGTAGCCGCAAGTCCCTGTGCGTCATGCCCGCGAACCCTCTACTGCTCGACCAATGCTTTGAAGATGTCGTCAAGGCGGCCCCAGACTTTCTGGGCCGGTGCATTGACGCGACTGTGGAGGCTTTGCAAGCCGCTGAAAACAAGGGCACTGAAGTCGCATTTCGCGAGGTGGCCGCCAGAGCTTGGTGGTCATTGCTGCAAAACCGGACGACCATCTCGAAGACCTACCCTCGACGCCTTAAAGAGGCCTTTGAGAAAGGCGAGCAGGACACTCAGGTCTCGACGCTGGCCGAGCTATCGGATTCGTCGATGCTGGCCCTGGTGGATGATCATTCGGTCAACGAGAGTTTGGAGTCAGCGCGGCTGTTGCAGAACTTACTGCCTCTGGTGGAGCAGTCGCTTGCTGCACTGGATGCCCGGATGAGTTCGCTTATCGGGCTCGACACCATCAAGGCGGACAAGAACCCTTTGCGTCCTTCTGTGTTCGTGCGGGTCTTGCGCGACCTGATGTCCGACATGGAACAGGACAGCGAGGTCCGAGCTCTCTGGCTTCAGCAGATTGGCCCAACCTTGGGGCCAGAACTGAACAAGCTCTACGAAAAGCTGGCGACAATGCTCCAAAAGGCCAATGTCGGAGAGGCCAGCTATCGGGTTCGCCTGGTGGCAGACCCGCAGGCGTCCAGGCCTCCTGCGCCGCAAAGTCGTGACATGCTGGATTTCGATCTCGGCGATGGCGGCGGAATGAGTACGCGCTCCGGGGGCTATTACGGAGGGGGCGGCAACTACGCCAACAGTGGGTATGTGCAGGACACCGGCTTTGGTGCGCCCGCGGGCGGTGGTTTCGGATCCGGTGGCTCTGGAATGGGTGGAGGCCAAGGCGGCGGAAGTCGGTTTGGTGGCTTGGGCACTGGTGGCGGCGACGCCATGCCCAGCATGCAGGCACTCGGCTGCGAGCGCAGCCAGGTCAGCCATAATGTTTTCCACGACTTCATGCGTGGTGGGGATGAGCGCTTCGAGCAGGCTCTGACCGACGAGTACTACCACCAGGTTCAGCAGGACCTTGAGCGCATCCAGGCGAACGCGTCCTTGCCTATGCTCGATGACGTGGTCTTGGCCGAAGAGAGAACGCAGTACCGCAACCTGGCGGCGGTGGACAGACCGGCTCGCATGGTAGGTGTCGGCACTCAGCTGAGCAAAGAGCAGTGGGGTGAGTTTGCGGCACCTCATGAGCGCTCGCGCGCGCTTCTCGAACTCAAGCAGAAGGCTACGAAGGTGGCTCAGGCCATCGGTCTGGACATGGTGCGCAAGCTGGTGAACCAGGTCGCACGCGACAACTTGCTGTTGGCGCCGGTTCGCGAGGCGGTGGTGGCGATGGAGCCGGCGCTTTTGCGTCTGGCCATGACTGATCCCCGGTATTTCGACGAAGCGCAGAACCCTGCTCGCCGTTTGATCGAAACGTTCGCCGAACGCAGCTTCAAGTACAACGATGAGTTCTCGGAAGAGTTTGAGGAAGAGTTCCTCGCGCCCGTCCAGGATGTCGTCAAGAACCTGAATGAGCAGCAGCCCGAAACGCCCGAAGTGTTTGGGGAAGTGCTGAACGACCTCAAGAACCGGTGGGAACGTCAGGATCAGGAGGAGAAATCGGCTGAAGTGAGGCGGCTGGAGGCTATCCGGCACGCTGAGGAAAGACAGGCCCTGGCCGATCAGATTGCTTGGGATATGAGTCTCAGGCCAGACGTTTTCAACGCGCCGGGCGTTGTCCTCGATTTTCTTTACCAGACTTGGTCGCTGGTGATCGCGGAAGCGAAGCTTCGCGATGGCACGGAAGACCCGGATCCCGGCGGATACCGCAAAGTGGTTTCCGACCTTCTCTGGAGCACGAAGAAAGACGTGACCATGCGTCGGCCCAAGCAGTTGTTCCTGCTTGTGCCGGGGTTGATCAAAAAGTTGCGCGAAGGCCTGGAAATGCTGGGCAAGTCAGATGCGGAAACCAAACCGTTCTTCGACGCGTTGCTTCGATTGCACGAACCGGTGCTTGGGCTGAGACGGGCGAAGGCCCGTACGGACGGCATCACCTCATCGATGTCGCCGCTGATCGAGCTGCCGTCTGGCCCGGCTCCGCTGGACGCCACTTTGCCCGCGACACCGGAGCAACAAAAGCCCAAAGCCGCTGCACAGCCTTGGATGGCTGCGAAGGAGAAGGAGTCAGCCGGCTTTGAGGAAGTGCCACAGAGTTCGCCAATGCCGCTGGAAGGCGAAGACATGGACGAACAGGACACGGCTGCCGCAGCTGGCTCCGAAGACGCAATCGACGCCGGCGCGCTGGCGGAGCTCCAGTCGGATCGCAAGGCGGAATCACATTCAGCTGATGGCGATGGAATCAATGTCAAGGCATTGGTGCGTGGCTTGCGCCAAGGAGACTGGGTAGACTTGCTATCAAAAGGCAAGTGGTATCGAGCCAAGCTGGTATGGGCGAGCACCCATGGCAGCTTGTTCATGTTCACCAGTCGCGGCGGTCGCGGGCATTCGATGACCAAGCGCTCGCTTGAGAAGCTCCTGGCAGAACGACATGTCCGCGTGGTCGATGCGCACGAGGTGGTTCAACGTGCCTTGGAGGCGGTGGCCGCCGGCACTGATGCAGCCTTCCAGGAAGATCCCACCAGCGTCATGTAGTAGCCAGGTGAGCACCCCGGGCGGTCGGGTTCTTCGACCGGCTATCGGCGGTTACAAGTGGTCTGGGGGCTGTCCTCTACCCACCACCGAAGAGCGGTCGTATGATGAACCTATGACCCAGTCGCCGCCAGATTTGCCCATGCGCGCCGTCTTTGACGCCCAGTATCAGTCCAGCCGAAACGCTCCACCTGTTGGGTTGGACATTCGTTTGGATCGCTTGCGCCGTTTGCAAGCGCTGCTAGACGCGCATGGCCAAATCCTCTGCGAAGCGGTGGAAGCCGATTTCGGGGTCCGCTCGGCGGCACTCACAGAAGTGGCGGACATATTCGTCCTGCGTTCCCTGATCGGACAGCTGCTGAAAAACACCGGGCGCTGGAGCAAATCCCGCCGAGTGCGAACGCCGGTGTACCTTCAACCCGGGCACGCCAAAATCATTCGTCAACCACTGGGCGTCATTGGCGTCATTTCGCCTTGGAACTACCCTTTGCAACTGGCATTGGGTCCTGCGGCGACGGCCCTGGCTGCAGGCAATCGCGTCATGATCAAGCCCAGTGAGTTGACGCCTCATACGTCAGCCTTGTTGGCGCGGCTGATCCATGAGAACTTTTCGACCGATGAACTTTGTGTGGTACAGGGAGGGGCGGATGTGGCTGCCGAGTTTGCCCGTCTGCCGTTTGATCATCTGTTTTTCACCGGCTCTACTGCCATCGGACGCAAGGTGGCAGCGGAAGCAGCGCAGAACCTGACACCGACCACGCTGGAGCTGGGAGGCAAATCTCCTTGCATCATCAGCCGCAGCGCCAACATGGACGAGGCCGTACTGAAGATCGTCCATGGCAAGCTCATCAATGCAGGTCAAACCTGTATCGCACCCGATTACGTGATGCTGACTCACGAGCAACTGCCCAGTTTTGAGGCGGCATGGCAAGTGGCTGTGGACAAGCTCTTCCCTACCATCGGGGGCAACTCTGACTATGCGTCCATCATCAGCGAACGGCACTTCGCTAGGCTGGAGGGTCTGGTTCAGGAAGCCAGGAACCTGGGTGCCCGGGTGGTGGAGTCCGAAGTGCCCGACGGTGCATCGCCGCATGGGCGGCAGTTGCGTCCGGTCTTGCTGATGAACGTGCCACCACAGGCACGCGTTCTTCAAGAGGAGATTTTTGGCCCGGTACTTCCAGTGGTGGTTTGCGACACGAGCGCCGAGATGATTCGCTATATCAACGACAGGCCAAGGCCCCTCGCTCTCTACTGGTTCGGTGCCGACGTGGGTGAACGTGATCAGGTCCTGCAATCGACCGTCAGTGGCGGCGTCACTGTCAATGACACGCTCATGCACATTGCGCACAAGAATCTTGCGTTTGGCGGAGTGGGTGAGAGCGGCTGGGGTGCTTATCATGGCGAAACCGGCTTTGCCCGTTTCACACACGAGAAGTCAGTCTTCTTCCAGTCCTCTTTTGCCATGGGACATCTGTTTTACCCGCCCTATGGTGACCGTTTCCGCCGGGTCATGGGGCTGATCAAGCGTCTGCTCTGAACATAGCACCCATGCCATTGGGCAGGGGCTAATCGTCAGGCGTCCAGGCCGTCCCACCGGCAAGCCTCGGCAGGCTTGAGGTAGCCGCGTGAAGCCAGGTCGATGGCAATGGTCTCTGCTCTCTCGCCCAGTAGCTTGGACAGGTCGGCCAGGCTGCGCTGACCGTTGGCCATGACCATGACAGAGTGCTCTCGGGCACAAAGCTGGCGGTGTCCCGGCAGGGCCGACCAGCCTTTGGCGGTCTTGCCGTAAATGATGGCCTTTGTTGACTGTGGGCACATGACAGTTAACGTGACAGCTGAATAGAGTTGGAACGTATGAGTAAAGCACCGATCTTGCACGGCATGTGTGACAAGTGTGTGTCGATGGTTTCCAGATAGGTCACAATGTTTGCCTTGGGGGCCCTCTGCATAACCTGCGCTGTGCGAGCCTTGGGCTTTGCGCTGATGAGGCGTGAGGCGCGAAGAATGCCAACGCAAGTCTGAACTGCCTCGGGTTCGGGCCAAAACTGGCGTCTGCCGTACCTGTTGCCGTCCGTGTGCCGCCGGGCACACGTTGCGACAAGCAGGCAAGCCATGCATCCCGTTTTGACCTCGATCGCGCATGGCGCAGGTTTTGCAGAGGGCCTCTCGACCCGTCACCCAACCGATACGCATCACTGACCGCCATGGCTTCACCTTCAACCACTCGCAGTAGTTCGTTCGTCATCTACCATAATCCCAAATGCAGCACATCTCGCTACGTGCTGGATGCCTTGCGCGATGCGGGCGTCGAGCTGGAAGTGGTCGAGTACCTCAAGCGTCCATACACAAAGTCGCAGCTGCAAGGCTTGCTCAAGGCCATGGGCGCCAAGGCTTCTGACGTGCTTCGTCGAAAGGGCGAGTTGTACGTCGAGTTGGGTCTGGACGATCCCACTGTTTCAGAGTCCAAGTTGCTCGATGCCATGGTCGAGCATCCTGTGTTGGTGGAGCGTCCTATTGTGGAGAGTCCGCAAGGCGTTCGCATGTGCCGTCCAAAAGAGCTCGTGCACGACTTGCTGGGTTGATGCATGTCCGGCCTGGCTGAAACGGTTCAACCCGCTCAAGCGCCATGGGGAACTGATGCCAAGGTCATTGGGTTGGTCTCGCTTGCCCACGCCGTATCACATTTCTCCCATCTGCTTCTGGCTCCGCTGTTCCCCGTCTTCATGCGGGAGTTCGGTCTTAGCTTTACCGACGTGGGGCTGCTGGTGTCCATCTTCTTTGTCGTCTCAGGCGTGGGGCAGGCAGCGGGTGGTTTCCTGGTGGACCGCGTGGGCGCCCGGCCTGTGCTGTTTGCTGCCCTCGGTTGCTTTTTTCTGGCTGCGCTGACCGCGGCTCAGGCCGAGGGCTATGCCAGCTTGATGCTTGCTGCCTTCCTGGCCGGCTTGGGCAATGCGCCATTTCATCCGGTGGATTTCACCATTCTCAACCAGCGCGTATCGGCTTCGCGCCTGGGCTACGCCTTCAGCTCCCACGGTCTGGCAGGTAATCTTGGCTGGGCGCTCGCGCCGGTGTTCTTGACGGGCATTTCCGCCTGGGCCGGTTGGCGCAGCGCCTACTTGGGGTGTGCGATCCTTTACGCCACTGTCGTGGCGATACTGTTCGTCAACCGTGAATGCTTGGCCAGCAAAGGCATTGACCAAGGGCGCGCCACTGCCAACGGGAAAGCCAATCTACCTGCGCAAGGCGGGTTTGCCTTCCTGCGTTCGCCAGTCGTATGGGGCTGCTTCGCTTTCTTCATGCTGGCTACCATGTCGCTGGCGGTCATTCAGAGCTTCGCGCCCTCCATTCTGGAGCGAGTCCACGGCCTCAGCGAAAAGATGGCCGCCTACACATTGAGCGCGTACATGCTGGCCGGGGCGGTGGGTATTGCGGCCGGCGGATACCTGGCCCATCGTGTCAAACACAGCGACCGCGTTCTAGCCGCCACCATGTTCACCGGCGGGATGTTGCTGCTGGTCAGCTCCAGTGGAGTGCTGGGCGGTATGGGCACCCTGGTGGTCCTGGCCGCCACAGGTTTTGCCGTGGGCATCGGAGGTCCCAGCCGCGACCTCATGATTCGGAAAGCCGCCCCCGCTGGCGCCACCGGGCGGGTGTATGGCACAGTCTATTCAGGGCTGGACGTAGGCTTTGCGCTGTCGCCCCTCCTGTTTGGCCGGCTGATGGACGCCGGTCAATATGCATCAACGCTGGCCGGAGCAGGGGTGTCCTTGCTGCTGGCTATGTTGGCGGTGATAGGCGTGGGTTGGTATCTTGCCAAACAGCCTTCCACCTGAAAACAGCCGTCAGCGAGCGGTTGAACCTCATGCCATGGGCATGAAGAGAATGTGAGCATCACCATGACGACGCCTTCCTCATCTCCTCGCCTTGCGGGCCACCTGCTTGTTGAATGCCTGGTTGCCCAAGGCGTGACCGACGTTTTCGGCGTGCCTGGTGAGAGCTATCTCGCAGTGCTTGACGGGTTTCACCTGCACGGCAATGCCATTCGCTTTGTTGTGAACCGGCAAGAGGGTGGGGCAGCCTACATGGCCGAAGCCGTGGGTAAACTCACGGGTAGGCCCGGCGTGTGCTTTGTGACCCGAGGACCGGGAGCCACCAATGCGTCCATTGGTGTGCACACTGCATTTCAGGACAGCACACCCATGGTCCTGTTTGTGGGCGATGTGGCCTCCGATACGCGCGACAGGGAAGCCTTTCAGGAAGTGGATTTCGCTGCCTTTTTTGGACCTTCTACCAAGGGCATGGCCAAACGGGTGGAGCGGATCGATGATGCCTCCCGCATCCCCGAGGTGGTAGCGCGGGCTTTTCAGACAGCGCGAAGTGGCCGACCAGGACCAGTGGTGGTGGTGCTGCCCGAAGACATGTTGACGCTGGCGGTGCCCGACGCATTAAAAGCCTTGCCTCCGGTCAAGCCCGCGCAAGCCTGGAGTGACCCTGGCAGCATCCGCACGCTGCGCCAGATGTTGCTCGAAGCAAAGCAGCCATTGGTGATAGCCGGTGGCAGCGGCTGGACGCCCCAGGCAGCCAGCGCATTGCACCGCTTTGCTGAAAACTGGCAGTTGCCCGTGGCCAATGCGTTTCGCTACCAGGACATCTTTGACAACCGGCACTCACAATACGCCGGAGACATCGGGCTGGGCATTGACCCAGCCCTCAAGCGCCGGGTGCTGGAGGCTGACTTGTTGCTGGCGATCGGCGCTCGCATGGGCGAAGCCACAACGGGTGGGTACGCGTTGCTGGAGGTCCCTGTGCCCAAGCAGACCTTGGTGCACATTCACGTGGATGCTGGTGAGCTGGGGCGCGTGTATCAACCCGCCTTGGCCATTCAGGCCAGCATGGCCAACGCTGCCAAGAGCCTGGAGGGCCTGACGGCGCCGCCCGATGTGCCCTGGGCTGACTGGACGGCCGCAGCCAACGCAGACTACCTTGCGAGCCTGGATGGCTCGCTTGCGGCGGCCGTGTGTGAGGGGACGCTCGACATGGCGGCCATCATCCGCACACTGAGCGAGTCCCTTCCACCTGAGACAGTGGTTACCAATGGCGCCGGCAACTTTGCCACCTGGCTCCACCGCTTCTTCCAGTACCGCAGCCTCGCGAACGGGTTGAAGATTCAATTGGCTCCCACCAACGGTGCCATGGGCTACGGCGTGCCAGCTGGGATCGCTGCTGCGCTGACGACGGGGCGACCAGTGCTGACGCTCACTGGCGATGGGGACTTCCTCATGAATGGTCAGGAATTGGCCACAGCCGTGCAGCATGGCGTGAAAACACACGTGGTGGTGTTGCTCAACAACAGCAGTTACGGAACCATCCGCATGCATCAAGAGCGTGCATATCCCACACACGTGTTGGCATCCGATTTGCGCAATCCGGATTTTTGTGCATTGGCCAGGGCTTACGGATATGAAGCCGAGAAAGTCGAGGAAACATCGGGGTTTGCGCCGGCTTTGGCTCGAGCGATGGCACGGGAGGGCGGCACGCTGATTGAATTGGTGTTTGATGTGGAAGCACTGACGACACGTCAGAGCCTGTCGGGAATCAGGGACGCTCCAAGGCAGTAACACACGCTTTTCCCCAAATTCGCCACCAATGTAAATACATCACAAACATTGCGGTATCTGGTTACTCGTTTCTTCGTACATGGTTGCCTACAGTAACTCCATCGACCAATCAACTTGAATTGATTCGACACATTGGAGATAGAGACCATGACTACGCAGACCACCCCATTCGCCGACAGCGGCTTTCTGACTGCAGATCGCCTTTCTCAAGCCAACGCTCTGGATCAGTCGCAGTTGCTTCGGGTTTTGGACGAAATCGACTACGGTTTGATGGTGATTGACGCGCAAGGACGCCTTTGCCACGTCAACCATCTGGCCCGCCACGAGCTGGCTTCTGCCCGCATGATCCAGATGCAGGGTGCCCAGCTCGCCGGCTGCACCATTGACCTCACAGCCCAGATCCAGGAAGCGCTGGATTTCTCCTCCAAAGGCCAGCGTCGACTGGTGTTCCTCAGCCAGGGTGGCCGCGAACTGTCGCTGGCCTTCATCCCTCTGAGCCACCGTTTTGAGTCGGACGAGCCCCATACCCTGGTGCTGCTGTCCCGCCAGAGCGCTTGCGACAATCTGGCCGTGCGCATGTTTGCCCGTGCCCAGAGCCTCAGCCCCACAGAAGAATCGGTGCTCATGCAGCTGTGCAGCGGCAACGAAATCCCTGAAATCGCCAAAAACAACAAGGTCGCCGAGTCGACAGTGCGCAGCCAGATCAAGGCTTTGCGCGAGAAAACAGGCTGTTCCAGCATCCGCCAGTTGCTGCTGCGTGTGAACTCCCTGCCGCCCGTGGTTCCGGCGCTGCGAATTGTGGCGCCAGTGTCACAAAACGGCATGGAATTCGCTCACTCCTGAGATAAAGTTGGCAGATGGACGCATCTGCCAGTGACTCAAGCACTACAGACGCCGCCCGTCATGTGAGAGAGCTGGCGGCAGCGGGGATTCATCGCCGGTATCGGAAAGGCGCCATCCTGATTCAGGAGGGTGATGTCGGGCAGAACCTGTATATCGTGCTGGAGGGGCGGTTGCGCGCCTTTGTGGCTGATGACGCAGGAAAAGAGCTCACCCTCGGCACCTACGGCCACCTGGACTACGTGGGCGAAATGTCCCTCGATGGTGGTCCCAGGTCGGCGAACGTGGAAGCCGCCGAGCCGGCCCTGTGCTCGGTGATCAACCGGGAAACACTGCTGGCCTACATCGGAGCCAATCCCGAATTTGCCCTGGAGCTCATTTCCCGGATCATCCGAAGGGCCCGTGTTGCCACCGAGAGCGCCCGCAGCGTGGCCCTGGTGGACGTTTACGGCCGCTTGGCCAAGCTTCTGGACGAGATGGCAGACCTGCCCAACGACAAAGGCGAGCGACCTTTGCGAGAGAAGATCACTCATCTGGCCCTTTCACAGCACTTGGCCTGTTCGCGCGAAATGGTCAGCCGCCTGCTCAAAGACCTGGAGACGGGGGGGTACATCGCTGTCCGGCAGCGTTGGATCGTATTGCTGAAACCGCTGCCCAGCCGGTGGTGATGACCCCACTCGCCAAAATCTTGATTCGGCCGATCTGCAGGGACGACGTTGACGATATTCTTGTTGAGGTCAGGAGGGGGAAGGCTATGCTGGCTCGCTCCGTCCTCTTCCAGTGGGACAAGCCAAGTAGCCCACATCTCCCAAACCAATGCCTGAATCAAACCTAGACGCCCAAGACGGCGGCATTCCAGCGTTGGCGCGCTCGGTGCTACGGCGCGAACGCCGTACGCTTCTGGCTGCCGACATGGTGAACTCTGTCGGTGTGATCGCCGACAATGAGGCCTCTGGCGTCAAGGTCGTCAAAGAGTTTTTTGCGGAGGCTCAAGCCTTGAGCAACGCGTCTGGCGGTCGCGTGGTGAGTTGGTTGGGCGACGGGTTGATTGTTGAGTTCATGGAACCCGCCAGCGCCATTCGCGTGGCGCGCCAACTGCAGAAGGCCAGTCAGACAAGCCGGCGCTGGCATGCGCGGGTCGCCATCCATGCAGCCAATCTGCTGGTCAATGAAGATGAGAGCTTTGGACAAGGCCATTCTTTTGTTCGGAGCTTGAACCAGGTGGCGTCCCCTGGAGACATCGTCGTGACTGAGCCGGTCTATGCGAGCGTGGTCGAGGGGCTCGACGGCGAGTGGCTAGATATGGGCGAACGTCTGGTTGGCGACTTCGCTGAACCGACGCGGGTGTGGCGGCAGCTTCTGGACTCACCATCGCTTCAATGGGAGCACGCCATTGAGGATGAGCCTTCTTGGAATCAACCGGGGATGGCGTTGGCCGTCATTCCGTTCGAGAGTACCGTGCCGAAGCCTTCGGGAGTGCCCATCACGTTGATGTTGACCGAGCACACCATTGCGCGCCTTTCATTGCACCGGTCTTTGCATGTGATTGCAGCTGACAGCACACTTCGCCTCGCTGGCCGCCAGCTGGGTTCGGTCCAGGCGAGCCAAACACTCCACGCAGACAAGGTATTGCAAGGGCACTTCTGGTCAGAGGGAGGTTTTTGGCGTGCACGCGCGATGCTGAGCGATGCCCAAAGTGGATCAGTGATCAAGGTGATCGATGCGTCAGCCCGCTCGGACGCCCCGATGGCAGCGATCGAGAGCCTGTCTGAGTCAATAGCGTCCGATTGTCTGAATGAGCTGACCCAGACCGCTTTGCTGCGCGCTTTGAACCTGCCACTTCCAACGCTCGAAAGCGCGTCGCTGCTACTGGCTGCATCGCGCCTGTTGCACTGCGGGCCGCGGGAAATGGAGCAGTCGAGAAAGATGCTGGAAGAACTCACGAGTCGGCATCGACGTTCTCCACTTGCCTGGGCGTGGTTGGCCAGATGGCATGTGCTGGGCCATGCACAAGGAATGGGGAACAACCCCGAACATCAGTTGCGTATGGCCATTGAGATGAGCCAGCGCGCTCTGGACATTGAGCCAAAGTTTCCGATGGCCATGGCCATACAAGGGCATGCTCACAGCCACTGGGGAAAAGACCTTTCGCTGGCCAAGTCTCTTTTGCAGGAAGCCATAAGGCTTGACCCCAACCAGCCTTTGACGTGGCTTTATGAAGGACACAGACGACATTTCTGGCAGGACGAGCCCTCGGCCGGTGTTACGGCTTGTTTCCAAGCGATGCGCCTCTCGCCCATTGATCCTCAGGCTTACTACTTCCAAAACCATCTGGGAAGCGCTTACTTTGCCAATGGAGACTACGAGAAAGCATGCAAGTGGCTAGGGGCGTCCTGGCAGCGAAATGCCACACATTTGTCCACATTGAGGGCCTATGTGGTCAGTCTGCACCTGGCCAATCGCACTGAAGACGCACGGCATCATTTTGATATTTTGCGCAAACTGCAGCCGGACCTTACTCTGGAACGCTATCAGGCAACTGGGCACGAGAGCGGCCCGAAACAACTGGCCGCAGAGGTGTTCAAGGAACTGGGCTTGCCGGCCGGCGTCACTTAGCGGGCATTCCCAACTCTTTGAAGACGTCGACGATCATCAGTTTTGTGGGGCTGGTGCGGCCCGCAGCGAGCAATCGCTGAAGACTTGTCATCAGCCAACGGTACTGCGAAGGGCATCACTGTCACGGTAAGAACTTGGGGCAGAGAGGGCGTTTCTCTTTCCAGTAAGCTCAATTCGGAGGAGACAACTCGATCAGCGGTGGTCCTTGATTGACGCCATAGCCTGATGGGATCGAGGGAGTCGCCGATAAAGCGCTCTCCCATATCGGTCCATCCTCAATCACCGCTTCGTAAACGGGTTCGGTCAACAAGATGTCGCCCGAGTTGGCCAGTTGGGTGAGTGCCCTCACCAGTCCCATTCCTTGGCCATAGCTGGTTTCTGCTCCCCGCAACACATCGGTTGCATGCAATGCGACCCTCGCGATGGTGCACCGGCTCGCATGGAGGGTCGCCTGCAGTTGGCGTGCCAGGCGCACAGCTTCGAGGGGAGCAGGGAACTCAACGATCAGGCCATCTACTAGCCAATTCACCACACGCCCTCCGGACGCTTCGCTGAGTTCTTGAAGTTCGGCAAGAAAGCCCTGAACTGCCTCGACGCCGGCAGATTCGCTTTGGGCCATCAATCCGACAGAACTCACCATGTCGGTGGCCAGCAGAGTGCGGCTTTCCCGCCTTAACTCTGAGTGCGCCAACGTGGAGAGTTCACAGGCTTGAAGTCGTGAGGTCAATTTTGGCGACGGATCTTCGCTGCTGTTCTGCAAAATGCCGTTGAGCTTGCGAGGCCATTACGTTGGATATTTCGTAGCGACTTCATGTTCTATTCAGCCGGTCTCTTGCAACCTGAGGCGAAGCCATGCTGGTGCCCACCAAACGAACACTGGAAGCACTGCGTGTACCGGCGCTTCGCACCCCCCATAGAGCGGCGCTGTCATCACTGATGGCCAAAACGGATGGAACCTTGCGAACGTTTTTGCGCTCTGGGCGTGAGGCGTCTGGGTCAGGATTTCGAGGGCTGTATAGCGCTGCCCGCTCAAATGCGCTGGCAAAGTGCCTGATGCCGCCCACTGAGGTCGTTCCTGGTCCCGTCGCCAAGTCGTTGAACGTGCCACTGCGTCGAACAAGGGATGGGTTGTCCGGGTGGTCAACAAAACAGTGAAGTCCACCGCTCGTGTCGTAGTCCGGGTCTTGCAGATAGGACTGTCTGGCACCCGTGTCGGCGATGCCAAGTGGAACGTCGTCTCGCTCTACGTAGGCGTCCATGATGACCGATGTGGCCTGGCGATTTCGAACTTTGACTGTCCAAACACCTGCGCGGCCAAGCACAACGTCATTTTCCCAAGCTGCAGTCGGTGCCAGAGCGATCACGGCGCAAGTGCCAGGGTTGCCCAGTGCACTTCGGTGGGGGAAGATCGCAGCACATTGGGGGGCATTCGTGTTTGGCCAGACGCCGGATGCTCCGAGCGCAAGGGCCGCAATGGGGTGCTGGGCACCCGGCGGGGTCAGTTCCAGTTCGATCGTTCCATCGGCGGGAGTGTCGCCGCCACTGGTCTCAAACCAGAGTTCCAGAAAGCTCTGGCTGTGGTCGTCTGGCTGAACTCTCCAATGCAACTCAGCGGACTTTCCATGCTCAATGCTCGCGTTGGCATGTGTTCGGCTCTGGTAAGAGTTACCCGCTGGAATCACCAGGTGGGCATTGACGCCAGAACAAGCGATCAGGTTGTTCATGGCGGTTTCCACTGTGGAGCTTCCATTGTGAGCACCAGCCAGCGCGCCCCAGCTGAGGTTTACCGTGGCTTCACTCCCTGGCTTGCAGGACGCCAATGAAAAGGCAAGCGCATCCAGAATGCTGACTTTGGTTGCACCACCAGAGGTGTCGGCGACGCTGGCCCAGTCGAGCTGCACCGCCACCAGGTTGGCCTTGCTCGCAGGGTCTTCCGTTGGCGACCAGTCAGGTGGGGTGTCTTCGGTCCCCAAGGTTTGTTCGTAGGCGAGAGGGGCGGCAAAGAGCGCTGCAACGTGGGTGCCATGGTTGACCAGGCTTTGCATCTCCCACATCTGCAGATCCATGTAGAGCCCATCTTCATTGAGCTTGCCGTTGGGCGACATGTGGCGATCGAAGGCTGCGTTGATGGCTTTCGCATCCAGCTCATGGCCATAGCCCATTTCCGTCGGCGTGGGGCCAGCACGCTTCGGATCCAACGGTCTGGGCTTTGGGCTGGCAGATGCCCGACCATGTGGCCCCTGGGTTGAATCCTGACGCCAGAAGGTGGCGACGCGGCTTCGCCCCGTTCGGGTGTGCCTGAAGTCTGAGTGACCAAGGGCCAGACCGTTATCAATAACGATGACCGCTGGGCCAACTGTTTTGATTTGCCGTTTCGGCACGTGCCCAGCTTTGGCGCAACTTTCTTCTGGAAGTTGCTTGGCATGTGGTCCGACTGGGAGCCCCAGTTCATAGCGCTTTACTATGTCCTTGAGCTTTCCTCTCCCGGTCACAGACCGAAAGAAACCGCGCTTGACCCGTGCTGTGAAGAATCGCAGCTCGTGACCAAAGGCCTGGTAGATCTTGGGCACGCGCAGCCAGTGGGGAGCGGCCAATCGCAAAACGTCGTCGAGCGTGTAGCCGTCTTGAAGCTCAACGAGGATGGGAAGCCATTTGGGCGATGCACTCTGCCCCTGCGGTGAGCGGAACCCGGCGAAACCGCTGGTTTCTGCCCAGGCAAGATAGGGGTCTGAGCCCTCGAACACACCCTCTTGCGACCAATCGATGCCAGTGAACTGGCCGATGGGTAACTTCGCCCAATGGGCGCGGCCATTGTGCGAGTCTGAGACTTTGCTCATTGCCACTCCTTGACCGCTTCCTCCCACAACCATGCCGTCAGAGGGCTGTTGGGCAGATCGAACGCCTGACCAATCACTTTGCCTGCTTCGCCGTTTTCAATGGAGTCTGCGAGGTTGAAGTCGCGCGGTGCGTCCTTGAGTCCCTGATACTTGTCGCCAAGGAACTCTCGTTGACGAAGATGCTTGCGCGAAGCACGACTGACTAGGAACTCTCCCAGAGAGGTGCCAAGCACGCGGCCCAATGCGGAGTCCACCGGGTAATGAACGCCGGCAACCGTTCGGTTGACCGCGATTCGGTAAGCAAGGCGCTGCAGTTGCACTTCAAGCTCTTCCAGTCCCTTCTTGTGTTTGCTGCCGGCTCTGGCGGCGCTCATGAGCGAATGCAGCACATGGGCGACGGTAAAGGCTTCAGTGGCGTGGCCACTGGGATAGGAGCCGTGACCCGGTGTGGGGATCATCGGCTGAATTTGCGCCGACAACTCCACCGGGCGAACCACGGCAAACGCGTTCTTGAAGCGCATCTCAACGTGATTCGCCAGCAAGAAAGCCAGGTTCATCAATTGCAGTGTTTTCTTCTGCCGATGCTCCAGAATGCCCAGAAGAGATGACCAGAATGGAATGGGGAGCCCCAACTGCGAGACGATTTCACCTGCTCGTTCACCACGAAGGTCTGCATAGGCTGCCACCAGTTCCAGTTGAATCTTGAGTTGATCCAGGGAGGGCTCGTTGGTGGAGAACAGCGCATGCCGCCGGACTCTGCTGGACTCGGCATCAATGAACGAAATGCTGGCAGTCCCCTTACCCTTGGTCGAAAAGTGCAAGCCGTCGACCAGTTCGCCCAGGCAGGCTGAGAGCCGGGGACCTACGTCCCATAGTGCCAGGTTCTTTGGGTCGTCGAATTTTGGAACATGGGGGCCCATGTTGGCACCGTCGAAGGGGCCGGCAATGGCTCCATGCGTCTGGATCAGTGGACCGTTGGGAAACGATTGCAGCTGGACCGTTCCAACACCGCCCACACCTCCTACTCCGCCCACACCACCGACGCCGCCAACGCCTCCTACGCCTCCTACTCCGCCAACGCCACCGTAAATGCTCATTTCAAACCTCTCTTGGTCAACGCCAATGATCTATCCCAATCCGAGTTGCTCCATGGTTTTCGCAACTCGAACGCGAACAGGACTGTTTTGACCATATGAAAGAAAGCTGTTTATGGTCAGGTTCGGTTGCAGCGCCTTCAAGGTTGCAAAGGTCGCTGCAGCATCTTCTGTCAATCCGCTTTCATACTGCGCCGTCATCAGAACTCGCAGTGTGGCAAGGTAGTACCGATTCCGTCGCAGAGAGCGCTTGCACATGTCAATGGCCATTGGTAGCTCATTGGCCATGAGGTAGCTGTGCGCGACGAGCATCTCAATGAAAAAGCGCTGGGGGTCGAGAGGTGAGAGCGCCAGTGCTTTCTCAGACTCCAGCACTGCAGTTGTAGGGTCTCCCCACATGGTTGACCAGAAGCCGGCATAGAGCCACGCTGTGTGGTTGTTGGGTTCTACTTCAGTTGCCTGCATCAGGAGATCCCGAGAGTTGTCTAGGTCGCTTCCGACGTGGCACTTCACGTGGCCCTTGATGGCCATGGCCAATGCGCTGTGGGGCTCCAGATCGAGGGCGCGGTCAGCGAGATCAATCGCAAACTTGAACTCATCGGGGGCATTGGCGCTGCGTCCCTGCACCACGTTGAGCACATGCCATTTGGCCAGCCACGCCCAAGGGGTGGCCACGCGGCGATGCCGGTCGGTGACTGCTTCGAGCAGTTCTTTGCTCCGGTCCATATCCCGGGCAGTAGATCTGTGCATCAACGCTATGCCTCCAACCATCAGTGCGCTGCTGTCCAGTTGAGGCACCGGGAGGATCAATGAACGCTTGACTGTGCTTTCCAGCAAGGCGTCGCTGCAATGGTCGGTCAAGACGCCAACCAGTTCGCTGTCGGCGCTGAGCAGATCTGAAATGCTGCCGTTGAGTCGATCTGCCCAGACGACGTCGCTTTTGCGCGCATCGCAGAGCTCTACGAACAGAACAACCTTGTCACCGATCGTGGAATAGCTCCCGCTGAGGACGAAGTCTGCGCCCAGTTGTTCTCTGATGTCCGTCAGGGGCGCGTTTCTGTTTCGAAAAGCTGTGGTGGAGAGGCGGGAGATGACCCGCATTTGTCCGTTCCGAGAGAGCTGCGCAATCACGCCGTCTGCAATGAGTTCGCCAACCACGCTATGGGCGGCGTCTCCGCCCCTGAACTCCATTGGAATGACGGCGACGGTTGGGCGCAGGTCCTGCTGGGATGCTGGCATCAGCGTTCTCTTTGTGCCAGCCGATGTTCCCGCTGACACAGGCCACGCACGCCAGGTTCGGACGGGCTCCGGCCAGTGCTTGAGGTAGCTCTCGCCCATGTCTTCGGTCTCGCAGTCCAGGCCTTCCACGATGGCATCACGCACATCCGATGTGATGACTGTCTGGCCGGGCTCCCCTAAGGTCGTGACACGCGCTGCCAAGTTGACACCGTGCCCAAATACGTCCTGCTTGTCGACGTATAGTCGCGTCGCATTCAAGCCCGCACGCATGTACATGCGCGAAGAAGCATCGAGCTTTTTGTTGATGGGTGTAAAGAAGTGTTGCAGCGTCAAAGCCGCCTTGACCGCTTCTGATGCCGTGTCGAATTCGGCGAGAAAGCCGTCGCCCAGACTCTTGACCATGCGACCGCGCAGGGGAGGGAGGACTTCGTTCCGGGCATGGTCGAGAAAAGCGCGCCAACGCTCGACCGTGCCGGCTTCGTCGCCTGCCATCAACCGAACCGATTCGACCAGATCCATCACCAAGACCACTTTCTCTTGCATTGCGTCGGTGGTCACCGGATTGGAATGAGCCTGGCCGTCGCGTGTAACAAAAGTCATGTTCCGCGATGACGAAACCATTGTCATACCTTTTATGAGGGAAGAGTTTCAGTTTCTCACACTTGTGTACGTGCGACATCTCCCATTGAGAGAGGGTTTGCCCCGGCATCCCCCAAAAAAAACCGGCCAGAGGGCCGGTTCTTCGCGAGGCGGGCACTGCTTTGGTGCAGTGCCGATGCCAATGAAACGAATCACTTGAGGTGATCGTTGATCATCTTGGTCATCTCGAACATGGATGCCTGAGCCTTCTTGAAGATTTCCTTCAGCTTGGCATCGGCATTGATCATGCGCTTGTTCATTTCGTCTTGCAGCTTGTTCTTCTTGATGTAAGCCCAGACCTTCTTGGTGACTTCCGTGCGTGGCAGTGGGTTGCTGCCAACGATGGCGGCCAGTGCTTCGCTCGGAGTCATGGCCTTCATGAAGGCGGGGTTGGGTGCGCGCTTCTTGGCAGCGGCTTTTTTGGCAGGCTTCTTGGCTGCAGCCTTTTTTGCGGGAGCCTTCTTCACTGCAGCTTTCTTGGCAGGGGCCTTCTTGGCAACTGCTTTCTTCGCTGGGGCCGCTTTCTTGGCTACGGGCTTTTTGGCAGGAGCCTTCTTGGCCGCAGCTTTCTTCGCTGGTGCCTTGGTAGCGGCAGCTTTCTTTGCCGGCGCTTTGGTTGCTGCAGCTTTTTTAGCTGGAGCCTTCTTTGCTGCAGCCTTCTTCGCTGGAGCTTTCTTTGCAGTTGCCATGGTTGGGGTTCCTTATCGAAATGGAATGTTTCGCCGACCAAGTCTCATGCTTTGTGTGCCGGCATTTGGATGCTAATAGACTTGTGTTCGCATTCCAATATGGAAAGCCAGCTTTTTTGCGGGTTTTCAGAGGGAAAACCCAGTTTTGTCGCACGGAAAACAACACTCGCTTCGATGCTTGATGAAAGCATCGCGTCAGCAGGAGAAGAGAGGCTGGTGTTGTCGACGATTCTTAACGACTTCATTGCAGTGAATTTGACCATGTCTCAGACCCAAACCAACTTTGCCACTTGCGATTTTTGTGATGCCCACAAGGGTGACGGAAGCGGTGATTTCCGCGTGCTGCCGCCTCTGTTCAAAGACTTCGGCGCGGTGCGCAAATTCGCCGGTCCTGTGGTGACGGTGAAGTGCTTTGAAGACAACACGCCTGTGAAGGTGATGGTGGAGAGCGAAGGGCAGGGGCGTGTGCTGGTGGTGGATGGTGGTGGCTCGTTGCGCCGTGCATTGCTCGGTGGCAACCTTGGCGCAGCGGCAGCTCGCAATGGATGGGCGGGTGTGGTGATTGATGGATGCGTGCGGGATGTGGCAGAACTGGTCGAAAGCAAGGTCGGCATTCGCGCGCTGGCATCCGTTCCCATGCCTACGGATCGCAAAGTCGATGGCTTACGTGACATCGCTGTGCAAATCCAGGGCGTGTGGATATGGCCAGGCGACTGGCTGTATGCCGACGAGGACGGCATGGTGGTGGCCAAGCGCAACTTGCTTTCCTGAAGACTTCTGGGCGACGCAGACCATCGCCCCGACTCGAAGTCCATAAGGCTGTGCCACCAACGGAGTTGCCACCCGTGGCAGTTTGGAACGTGACTGGTCAGGCAGTGAAAGAGGTCGCTGGTGACCCGCGGTGCCGCAGCTTATGAGGTCAAGCCTTTGTAGAGCATGTAGCCAGCCAGTGCGTAGAGCGTGGTGGCGAAGACGCGTTTGAGCGAATCCACGGGCAAGGAATGGGTGGCCTTGGCACCAAGCGGTGCCATCAGGACGCTTGCGCTGGCAATGGCCACCAGGGCCGGCAGGAAGATGTAGCCGAATGACCATGGGGGCAGGTTCTCGACTTGCTGACCGGAAACAACATAACCCACGGCATTGGACAGTGCGATTGGAAAGCCCAACGCGGCACTGGTGGCCACAGCGTTGTGGATACTGACGTTGCACCAAGTCATGAAGGGCACGCTGACGAAGCCTCCGCCAGCACCGACCATGCCGGAGAGAAATCCGATGCCCGTGCCTGCACCTAGCTGACCCGCTGTGCCGGGAAGGGTTCGCGTGGCGGACGGCTTTTTGTTGAACAGCATCTGCGTGGCAGAGAACCCGACGAACACAGCAAACAGGATGGCCAGTGAGGTGCCCTTGACAATCGCGAAGGCGCCCAGGCTGGCGATGGCTGCGCCGATGACGATACCGGGCGCCAGGCGCACGACGATGTCCCAACGCACGGCGCCGCGTTTGTGGTGGGCCCTGACGCTAGAGACAGACGTAAACACGATGGTGGCCATGGAGGTGGCAATCGCCATCTTCACTGCCAGCCCCGGTTCCACACCTCGGTGAGTCAGGATGGCTGTGATGAACGGCACCATGATCATTCCGCCCCCAATGCCGAGCAAGCCAGCGAGAAATCCAGTACACAGGCCGAGTACAGCCAGCTCAACAAACAGAAGCGGTTCGAGGGTCATGGGGGAACGTTGGAGAGAAGAATATGTGAGAGCTGGAGCAAACCCGAAGGAGAGAGCGTACCGTGTTTGGGTGTGAGCCGGTGTCCTGCGCGCTCAAAACCTTGACAACTTCGCCTCAAGCGCACCCAAGGTCGAAGGCAGAGAGTTTCTTCGGTGTGGGCAGGCGAGGCTGAAAGTGGAGTGCCAGCCACCCAAGGAGAGTGCAGGCGAGGATCCGGCTCTGCCGGTCCAAGACTGCGTCCCCCCTCCAAGGCGAACGGCGCTTTGGCGCCCTTCGCCGCCTGAGAGGAGGGAAAGCGCGAAGCGCCGCAGGGGGGGACGGCATTCACGTCAACCACCCAAGAACACGGGTCAAAAAAGTGGAGTGCCAACCGCCCGATGCAAGGGCAGGCGAGGAACCGGCTCT
>JBNKNN010000170.1:0-25473 GCA_050293865.1 Hydrogenophaga sp. | reverse complement strand
GCTGGACGCGCGTGGCGCGATTTCGGTGACTGAACGTGCGGCATACATCGGCCGCATCCGCAATCTGGCGCGCAGCGTGGCGCAAAGCTACTACGACAGTCGCGAACGCTTGGGCTTCCCGATGGCCCCCCGCGAGTGGGTGGCGCAGATCGAGCCCAAGGAAAAGAAGGCGGCCTGAGGCCAGGCGCGAAAAGAACGCATCATGACCACACAGAATCTCATTGTTGAATTGTTTGTCGAGGAGCTGCCACCGAAGGCGCTCAAAAAGCTGGATGAGGCCTTCGCCTCCGTGCTGTTTGATCAGCTCAAGGCCATGGGGCTGACCAGCGACGACTCGGTACTGACGTCGTACGCCACGCCGCGTCGGTTGGCTGCCCATATTTCGCACATCTGGCTCAAGGCTGAGGACCAGACCGTGCAGCAAAAACTGATGCCTGTGTCAGTGGGCCTGGATCCCCTGGGTCAACCAACGCCTGCGCTGCTCAAGAAGCTCGGTGCCATGGGAGTGGATACGACCGACGTGCCGGCCTTGCTGTCCAGCCTCAAGCGTGAAGGAGAAGGCAAGAAGGAATCATTGTTCCTTGACACGGTGGTCAACGGCGCGACGCTTGATACCGGCTTGCAAAAGGCGTTGGATGAAGCCATTGCCAAGCTGCCGATCCCGAAGGTGATGAGCTACCAGTTGGAGACCGACTGCGAGTTGCCGGGCTGGAGTTCGGTGCATTTTGTCCGCCCTGCCCACAGCCTGTTGGCCTTGCACGGAAGTACTGTAGTGCCTGTTCGGGCATTGGGCCTGCGGGCGGGCAACACGACGCAAGGGCATCGCTTTGAAGCGACCAAGTCCCCCGTGGTGATCGCCGATGCCGATAGCTATGCAGACTCTTTGCTGGTGGATGGCGCTGTGGTTGCAGGGTATGCTGATCGTCGCCTTTCAATTGCGCAGCAGTTGGCTCAGGCCGCAGAGAAGCTCGGCGATGGCTATCAGGTGCTGATGGATGAGGAACTGCTGGACGAGGTGACCGGTCTGGTGGAACGACCGAACGTATTGACGTGTTCGTTCGAAGAAGAGTTTCTGCAGGTGCCGCAGGAGTGTCTGATCCTCACCATGAAGGCCAACCAGAAATACTTCCCGCTGCTGGATGCCGCAGGAAAGCTGACCAACAAGTTTCTGGTGGTCAGCAATATCTCGCCTGAGGACGCCAGTGCGGTGATTGGTGGCAATGAGCGAGTGGTGCGTCCGCGATTGGCCGATGCCAAGTTCTTCTTCGATCAAGACCGCAAGCGCAGCCTGGCTTCCCGCGTGCAAGGGTTGGACAAGGTGGTCTATCACAACAAGCTGGGCACACAGGGGGAGCGCGTACAGCGCGTTCGGGCCATTGCACGGGCGATTGGTCGGCAACTGGGCGGTGACGCCTTGGCTGCGAGCGCGGACAAGGCGGCCGAGTTGGCCAAGACCGATTTGCTCACTGACATGGTGGGCGAGTTTCCCGAGTTGCAAGGGATCATGGGGGCCTATTACGCACGCCATGATGGCTTGTCCGACGACATCGCGTTTGCCATCGAAGACCATTACAAGCCTCGTTTTGCTGGCGATGAGTTGCCACGCTCCCTGACAGGTGTGAGCGTCGCTCTGGCTGACAAGCTCGAAACGCTGGTGGGCATGTTTGGCATTGGCAATCTGCCGACAGGCGACAAGGATCCATTTGCCTTGCGCCGCCATGCGCTGGGTGTGCTACGCATGATGATCGACAAGGACCTTCCGTTGGATCTGCCTGCAGTGCTGGATCAGGCCATAGACGCCTATGGTGAAGGCGTGCTGACCCATGCGTCTGCGAAAGACGATTTGCTCACGTTCGTCTACGACCGGTTGACCGGCATGTTGCGCGAACAAGGCTATCACGCGCAAGAAGTGGATGCGGTGGTGGGCCTGCGCCCGATGTGGGGCGAGATCGCCAATCGGCTGGCTGCGGTTCGCTCCTTTGCAGCATTGCCCGAGGCGGATGCGCTGGCGGCTGCCAACAAGCGAATTGGCAACATTTTGAAGAAGTCCGATGAAGCCAAGGCGGTAGCGGTCGACGAGACGCTTTTGATTGAAGACGCGGAGAAAGCCTTGTTCGCGGCGATGCAAAGCGTTGTGCCCAAGGCGGACGAGCAGTTTGAAGCGGGTGATTACACGGCATCGTTGCAAACGCTGGCTGCATTGCGCGCGCCGGTGGATGCGTTCTTCGACGGCGTGATGGTCAATGCTGACGACGCTGCGCTCAAGGCCAATCGTCTGGGTCTGCTGGCCCAATTGCATGGTGCCATGAACCGTGTGGCGGATCTGTCTCGCCTGGCCGCATGATTTGATTTGGAGCGAGCATGAAGCTGCTGATTCTCGATCGTGACGGAACGCTCAACCGAAGCCGGGACGACTATGTCGCGTCTCCTGACGAGTGGGAGCCGATTCCGGGCGCCTTGGAGGCCGTGGCCAAGCTCAACCACGGTGGCTGGCGCGTGGTGCTGGCCACCAATCAGTCGGGTATTGGTCGAGGGTTGTTCGAGATGACGGCGCTCAATGAAATTCATGCCAAATTGCACAGGGCGTTGGCCGCAGTCGGGGGCAGAGTGGAAGCGATTTTTTTCTGCCCGCACGCACCGGAGGATGGCTGCGACTGTCGCAAGCCGAACACGGGGCTGTTCGATCAGATCGGACGGCGTTTCGGGTTGAACATGGCAGACGTGCCGGCGGCAGGCAATGCGCTGCGCCATGTGCAAGCCGCGACTGCGGCCGGTTGTCCCGCCCATTTGCTGCTGACTGGCCAATCCGAGCATTTGCGGGACCGTCTGGGGGGGGATCGCGCAACGAGTTGCTGGCCCTGGTGCCAGATTTGCCGGAAGGTGTTCAAGTGCACGAAGATTTGCCAGCTTTTGCCGACTGGTTGCTCGCACAGGACTTGCCTGACGCTGCTCGCCATGCGGCAGCGCCGCCGCCTCCTGGCGCATGAAGCGCCTTTCTTATCTCTCTCTCCCGCTCTTTTTGCTCCGGACTTCCTGAAATGAACGCCATTCGCTCGCTGGTTCACATCCTGGTCATGGCCGTCACCGTCGTGCCCTGGGCGTTTGGTGTGTTGCTTGCTGCTCCGATCCTGGGGCGTGACGTGGCTTACAAGGTTGCTGCCAATTGGTTGGCCGTTGCCGTGCGCTCTGGTGAATGGATACTGGGCATCAAGAACCGCGTGACGGGCATGGAAAACCTCCCTCAGGGGGCGACCGATGGAGTTGTCCTCCTGGTCAAGCACCAGTCGACATGGGAGACCCTGTTGATGCCTGTGATCATGCCGCACCCCTTGGCCTATGTTTTCAAGAAGGAGTTGTTGCAGATTCCATTCTTTGGTTGGGCGATGGGCCGGCTGGACATGATTCACATTGATCGCAGCAGGCGAGCACAGGCCTTCGGCAAGGTGGTGAAGCAGGGCAAAGCGCTGCTTGACAAAGGCACCTGGGTGATCATGTTTCCTGAAGGAACGCGTGTTGACCGTGGGGCCAAGGGTACCTACAAGACGGGAGGCTCCCGTCTGGCGGTTGAAACCGGTGTGCCTGTGGTGCCCGTGGCAGTGACGTCTGCCAAATGCTGGCCTCGCAAGGCATTGATCAAGCGCCCTGGTGTGGTGGACATTTCGATTGGCGCGCCCATCTCCAGCGAAGGCCGGACGGCAGACGACTTGATGGCCGAAGTCGAGGCTTGGATAGAAGCTGAGATGCGCCGCCTTGACCCGGACGCGTACCGCTGAGCCTCGGGCAAATGAGCTTGTCAGGCGAGAGCCCGGCCGATATTCTTTTTCCAGTGCTCTTACCGCAACAGTCGGTTTGAGAGTTGACCGTTGTTGTTTTCTCAGCCGTTTGAACTGTCGCGATGCTCGCTCCTGTGCAATTGATGCTTGATCTGTTCGAGCCGGTGCCCGTGACACCGGCTCGAAGCAAGTCTCCAGTCAAGCCTCGGCAGCCCGTGGGCGAGACACCGGCTGCGCCGTTGTCTCAAGTGCTGGAACCGTTTGCCTGGCATCACCCCAAGGCCAACCGGGTGGCCTTGCTGGCGGGTTGTGAGGTGGGCTATGAATTCAAGCGTGCCAAACGCAAGACCATAGGGCTGGTAGTGAGTCCGGACGGATTGAGTGTTCGCGCGCCTTCCTGGACGCCTGTGAAGGAGGTAGAAGCTTTTCTCGATGAGAAGGCCACGTGGGTCGTGCTCAAACTCACTGAAGCCCGGGAACGTGCCTCACGGATTGAACAGAGCCGGATCGTCTGGGCCGATGGTTGCGTGTTCGACTTTCTTGGCAAGCCTGTACAACTCCGGTTGGATCCGGGCATGGTCAAAAGCAAAGGCGCAGGGCAGCTCCAAGGGGCGGATGCGGCGGGCGGAGAACGCCCGGTCCTCTGGTTGGGGCTCTCGCAGTCGGCCACGCAGGATCAGGTGCGAGACGCAGCGCAGGCCTGGCTCATGCGCCAAGCCATGGCTGTCTTCCAGGATCGGGTGGCCCATTTTGAACCCATGCTGGGCGTAAAGCACAGTCGTTTGAAGTTGTCATCTGCCTCCACCCGCTGGGGCACAGCGAGCGCGGACGGGACCATTCGCCTCAACTGGCGCTTGGTGCATCTGACACTGGACATGATCGACTATGTCGTGGTGCATGAACTCAGCCACTTGCGTCATATGGATCACAGCCCGCAGTTCTGGAGTGTTGTTGCCAGTGTGCTGCCAGACCACCAGCAAAGGCGCCTGGCGCTTCGCGCGCGTGCGTTGTCGGGCGACGCTTGATCGGGTGGCAGGCGTCAGTGAGGCGCCGGCGGTCAGGCCACGGCCCCGAACCGATAGATGCCGTCTTCTCCTTGAACGCGGTTGGCAAGACCGCTGTACCAGAGGCGGTGAAGGTGTGCCAAAGATTCGCCCATGGCAAAGCTGGTCTGGTGAATGTCCAGCTCTCGCTTGAACAGCACGCTCAGTGCGTCTGCTGCATGGTGCGGCCGACGCCTGCACGCTTCGAGCAGCTCGTCCAGCCGCTCCTGATGATGGTCTGCCAGCTGTTGCAATCGTTCATGCAAACCCACAAAGGGTTTGCCGTGTGACGGCAGGACGAGCGTTTCTTCTGGCAGCGGTGTGTACCGTTTCAGGGAGTCGAGGAACAGTTCGAGCGGGTCGCTCAACGGCTCCATGTGGAACACGCTGACATTGGTCGAAATACGAGGCAAGACCATGTCGCCGCTGATGAGTACGCCGGTTGTCGGGTTGTACAAGGCAATGTGTTCGGGTGCGTGGCCGTAGCCAGCGATGCAAACCCACTCGTGTTCGCCCAGCTTCAGCGTCATCCCGTCGAGCAGGCGTGCATAGGTGTCGGGAACCGATGGCACCATGGCCGGGTAGTAGCTTTTGCGGTTGCGCACCTGTGCTTGCGCTTGCTCGTCAGTCAGGCCGTGGATGGCGAAAAATCTGGCGGCCGGCTCGCCGCCAAATCCCAGTGTGCTCTGGCTGTTGATGCGAGCGAGGTTGTAGTCGGTGGCGCTGACATAAAGAGGTGCTTGCCACCTGTCGCAAAGCCATTGGCACAAGCCGATGTGATCGGGGTGCATATGGGTAACGATCACGCGAAGCACGGGCAGGCCGTCCAGTGCACTGGCGAACACGCTCTCCCAGCGCTTGCGGGTGTCGTCATTGCTGATGCCGCAATCCACGACAGCCCAGCCTTGCCTACCCTCGACCTCGTCTCGCACCAGCCAGAGGTTGATGTGGTTGAGCTCGAACGGCAAGCCCATGCGCAACCATCGAACGCCGGGAGCGACGTCGATAGCGCAACCAGGCTCTGGCAGTTGGTCGCCGAGCGGATAGTGCAGGCGAGCCTCAAGCTCGTCCCTGGTGGGTGGTGTCATGGACATTCGATTCCGTTAAGATGCGTCAGGCATGCCGTTGACGTAAACGTCAATGTCAGTTCCGGCCCATTCTAGGGCTGCGTTTCCAGATCGACCTGTCCAGAATCGGACATCTCCCGACTTCAAGCATGGCTGCTTCCTCATCTTCGACGACGACTTACAGCATTGGGGACCTCGCTCGCGAGTTCGACCTCACGACACGGGCCATTCGTTTCTACGAAGACATGGGCTTGCTGGAGCCCAGGCGCGAAGGCCCGGGCGGCCGTAACCGCGTCTATAGTCCGCGGGATCGGACACGACTGAAACTGACCCTGCGCGCCAAACGCCTAGGCCTTTCGCTCTCGGAAGCCAAGGACATCATCGACATGTACGACAGCCCGCGCGATACGGGCCCGCAGTTGAAGAAGTTCCTGAGTGTGCTGGCTGAACACAAGCGGCAGCTCGAAGAGCAACTGGCAGATCTGGAAGCCAACCTGGGGGAAGTTCGCGAGCACGAAAAGGAAGCCCGGGCTTTGCTGGCGAAGCTGGACAAGAAAGCCTGATGCCTTCAGGGTCCTGGCCCTGCCTATTCCTCGTCAGGATCCAGCCATTGCACCGAGCCTTGGGATGCGTCGTCGATCCGTGATCTAAGACTGCTCGCCTGGTCGGACGGAACGGACAGGGTCACCATCACATCACTTTGGTGGTCAACCTGTTGCAGGTGCGCGCCGTGGGCTTCCAGTTCGCGCCTTAACCAGCCTTCAAGCGCATACGGTATGCGGCAGCACAAGGTTCCCATGGCGACGATGGGCACCTTGTCTGCTATGACAAGGGCCTGAGCGACCGCATCGGTATACGCCCGGACCAGTCCACCAGCGCCGAGCTGAACCCCTCCGAAGTAGCGCACCACAGTGGCCAGGACGCCTTCGAGCGATTGGTGGCGAAGCACTTCCAGCATGGGGCGCCCGGCCGTACCGCTGGGTTCGCCGTCATCGTTCGCAGCCGAATGGCCGCCGGCCATCAAGGCCCAACAAACATGGTTGGCACCCGGGTGTTCAGCGCGCAGCTGCGCAACGCGAGCGAGCGCTGCTGCACGGTCGCTGATGGGCTCGACGCAGCCCAGGAAGCGGCTCTTCTTGATGAGGAGTTCGCTGTGAACCGGCAGGGCAATGGAGGAGGTGCTCATTGAGGGTCGAGCATAGCGCCTACGAGGCACTGGCTTGATTCCGGCTTAGGGATTCCCCCGGGCTTGAACGCTAGGGGATGACTGGTTCATAATTGACGTTTACGTAAACGTAAATCAATCGAACCAACTTCGCCCATGTCTGCATCATCCAATGAAACGCCTGGCGCTGAAAGCCTGATAGCGCGGGTCCAGGCCAGCCTGGACCGCCAGGGCATGATGCAGCATTTGGGAGTGAGTCTCACCGGTGTGGCTCCTGGCGAGGTGACCCTGGTCATGCCGTATTCCGAGCTTGTGACGCAGCAGCAGGGCGGCTTCCACGGTGGCGCGATGGGGGCTCTGGCCGATATCGCCGGGGGCTATGCGGCCCTGACCGTGGCGCCCGAAGGCATGGAAGTCACCACGGTGGAGTACAAGATCAATTTTCTGGCCGCCTTTGCTGATGGTGAGCTGGAGGCGACGGGGAAAGTACTGCGCGCCGGACGGAGGATCATCGTGACCCATGCCGACGTTGTTCATGTGGCTCCAGATGGCAAGAAAAGCCCCTGTGCCGTGATGCAGCAAACCGTCATGCCGGTAGCGAAAACGTATTGAGGCAGAGTACATCTGGCTCACCCCAATCTCAGAGATCACGAAAGAACGAGGAGCGAACCCATGACCGAACTGCCAGGCCTGAACTTCCAGTTGGGCGAGGACATTGATGCGCTGCGCGATGCCGTGCGCGACTTTGCGCAAGCCGAAATCGCGCCGCGCGCTGCAGAAATCGATAGAGATGATCAATTCCCTATGGACCTGTGGCGCAAGATGGGTGAGCTGGGCGTGCTGGGCATCACGGTGCCCGAGGCCTATGGTGGCGCCGACATGGGCTATCTGGCACACATGGTGGCCATGGAAGAGATCAGCCGCGCCAGCGCCTCGGTGGGGCTGTCCTATGGCGCGCACAGCAATCTGTGCGTGAACCAGATCAATCGCAACGGCTCCGCCGAGCAAAAAGCCAAGTACCTGCCCAAGCTCATCAGTGGCGAACATGTGGGCGCACTGGCGATGAGCGAGCCCAACGCTGGCTCTGATGTCATCAGCATGAAGCTCAAGGCCGAAGACAAGGGAGGCTACTACCTCCTCAACGGCAGCAAGTTCTGGATCACCAACGGGCCGGACGCAGACTCCTTGGTGGTGTATGCCAAGACCGAGCCTGAACTGGGCGCCCGAGGCGTGACGGCATTCCTGATCGAGAAAGGAATGAAGGGGTTCTCGATTGCGCAAAAGCTAGACAAGCTGGGGATGCGCGGTAGCCACACCGGTGAACTGGTGTTCGAGAACGTGGAAGTTCCAGCCGAGAACATTCTGGGTGGCCTGAACATGGGCGCAAAAGTGCTGATGAGCGGTCTGGACTATGAGCGCGCCGTCTTGGCCGCAGGCCCCATCGGCATCATGCAGTCGGTCATGGACAACGTGGTGCCTTATATCCACGACCGAAAGCAGTTTGGCCAGAGTATTGGAGAGTTCCAGCTGATCCAGGGCAAGGTGGCGGACATGTACACGGTTCTGCAGGCGGGTCGCTCGTTCTGCTACACGATTGGCAAGAACCTGGACATGCTGGGCAGTGAGCATGTGAGGCAGGTTCGAAAGGACTGTGCGTCTGTGATCCTGTGGTGCGCCGAGAAAGCCACCTGGATGGCCGGCGAGGGCGTGCAAATCTTCGGTGGCAACGGCTATATCAATGAATATCCATTGGGAAGGCTGTGGCGGGATGCCAAACTGTACGAAATCGGCGCCGGAACCAGTGAAATCCGGCGGATGTTGATCGGCCGGGAGTTGTTTGCCGAGACATGTTGAGCTCGCTGGCATGGTCAGCCCTCTGTTTCAGGCCAGCGCATGCGGTTCAAGCGGGGAATCCCCGGCGTGTCAGCTGGTTTGGGGCCTCACGCGGGTAACATTCGGGCATGAACAATTCATCCCTCAAACACCTCATCGACGCCAACCGCCGTTGGGCCCAAAGAATGGAGCAGGACCGCCCGGGGTTCTTTGCCGGTCTGGCTCAACAACAGTCGCCCAAATATCTCTGGATCGGATGCTCGGACAGCCGTGTCCCGGCGAACCAGATCACCGATCTGGAACCCGGTGAAGTCTTCGTCCACCGCAACGTGGCCAACGTGGTGGTGCACTCGGATCTGAATGCACTGTCAGTCATTCAGTTCGCTGTAGACCATTTGAAGGTGGAGCACATCCTGGTGGTTGGCCACTATGGTTGTGGCGGCGTGCTGGCCACCCTGCGCGGTACCCGTGTCGGGTTGGCGGACAACTGGTTGCGCCATGTGCACGACGTGAAGATCCGCCATCGCCGGCGGCTGGACCATTTGCCCGTGCCCGCGCAGGAGGATGTGCTGTGCGAGATGAACGTGATTGAGCAGGTGGGCAACGTTGCCTTGACCAACACCGTGCAGGACGCCTGGAACCGGGGGCAGAAGCTCACGGTCCATGGCTGGTGCTATGGGCTCAAAGATGGCCTGGTCAACGATCTTGGGGTGAGCATGAGCCGCCCAGAAGACGTCATGGAGCAGTTTCGCAACGCGCTCAAGCGCTACCCGCGCGACGTGGTCTGAAGCGAGGAGGTCTGCTCATGTTTCCCCAGAAACTGGACTCTGCTATCGCCTATGACATAGCAAAGGCGATGATGGATGGCTTTAACCGCCACTACCGCTTGTTCCGCACCGAATCGCAACGGGCCAAGCACCGGTTCGAGACCCGCGACTGGGCAGGCCAGCAACGGGCGCAGCGCGAACGTATCGAGTTCTATGATCTGCGTGTCAAGGAGTGCACCAAACGCCTGCTTAAGGAGTTCAAAGCCGACGAGCAGCCGATCGAGGTGTGGAACCAGGTCAAGCTGCTCTATATCGGATTGCTGGTGAATCACCACCAACCGGAATTGGCCGAGACCTTCTTCAACTCGGTATCGACCAAGATCTTGCAGCGAGCCTACTTTCTCAATGACTTCATCTTCGTGCGGCCGGCGGTGTCCACCGAGTACATTGAAGATGACGCTCCTGGCGCTCAGCCCACCTACCGGTGCTACTACCCGACCGAGGAAACCATGGCGGAGGAGGTCTTGCGCCTCATCCAGGACTTCGACTTGCGTGTGCCCTTCGAGAATCTGGGGCGCGATGCCACCTATGTGCTCGAAGCCATGCGGGACAACTTCGATCACAGCCGGCTTCGTGCGAACTTCCAGATCCAAGTGCTCTCCAGCCTGTTCTTTCGCAACAAGGGCGCGTACATCGTTGGCAAGATCATCAATGGCTTCCAGGAAGTGCCCTTTGCGCTGCCCATTCTCTTCAACGGCGAGGGCATGCTGGTGGTGGATGCGGCGCTGTTCGGCGAAGACGACTTGCTGATGCTGTTCTCGTTTGCGCGGGCCTACTTCATGGTGGACATGGAGATCCCCAGCGCTTACGTGCAGTTCTTGCGCAGCCTGATGCCGCGCAAGCCGCGCGCCGAGTTTTACAACGCGCTGGGTCTGGCCAAGCAGGGCAAGACGCTTTTCTACCGGGACTTTCTGGCGCACATGCGCCACTCGACGGACAAGTTTCGCATCGCGCCGGGTATCAAGGGCATGGTCATGCTGGTGTTCGATTTGCCCAGTTTTCCCTTCGTGTTCAAGGTCATCAAAGACTACTATCCGCCGCAGAAAGACACGACGCGCGAACAGATCCGCGACAAGTACCTGTTGGTGAAGCAGCATGATCGCGTGGGCCGCATGGCCGATACGCTGGAGTTCTCCGTGGTAGGCGCGCCGCTCAAGCGATTTACACAAGAGCTGATTGACGAGATCCAGAAGTTCGCGCCGAGCCAGATACAGATCACCGACATCGATGGTGACGGCGAGCCGGAAGTCCTGCTCAAGCACGTCTACATCGAGCGGCGCATGATTCCTCTGAACATCTATCTGCAGGAAGCCTTTGACACGCTGCAAAGTCCTGGGTCGTCGGACAAGGCACTCAAGCGTGCGACGAATCAGCTTGAGCATGCGGTCGTTGAATACGGTAACGCACTCAAGGACCTGGTGGCGGCCAACATCTTTCCCGGCGACATGTTGTGGAAGAACTTTGGTATCACCCGGCATGGCAAGGTGGTGTTCTACGACTACGACGAGATCGAGTACATCACCGATTGCAACTTCCGCCGTGTGCCAGCCCCGCGCAACGAAGAAGACGAGATGTCTGGCGAAATCTGGTACTCAGTCGGGCCGCATGACGTGTTCCCCGAAACTTTTGGTCCCTTCCTGCTGGGCAACCCCAAGGTGCGCAAGGTGTTCATGGAGCATCACGCCGACCTGCTGGACATCGACTTCTGGCAAGCACACAAAGAACGCATTGCGTTGGGCCATGTGCACGACGTATTCCCTTATGAGCAGGAGCGACGCTTTCACGTCCATGCAGGTGAGAACCTGATGGACTGAGGGCTGCGGCTGTCCTGCGCTCTTTCATACATCCATCCAAGGAGACTTTTCATGAGCACCCCCCAGGACCCTATCGTCATCGTCGGCGCTGCGCGCACACCCATGGGTGCCTTCAATGGCGACTTCGCGGCGCTGGCAGCGCACGATCTGGGGGGCGTGGCCATCGCGGCTGCGGTGGAGCGTGCAGGCATTTCGCCGGCGGATGTGGAAGAGGTGCTGTTTGGCAACTGCCTGATGGCGGGCCAGGGGCAGGCGCCTGCACGCCAGGCGGCGCTCAAAGGCGGTTTGCCCCTGTCGGCTGGGGCGGTGACGATGTCCAAGATGTGTGGCTCGGGCATGAAGGCCACCATGCTGGCGCATGACATGCTGCTGGCAGGCAGTGCTGACGTCATGGTGGCGGGCGGTATGGAGAGCATGACCAATGCGCCCTATCTGATGCTCAAAGGGCGCAATGGCTACCGCATGGGGCACGACCGCATTTTTGATCACATGATGCTCGACGGCCTGGAAGATGCCTACGAGCCGGGCCGATCGATGGGTACCTTTGGTGAAGACTGCGCCGCCAAGTACCAGTTCACGCGAGAGCAGCAGGACGCCTTCGCCATTGCATCGGTGAACCGTGCCAAGGCGGCCAGCGAGAATGGCAGCTTTGCGCCAGAGATTGCCCCAGTGACCGTCAAAGAGCGCAAGGGTGATCGCGTGGTGTCGGTGGACGAAGGCCCCGGCAAGATCAATGTGGAGAAGATACCGACGCTGCGCACCGCTTTCAAGAAAGATGGAGGAACGATCACAGCGGCGTCGAGTTCTTCCATCAACGATGGTGCTGCAGCCTTGGTGCTGATGCGCGAATCGACCGCCATAGCCAAGGGCTGCCGGCCGCTGGCCCGCATCGTGGGGCATAGCACCCATGCGCAAGAGCCCAACTGGTTCACTACAGCGCCTGTGTTCGCCACTGAGAAGCTGCTGAAGAAAACCGGCTGGTCTGTCGGTGATGTTGATCTATGGGAAGTGAACGAAGCCTTTGCAGTCGTGCCCATGGCTCTCATGGCCGACCTGAAGGTCGATCACGATAAGCTCAACGTCAACGGTGGTGCCTGCGCTTTGGGCCACCCCATTGGCGCATCTGGCGCGCGTATTCTGGTGACGCTGCTGTATGCGCTGAAGGCACGTGGCGGCAAAAAAGGCGTGGCCACGTTGTGCATTGGCGGTGGCGAGGCGACGGCAATGGCGATTGAGCTTTGCCTTTGATTGAGGTTTCGCTGATCCATTGATCAATGGAAACAAAACCTAGAACATCGATACACAGGAGAAGAGTCCTTGACTGAACAGGTGCTGGCCAACACGTTTTGGCAAACGTTTGCGGAACAGGAAGACAAGCTGGCGCAGTTGCCTCCTCAAGACTTTGTGGAGCAGGTCAATCAACTTCTTGACGACGAGACCATTGGCATATCGATGGAGTGCTCGGGAGACCCAAGCAGCGAAGAACGAGAACTGATCCTGACCGCGCATGGCGACAAGAACCGGTTTTCGATGGTCAACGCATTCGTGGCAGCCGCTCCGGCACTCCGCCATTTCTCACGCGTAGAGGCTTTCCGGTCTCGGGATGCTGCAGCGGACTTCGAAATCCAAATGGAAGGCGAAACTTGGTCGGCGAAAGATTATCGCGTGGGGCTATTCGAGGACCATGGGCTGGTCGGCTTGGAGGTGGTTGTGGAGAAGGAGGTGCCTCCAGCGCTGGTGGATGTGTCGCGGCATGCGGCGTTCATCATGTTGGATCACCTGCTGGGTGAGTACGTCTTCGCTGTTCGAATCGGGGCCGTCGAATTTGTTGACTCGCTGGCGGCAGATGTCTCGTTTCAGTGTTCAATGGATCAGGTCGCCAATCAGTTCGATGAAATGTGGTTGAACGTGCTTGGGCGCACTGGGGACTGGCCTGAAGAGTCCCGCGTGAGCCTGCTTCAATCGAGACCTGACAGCGAAGAAGAGCGACCACAGATCATCTCGCTCAATACATCCGCAGGTGCACTTGCAACCCGAGCCGATCTCGCCTATTGCCTTGAGTTGACCTTTGAAGTGGGTGATCGGGATGCGCTGGACGTGGTGCGGGACGCGGAAGAGCGCATTTTCTATGCGGCAGGAGAGAAGCACCAAGCCATTTGGGCTGTCAGCATCACCGATCTTGACTCTCAATCGCGCGTTTGCCGCTTCTACACAGGGACGCCGGACGAGACCGCCGAGCAGGCAGCTTCGATTGCCGAGTCGATGGGTTTGAAGATGGAGGGCGAGGTGATCTTCGATCCATCGTGGGATGGCTACCTCATGTTTTCCGGTTGACGACAGGGGCATATCGCATGAACTTGCTCATCATCGGTGCTTCACGCGGCATCGGAATGGAACTGGTCCGCCAATACCTGGATTCTGGTGATCGCGTCATCGCCACTGCGCGCCAGGAAGAAGATATTTCACGCCTGTCCGAGATGGGCGCCAAGGTGTTGACGGTTGATGTGGCCAACCCGGCCAGCATCAGTGGCCTGAGCTGGCAGCTCGATGGCGAGAAACTGGACGTGGCCCTGTATGTGGCAGGGGCTTTGGTGGGCGACCGCGCCACCATGCCTCCGACCCAGGAAGCATTTGACCGCGTCATGCACACCAACGTGATGGGCTTGATGCAGGCGATTCCTCAGGTGATGCCCATGGTGGAAGAGGCTGGCGGCGTGTTTGGAGCCTTCTCCAGCAGCATGAGCCAGATTGGCAATGTGCCAGGCAGCGACGGCTGGTTGTATCGGGTGAGCAAGGCGGCAGTAAACATGGCGGTGGCCAGTGCACGGTTTGACTATCCACGGGCTTGCATGGTGGCGCTGGACCCAGGTTGGGTTCGGACCGACATGGGCGGTGAGAGCGCTCCATTGTCGGTTGAAGAGAGCGTGACAGGATTGCGCAAAACGATCGCGGAGCTGACGCTGAAAGACAGTGGACGACTCTTTCATCACGACGGGCGTGTTGCGACCACGTGGTAGCCGACGGACCAAGCGGTCGTGGTCGATCGACGAGTCAACAAAGCAACGAAGCAACGAATACACCGGAGACAAGGAACAGCGATGCTGCTCAACGAAGATCAAAAAATGGTTCGCGACGCGGTGCGAGCTTTTGCGCAAGAACAGCTTTGGCCCAGGGCCGCTGAGTGGGACAAGCACCACACCTTTCCGAAGGACGTCCACAAAGGCCTGGCCGAGTTGGGTGCCTATGGCATTTGTGTGCCAGAAGCGCTGGGCGGCGCTGGGCTGGACTACCTGACGCTGGCGGTGGTGCTGGAAGAGATTGCTGCAGGCGATGGCGGCACCAGCACCGTGATCTCGGTGACCAATTGCCCGGTCAACGCCATCCTCATGCGCTACGGTAACGCAAAGCAGCAGGAAGAATGGCTGCGTCCGCTGGCGCAGGGACAACTGTTGGGCGCCTTTTGCCTGACCGAGCCGCATGTGGGCTCGGATGCATCGGCGCTTCGGACCACCGCCGTGTTGCAAGGTGATGACTATGTGATCAATGGGACAAAACAGTTCATTACCAGCGGTCAGAATGGTGATGTGGCGATCGTGATCGCCGTGACGGACAAGGCCGCGGGCAAGCGGGGCATGAGTGCCTTTTTGGTGCCAACAGAGAGCCCTGGTTACATCGTGGACCGCCTGGAGGACAAACTCGGCCAGCATTCCAGTGACACGGCGCAGATCCGGTTTGACAACTGTCGCATTCCAGCACGCTACCGCATTGGCGAGGAGGGTGAAGGTTACAAGATTGCGCTGTCAGCCCTGGAAGGCGGACGCATTGGCATTGCGGCGCAGAGCGTGGGCATGGCCCGCAGCGCCTACGAATGCGCTTTGCAGTACGCCAAGGAGAGGGAGAGCTTCGGGCAGCCCATCTTCCAGCACCAGGCGGTGGGTTTTCGCCTGGCGGAAATGGCGACGCAAATCGAGGTGGCCCGAGCCATGGTTCACCACGCGGCAGCCCTTCGAGATGCCGGTGAGCCTTGCTTGAAAGAAGCGGCCATGGCCAAGCTTTTCGCCAGCGAAATGGCCGAAAGGGTTTGCAGTGACGCCATTCAGGTGCATGGCGGATATGGCTATGTGAGCGACTTCCCCGTGGAACGGATTTACCGGGATGTGAGGGTGTGCCAAATCTATGAAGGCACGTCCGATGTGCAGAAAATCCTGATCCAGCGCGCGATTGCCTGAGGGCTCCCCGTAGCCGGGCAGTCAGGCGTATGATTCCGCTCCATGAAGATCATCATTCTGGGTGCAGGCCGGGTTGGCGAAAGCGTGGCCGAGAGTCTGGTATCCGAGCAAAACGACATCACGGTCATTGACCATGATCCTCAACGCCTGAGACTGCTGGAAGAGCGCTTGGACCTGAGAGGCGTGGTGGGCAACGGTATTCAACCGTCGGTGCTCAGGGAAGCGGGTGCACGCGATGCGGACATGATGATTGCCTGCGCTGCAGCCGACGAGTCGAACCTGGTGGTGTGCAAGATCGCGCATGACCTGTTCAATGTGCCGACCACGGTCGCTCGCCTGCGTTCGCCCGAGTTCAACGAAGGCGATGAGCTGCTGAGCAAGTCCGGCTTCTCTGTTGACAACGTGATCTGTCCGGAAGAGTCCGTCACGCGCTACATTCGCCAGCTCATCAGCTTTCCGGAAGCGCTGCAGGTGGTCGAGTTCTCGCAACAACGCGCCTGTCTGATCGTGGTGCGCGCGTCTGCTGGTGGCGCCGTGGTGGGCCACACCATCGGCGAGCTCAAGGATCGTTTCCCCCACGCAGAGATGCGGGTGGTGGCGCTCTACCGGTTGGACACAGAGATGGAGGCCAAGCCCAACACGCGCATCTTGCCGGGCGATGAGATATTCGTGCTGGCCGATGTGCGCAAGATCCGCGCCGTACTTAGCGCCATCCACAACGTGGACAAGCCGGTGCAGCGCGTGATGATCGCGGGAGGAGGCAAGGTGGGCTTGCGTTTGGCGCGCAGCCTGGTAGGCCAGTGCGAGGTGAAGATCATCGAGCAGGACCGCGAGCGCTGCGAGTACCTGGCCAGCCAGTTGCCCTCGAGCATGCTGATTCTCCACGGAGATGGCGCAGACGAAGACCTGTTGCTTGAGGAGAACGTGGGCGAGATGGACATGTTCCTGTCTCTGACCAGCGACGACGAGGACAACATCATGTCGGCCATGTTGGCCAAGCGGATGGGGGCCAACCGGGTGATGGCGTTGATCAACCGACGCGCTTACGCTGACATGATGCAAGGCAGCACCATCGATATTGCCATCTCTCCTTCTCAGACAGTCATTGGCGAACTGCTGGCGCACTTGCGCCGCGGTGACGTGGCGGCGGTTCACAGCTTGCGACACGGAGCGGCGGAAGCCCTGGAAGGGATTGCGCGCGGCGACGTGAAAACGTCCAAGCTGGTGGGGCGGAGGGTGGAGGAGATTGATCTGCCTCCCGGTGCACGCATTGGCGCCATCGTCAGGGGCAAAGACAAGGCGACGGAGGTGATGATGCCGCATCATGACACCCTGATCGAGGCTGACGACCACATCATCATCTTCATCCCGAACAAACGGCACGTGAAAGATGTGGAGAAGCTTTTCACTGTGAGCGCTACCTTCTTCGGCTGATCAAGGCCGTATCCAGGACGAGCATGTCCAGTCGCTTTACTCCCGTTAGGCGCGTGATGCCTCTGCTGGGCGCCATCGTCATGGTTTTTGCCCTGACCATGGCGGTGCCCATGGGCGTTTCCCTGCTCATCCATGACGGTGCCGAGCGTGCATTTCCTCTGGCCATGGTTGTGACCTTTGGCGTAGGGGTTTTGTTCCGCTTTGGCCTGGGGCGAGGCAACGGCAAGATCGATCTGCAAAACCGCGATGGCATCTTGCTGGTGGGGATGGCATGGTCTTTGTTGCCGGTGTTCGCGGCGTTGCCATTGCTGGCTTTTTTTCGCCAGCAGGACATGCCACTGACCTTTACCCAAGCTTATTTCGAAGCGGTCTCAGGTTTGACCACCACAGGCGCAACGGTGCTGACCGGTCTGGATACGTTGCCAGGCTCGATCAACCTGTGGCGTTGCATGCTGCAGTGGCTGGGTGGCATGGGTATTCTTGTGTTGGCCGTGGCCATTCTGCCCATGCTGGGCGCTGGTAGCAGCTCTATCTTTCGGGCAGAGGCCACCGGACCCATGAAGGACAACAAACTGACGCCGCGCATCACCGAAACAGCCAAGGGATTGTGGTCAGTGTATGCAGGGCTGTCGGTGGCCTGCGCTCTCGCCTATTGGTGGGGGGGCATGACACCGCTGGATGCGGTCACTCATATGTTCGCCACGCTCAGTCTCGGGGGGCTGTCGTCCCACGATGCGAACTTTGCCTACTTCCAGTCTGCCACGCTGGAATGGATCGCCATCGCGTTCATGCTGCTCGCCAGTTGCAATTTTGCGCTGTATTTCGTGGCCATCACCAAGCGCCAGCCCATGCGCATCTGGCAAGACGCGGAGTGGCGCTCGACCATCGGTTTGCTCATCGGCGCCAGTGTTGCAGTGGCCATTCTGTTGTTGGCCAAGGGCGCCATGGAGGACCCGTGGGAAACCCTGCGTGTTTCGCTCTTCAACGTGATCTCGATTGCTTCCACGACCGGGTTTTCGACAGTGGATTACACGCTTTGGCCCGTGTTCGCGCCGATCTTCATGATCATGCTGTCTGGCGTGGCGACCAGTGCCGGATCGACCGGCGCCGGCATCAAGATGGCAAGGATGGTGATCTTGTTCAAGCAGGCCCGCCGCGAGATGAAGCGCCTGGTCCATCCTCGCGCGGTGATTCCCGTCACTTTGGGGGGGCACTTGGTGGAAGGCAGCACCATTTCGTCAGTGTTGGGCTTCATGCTGATTTACGGCGGTACCATCACCTCGCTGACCATGGTGCTGCTCTTGACCGACATGGAGTTCGACACAGCTTTCAGCGCGGTGGTAGCCTGTGTGAACAACATGGGACCTGGTCTGAACGAGATTGGCCCTGCGGGCAACTATGCGGGGATCACCGCCTTTCAATCCTGGATCTGTTGCGTGGCCATGTTGCTTGGACGGTTGGAGATGATTTCCTTTCTTGTGATCTTCACGCCGGGCTTCTGGCGCAAGTGATTTCGACGGCCGCTGGTGTGGCCGACTGACCTTGGGCGCTTGCTCAAGAGGAAAACCAAAACGGAGCATTGCTTTGTATACCTGGATGCCAGTGCTCAACGTGTTCTCACGTGTGCTGTTCGCCTTCTCACTGGTGTTTCTGGTTCCACTGGGCTGGGCGTGGAGCGAGGACCATGAACGCTATCGCTATATCTGGGAAGGCGCAGGAGGGTTGACGGCATTCACGGGATGGATGCTGTGGCTGGTCTCGCGCAAGCACACACGAGAGCTGCAGGCCAAGGATGGATTCTTGCTGGTCAATCTGGTGTGGTTGATCCTGCCGGCCTTCGCTGCGATACCGTTGATGTTCACCGTGCCCGACATCACCTGGACGCGGGCCTATTTCGAGGCCATGAGTGCTCTCACGGCCACCGGCGCCACGGCTCTGAGTGGCCTGGATGATTTGCCGGTGTCGGTCAATGTATGGCGTTGTTTCCTGCAACTGGTGGGCGGACTGGGGATCATGCTGCTGGTGGTGGCTGTTCTCCCAATGCTGGGCCTGGGAGGCTACCAGCTGTACAAGGCAGAAACACCAGGGCCGATGAAGGACGCGAAGTTCACGCCTCGCATCTCAGAAACAGCACGAGGCCTGTGGACCGTGTACTTTGGCTTTTCGGTCGCATGTCTGTTCGCCTACCGCTGGGCGGGCATGAGTTGGGCCGACGCGTTCATGCACATGTGCACGACCATGGGCCTGGGAGGATTCTCATCGCATGATGCAAGCATCGGGCATTTCGATTCGGCGGCGGTGGAGATTGTGGCGACGGTCTTTATGGCCTTGGCCGGGATCAATTTTTTGCGGTATTTCATCGTCATTCGCAGCCGCTCTGTGATGCCAGTCGTGCGAGACCGTGAGATTCAGACCTATGTATGGGTGCTTATCGCCTCCATCGTTCTGGTGTCAATTTTGTTGATTGCCCATGACGTATATGAGCACCCGTTTGATGCCATTCGCTCCAGCGCGTTTCATGTGTTGTCGCTGGCCACTACCACCGGCTATGCCTCGACTGACTATGCGTTGTGGCCGGTATTTGCGCCGGTGCTGCTGATGTTCCTGGGCTGCTTTGTGTCCTGCGCTGGCTCGACGGGTGGTGGGATCAAGATGGTTCGCATGGTGTTGCTGGTCAAGCAAGCCCGACGCGAACTGGTGCGCATCATTCACCCTCGCGTGGTCAATCCGGTCACGCTGGGTGGCCAGACTCTGCCCGTATCTGTTTTGACTGCCACCTTCGGCTTCATGCTGATCTACGGCGCCGTGACCATGTTCCTGACCATGGTGATGATGCTCACCGGCATGGACATCGTGACAGCGTTTTCCTCCGTGGTGGCGACCGTGAACAACATTGGTCCGGGCCTGGGGGCCGTGGGGCCAGCCAGCAACTACGGCGTGCTCAGTGAATTCCAGATCGCCGTCTTATCGCTGGCCATGCTGCTGGGCCGGCTGGAATTGCTCTCCGTGCTCGTTCTCTTTACCGGGGCCTTCTGGAGGAAGTAAGGACGAACCCTCCGGCGCTTCGCGCCCACGTGGCCAAGCCAGAGGCCAGGCCTCTTCGGTCCGTCCAAGCCTGCGCAGGCAGGCTTGGAGCCGCGGACCTCAGTCCCACTGGGGGACGTTGCGTACGGGACGGGGAACCCGGACTGGCGGGGTGAAAACCTGGGTTAGAGGGTGTTTGCCAGCGACAGGCGTTTTTCTATTTCATTCTTCCTTTTCTCCCCCCCCCCCTATCCCCCCCCGCCCCTTTCCACCCCGCCGGGGCGGAAAGGGGAGCCTTTAAACATTCGGCTTCTGCGTGTCGGACGGGTGGCTACTGGCGGGAGGTTGCCACTGCTGCTTGCTCGCCACGGTTGCTCCACAGCTGTCGTAGAGGCTTCGCCTACTCATGGTGTACCCCCGGCAGCCTGTCAACCTTGCCGCTGCGCGGCTCGTTGGCACGCTGCTGGCGAGACACACAACTTCCAGTAGATTTGCGACGCGCGAAGCAAGCGCCCAACTGACAAGCCGCGAAGCGGCAAAGTCAGCTGGGCGCCGTGGGAGCGAAGACCAATGCCGAGGCTCCTGCGACAGCCTCCGCGAAATGCATGTACCCCAATCACGGTGGCGGCGCATCGAGCCGTAGAAGCCGAGTCGGCGACCAGAAGCCAAATGAGAGCTCCCCCTTTCCGCCCGGCGGGGTGGAAAGGGGGGTGGGGGGATAGGGGGGAACAGGAAAAACTCGAAAGAAAATGCGCCCTGCCGGAGGCAACATTTCCCAGGAAGCAAGCGTTGTCTGCCGAGGCAGAAGAGAGATCACTTCGGCATAGAAGGAATCACCAACCCTCTCTCCACTGCCGGCCGCGCCTCAAATGCCTTCACTACCCTCGCCACATGAGGAGAATCCTCAAACCCCACCAGATCGCCCGCCTGGTAGAAGTTCACCAGCACGCGCACCCAGGGCCAGATGGCGATGTCGGCGATGCTGTAGTCTTCGCCCATGATCCAGGGGCGCTCATCCTTGGCCATCTGCGCTTCGAGTACGCTCAGTAGCCGACGGGATTCGGCTGCGTAGCGGTCGCGAGGGCGTTTATCTTCGTACTCTTTACCAGCGAACTTGTGGAAGAAGCCCAGTTGACCAAACATGGGGCCGATGCCACCCATCTGGAACATGAGCCATTGCAAGGTTTCGTATCGCTCGGTGCCGTCCTTCGCCAGCAACATGCCTGTCTTGTCAGCCAGATAGATCAGGATGGCGCCAGACTCGAACAAGGGCATGGGCTGACCGCTTGGCCCATTCGGATCAAGAATGGCCGGAATCTTGTTGTTCGGGTTGAGCGAGAGAAACTCGGGTGATTTCTGGTCATCGGTACCGAAAGAGATCAAGTGTGGTTCGTAGGGCAGACCCGTTTCTTCCAGCATGATCGAGACCTTGACGCCGTTGGGCGTGTTCAGCGAATACAGCTGAAGGCGGTCGGGGTGCTTGGCTGGCCACTTGAGGGTGATGGGAAAATTCGATAGATCGTGCGCAGGCATGGTTCGCGACCTCTTCTTGTGGTGACTGAGATGTTCTTTTTATACCGCGTGGAGTACGTGAGTAGGACCTTAGCACTGAGGGAAAGTACGCAGGCTTTGAAGGAATAAGGGTATGGCTCCTGTAAGCATGGTGGGTCTACCATTGAGGCAGGACAGTTCTACTTTTGGATTGTCAGATCGCGGGCCAAGCGAACGCGCCAGGCTGAATCTCAATAAAAAGACGTAGAGGAGCAAAACATGCCAATCACCAAAGGCTTCCGAGCGCTGGTGGATGAAGCCAATGCGCAAGTCACCACCTATACCGTGGGACAGGTACGGGCGCGCCTGCACGCCGACCCCAAGCTGCAACTTGTCGACATTCGGGATATTCGCGAACTGGAGCGGGAGGGCACTGTGCCTGGTTCCCTGCTGGCACCGCGCGGCATGATCGAATTCTGGTTTGACCCTGACTCGCCCTATTACAAGCCTGCATTTGGCGACGAAAGCAAAGAGTACGTTCTGTATTGTGGAGCGGGATGGCGCAGCGCCCTGGCCGCCAAGACGCTGCAGGACATGGGCATGACCAATGTGGCGCATATGGATGGAGGTTTTGCCGCCTGGGCCAAGGCCGGCGCACCCACCGAAACGCTGCAGTCCCACCGGGCCCGCAGTTCACAACGCCGCCCGATGGCGGCATGAGCGCTGCAGGCAAAGCGTGCCCCTGCGGCAAGACCGCAGGGCGCGGTGGACGTGCGCTCGCGCTGGATGATTGCTGCGGCCGGTATCACTCGCAAGAGGGAGCCTTGCCTGCACCAAATGCGGAGTCGCTCATGCGCTCCCGCTACAGCGCTTACGTGCTCGGCCTGAGCGACTACCTGCTCGCGACCTGGCACGGCAGCACACGCCCGCCTTCGGTGGACCCGGACCCGTCCGTACAGTGGTTGGGCCTCTCCGTGAAGCACCATGCGACGACGGGCGAGAACGTGGCAGAGGTGCGCTTTGTGGCCCGCTACAAGCAGGGTGGCCAAGGCGGGGGCAAAGCGCAGCGCATGGAAGAGCTCAGCCGCTTTGTGCGCGAGCCAGATGCCAACGGCGTGGTGCGCTGGTTTTACGTGGACGGCGACGTCACTGGCTGAGGCAACCTGAAACCATCGCCACGCGGCATTTGCCTCGGCAGGCAAGTGGAGATGGGGCCTTGGGCTAGACTGATCAGCTTCAGTCAACCATTCAACCACTCAGCCATTCTGGCAAGTCAGGGCCTTTCTATCCATGAAGTTCGAAGCGGTGCTGTTTGATTGCGACGGCGTGCTGGTCGACAGCGAACCCATCACCAACGGCGTGCTGTGCCAGATGCTCAACGAAGCAGGCTGGGCGCTGAGCCAGCCCGATTGCGAGCGCATCTTCATTGGCAAGGCCGTGCGCGATGAGCGCGTGCGCATCGAAGCGGAAACCGGGAAGCCGCTCACCGATGAATGGATGGCGGCTTTTTACGCGCGGCGCGACGACCGCTTGCGTGCCGAACTCAAGGCCATGGAGGGCGCGCTGGAGGCGGTGAAGGCGGCCCACCACCACACGGGTGGCCGCATCGCTTGCGCGTCAGGCGCCGACAAGGCCAAAGTGCTCATGCAACTGGACATGGCGGGCATGAGTCCGTACTTCGGCAGCGCGGTTTTCAGTGGTCACGACCTGCCGCGCTCCAAACCGGCGCCCGACGTGTACCTGGCGGCAGCCGATCACCTGGGAATATCGCCTCAGCACTGCCTCGTGATTGAAGACACCGCCACGGGCGTTCGTTCCGGGATCGATGCCGGTGCTACCGTGTGGGGCTATTGCCCTGCGGGCCATGGGCGGGCGTTTGAAGGCCTGCAGGTGGCGCGGATTTTCCACCACATGGACGAACTCAGCGAGGCCATGGCGAACCGCTAAACTTCCACCATGAACCTGAAAATCGTCGTTTACTCCAAGTCCGCCTGCCCGCAGTGCGATTCGGCCAAGATGCTGCTCAAGTCCAAATCGCTGGACTTTGAAGAAATCAAAATCGACGACGAGGAAGAGCGCCTGGCCTTTTACGCCAAGTGCGGCCCCTCGGTGCGGCAGATGCCCCAGATCTTCATCAACGACCAGCGAGTGGGTGGCCTGACGGGTTTGCAGGCGGCGCTGACGCAGATCGGGAAGTAAAGCTCCAGCCCTGCGGCCGGTTCATTGCATCACTGTCGCCATTCCCCCGGTGACCTACCCGTCCATTCCTTGAGCGCCCGCGAGAAGCTCTTCTCGTTCTGAAAGCCCACCTCTTGGGCGATCTGCTTGATGGGGCGCTTGGTGCGTTGCAGTAGCTCGATGGCGCGCTCGCGGCGCACTTCGTCTTTCAGTCCTTGGAGGCTGGCGCCTTCCTCCTTCAACCGCCGATGCAGGGTGCGTACCGATGTGCCCAATAGGGCAGCGGTATTGTCCGCATTGTGGGTTTGCGCTGCCTGGTCGCGCAAGGCTTGGCGCACGCGCTGTACGAGCAAGCGGTCGCGCCGGTAGAGGTGCACGGTCAGAGGCAGGGCGTGTTGGAGCATTTGCCGCATGGCGGCTTCGTCCCGGCGAATGGGCAGTTCCAGGTAGGCGGCGTCGAAACTGACGGCGCTGTGGCTGGCGTTGAACCGCGTGGGTCCGTCGAAGAGCACGCTGTACGCATCAGCATGTGGCGGTGGAGCAAATGCCATCTGCGCGCCTCGCAACGGAATGCGGGAATCCACATACCAGCACGACAAGCCGAGCACGTTGCGCAGCAAAGAAACGTGGCAGAACTCGCGCAACGCACCGCCAGATCCAGGGGGGCGGTGCTCCGTCAGCTCAATCGTGGCGAGCTCGCCGCGGGTGTTCAGTGAGAGGGTGATGCCGCTGGCCAACAGGGCATGGTGGCGGCACCAGCGCTGAATGGCCAGCCCCAGCGTGGGTGAGGAAAGAGAAGCCCGCGCCAGCATGCCGTAGCTGCCCCAGGGCAAGGGCCGCTCAAACCAGCCCAAGGCTTCGTCGTTCAGCTCGCGCATGGCGGCATCGGACAGCGCTTCCATCTGATGGGCGGTCATTCGCGCGTCGGCCTGTTTCAGGTCTGCCGGTGTCAGTTCTGCAGCTGCCAGGGCGTTGCCCGGGTCCATTCGTCGCGCTGCGTAGGCCATGGCGATGGCGCGGGCAAATGCCATAGGCGTGGCACGAATGGGAGCACGTTTGGCAGGCGATGACATCTTGATTTTGAAGGATAGGAGGGCTTTGATCGCTCTTCTTCTAACTGCCAAATTTTCCCAATTGTTGGCACGATTTGCAACCAAAGTGACCTGTCGCGTACCGGTGAAGCCGTTATGCTGGGGTTTGGCCTCATTGCATCCCGCATGAGGCGGACAAGAGACGCACGCCATGACAACACTGGAGACACACCTCAACCCCCGGTCGGCCGAGTTCAAGGCCAATGCCGATGCCATGAAGGCAGTGGTGGAGGATTTGCGGACACAGGTGGCCAAGGCCAGCCTGGGCGGCGGCGAGGCCTCGCGCCAGAAACACCTGGCCCGGGGCAAATTGTTGCCGCGCGACCGCGTGCAGATGCTGCTGGACCCTGGTACGCCGTTTCTGGAGTTCTCTCCGCTGGCAGCTCACGGCATGTACGACGGCGCGGCACCCTGCGCGGGCGTGATTGCTGGCGTGGGGCGAGTGAGCGGCGTCGATTGCGTGATCGTCTGCAACGACGCGACCGTCAAGGGCGGCACCTACTA